>JAFTNV010000026.1 GCA_017451685.1 Alistipes sp.
ACAAATGTGCTCGCCCTCAAAATGCTGGCGCATTTTAGGCACATATTCACAATCCCCCTAAATCCCCCTTTGAAAAGTGGGACTTTTAATTAGACGCTAAGTAAACTCCGCTTTTTCGGGCTTCGCAGCGCCGCGATTAAGCGAGAGCAGAGGCTGCTTGCAGACTATGCCGAGCGTGAGCGGTGAAAAGGAACTTAAGCCTAAAACTACATCTTTTTATTGACTCTCTTAGGTATCAAGGGCTGGCTAAGCAACTTTTTAGTCAGCCCCTTACCAGACATTTGTGTATGGCTCGGTATTTGTCATGGTCTAAGACGATAATTGATTTGTGCGAACTTATAAAGTTTTAGACTATGAAAAAGATTTTACTTACGATGTTCGTCGCCACGGTACTTTTGTCGACAACGGCGGCCGTGGCGCAGGATGGCGGCAAGAAGCTGCGCTGGCAGGGCTTCGAGACAAACCGCTTCTGGGACAACTGGGAGATTAGCGTGGGTGGCGGCGCCTCGTCGCTGAAGGTGGCAAACCGCTCGGGAGTGAAAGACCCGGGTAAGTTCTTCGACCGCGTGGGATGGAATGCTAACGTGGGATTCACGAAGTGGGTGGCGCCCATCCTCGGTATGCGCCTACAACTCGACGGTGGCGAGTTTCAGAACTACTCGCTAAACAAGGCCGCCTATGGCGCCGGTGCCTTCAAGACACCCTACATCTTCGTGCATGGCGACATCCTCGTAAACATGTCGAACTGGATTGGGGGCTACCACCCCAACCGCGTATATAGCGCCATATCGTACGTGGGCTTCGGATATACGGCGATGTCGTGGACGAAGAAGTCCGCAGGGTCGTATAATGGCGAGTACGCCTTCTCGTCGGGACTATTGAATAAGTTCCGCGTGAGCCGACAGTGGGACATAGAGCTCGACCTGCGCTCGTGGATATTTGCCGAGAAGGGGCTGCCCGACGAGATACAGAGCGGTGGCCGCTTTGCCTTCGCCATGTCGGCATCGCTCGGCGTGGCATACCGCTTCAATCAGCGCGATTGGACGCCGGCATACCCTGCCGTGGAGGTCGATGGCTACCTCGCTGCCATCGTCTTGCTGGAGGAGCAGCTGCTCGCAAATGGCGAGCGCCTGGCGAGTGCCAACAAGCAGGTGGAGAGCCTCACGGCCGACAATAAGCGCCTCAAGGGCGACCTCGACGCCTGTCGCGCGAAGAAGCCCACGACGGAGTATGTCACCATGGGTGAGGGCGTTGTATTCTTCAATATAGGTGATGCCGAGCTCACGGACTATGCCCGCGCAACGCTCGATGGCTACATCGCTGCCATCGCCAAGGGTGATGCTCCGCTGCATGTCACGGGATATGCCGATAGGGAGACGGGAAGCGCCGCGCGCAACGAGCAACTATCTATGGAGCGTGCCGAGAATGTCAAGGCCTACCTCCTCGCTGCGGGCATCGCCCCAAGCCGCATAACGACAACATGGGTGGGCGACACGGAGCGAGCCTTCGACTCGCCCGATACGCCGATAGTAAATCGTTGTGTGATAATAAAATAGTAAAAGGGAGCCGTGCTCCCTTTTACTATTTTAGCATGTTGTAGTGGCAATACATCAGCCGCCCCTCGTCGTCGCGCAGGTGCATGCCTCCGCCACGGCAGAACTCCCACACCTTGCACTCGGCACACTCGTCCTTATGTGCCCACGCACGGTTGCGGAAGGGCTCAAACCTGTTCTGCCACACATCCCAGAAGTGGTCGCGGTAGATGTTGCCCTGCGTATAGTTGGCCCTCACGCTCGTGCATCCCGAGATGTCGCCATTGACACGGATGGATGCCACCGACACTCCGGCAGTACACATGTAGAAGTGGTCACGCACCTCGGCCTCGTAGCCACCGAGGAAGCCCTCGCAGGCGTAGTTGAGCGCGATGCGCCCCTCCTTGCGTGTGCGACGTATAAACTCCATGAGCGTGCGGAACTCCTCGGCATTGAGGTGGAGCGTGTCGTCCCTCTTTGCGCGCCCCGCGGGGAATATCGAGAATATGCGCCAGCGTGTGATGCCCTCAGCGATTAAGAACTCCTTCCACTCCTCGAGGCGGTTGAGCATCGCGGGTGTCACGCACGTTATGGCATCGTACGTAAGACCTTCGACCTCGCGTATGTATCGCAGGGCCTGACGTGCGCGCTCGAAACTTAACGGGCTCTGGCGTATGTAGTTATGCTCGTCGGCAAAGCCGTCGAAGCTCACGGATATGGAGCGCAGACCGGCACGCACAAGACCGTCGAGGCGCTCGCGCGTGAGAGCCATGCCGTTTGTCACCATGCCCCAGGCGTAGCCACGGCGTGTGACCTCGCGCCCCGCCTCCTCGATGTCGCTGCGCACGAGAACCTCGCCTCCGGAGAAGATGATGAGCACACGCTTAGGGTCGACATTGGGCGTGACCTCCTCGTCCAGGACACGCAGGAAGTCCTCCAAGGGCATATCCCTCTCCGCGACATCCGTGCGGCAGTCGCTGCCACAGTGACGACACCTCAAATTACAACGAAGCGTACACTCCCAAAAGAGTGTACGCAACTCGTGGCGCTCCACCGTGTCGTCGTATAGGCCCTTAAATAGCTTGAGGCCTATATGCTTGCGGAGACCCAATCTCTTCCCCTTCACGGCTGTCGTAGGGTTACTTCTGCTCGGTAGCAGCCTTGGCCTCATCCTCGGCCTTGATCATCTCCAATATCTCGGCTGCGCGCTCCTCGCTGATGACGATAGCCACGCGGCCATCGGGGAAGGGTACGCCGTTAAGCTCGCTAACGACCTCGGCCTTGACCTCCTCGGCCTTAATCATCTCCAGAATCTCGGTAGCACGCTCCGCGCTCACCTCGACAGCCACACGGCCATCGGGGAAGGGTACGCCAGGGCGCTGATGCTGGGGATTCTCCTCGCTGATAGGTCGGGGGAAGCTGCCGTCGGGCATGGGCACGCCATACATCAACATCACGCGGTTGTCGATGCCCTCGACCTCGACATTGTCGTTGGCCTTATCCTGCTTCTTCGAAGCCTTCTTCGTGCTACAGCATGCTGCGGTAGACAATCCGAGTACTGCCAAAAGGGCTATCTTCCATCTATAGTTCATAACATCAGTTTTTTAGTCTGTCGAAATTCAACACAAATATACGCTATTTTTTGTGAATCTACAAATATAACGTAAAAATTGCGCCTCGTAGTATTGCCTTTACGGATAAAATGTGTAACTTTGAAGTACCAAATATATGTTTGAGCGTATGAAGGGTATAGTAAAATGGTTCGACGACAAGCGTGGCTACGGGTTTATCACCGGCGAGGATGGTGTGGATACGTACGTGCACTATACGGCCGTCGTCCGCGAGGGATACCGCACACTGAAGCATAATTGGCGCGTGGAGTACGACGTCGTCGTGGGTGCTGATGGCCGCCCCGAGGCCCGTAACGTGAGAACGCAGAAGTACCCCCCCCCTGAAAAAAGAATATAAAACTACACTTTTTGGATGTCACGATGGCACCCAAACGGAGGTGTGTCGGATGTATGTATGCGACTATGCGGGTGAATAAAAATGCTGTGTATGCAAGAAAAACGCTGTGTGATAGTGTAAGTTAGAAAAATTATACATATATTTGCAAAATGGAATGGTGACATTCCATGCAAAACAGGACATACTAAAACCAAATTATTAACTTTATGAAAAAGATTACAAACTATTTAGTTGCGATGGTGGCGCTCGTTATGGGCGTATGCTTCGTGGCTTGTAACGAGGATCCCGATGTTAACGGTCCCTCGACAGAGCAACCCGGCGACAAGGTTGAGGCGAGTGTTAAGGTTGAGGTCATCGAGGTTAACCCCGGTGGTGCTCGTATCGAGGTGACAACAACAAACATCAAGCAGTTTGCCTACCTCAAGAGTGACAATGCCGTAGTCGAGGAGTCGGTGCTCTTCGTTACCGGTGCCATCAAGAACATCGACGAGCCCGAGAAGGAGACCGTAACACGTCTCGAGATTTTGGGCGTGGGCGAGAACACTGCTGCAAGTGTATACTTCGCCTTCATCCAGAGCAATGATGAGTACTATGGCGAGGTCGTTGAGGCTTCGTTCAAGACGACAAACTACGAGGGCGTACTCACGGTTATCGACCGTCGTTACGATGGCTTCGGCGTGTATATAAAGATGCCCGAGGAGGTTAAGGCGCGTGGTAATGCGTTGCGTTACTCTACATCGTCGCTTCCTATGTACAACTACAAGAAGTCGGAGGGTGCTTTGGAGCTCGACATGTTGCTCTACAATGCTCAGCAGTTCACCACAACCGACAAGGCTGTGCGCTACGACGAGGAGCACAGCTATGAGCTCGATGATGAGGGTAATCCCATCCCCGATGGTGCTGCGTACTCTGACCCCAAGGTTCCCGGTGAGCCCGGCGTATTCCTTATTGGTGAGTACGCTCTCATGGAGAACACCGAGGAGATGCTTGTTTACATGGATCTCACGGACGATGGCGTGGATAATCCTTGTGCTACCTCTGTTAATGCTGTTGAGAGCGATCCTCTCTATCTCGACTATCTCTCTTCTGCAATATGGTGGTATCCCGCAGGCTGGGATCCCGGCTACTATATGCCTAAGTACGATTTTGATGCGTGGGTTGCTGATCTCCAAACTGGAGGTAGAAATATCGACACCGAGAAGTATTGGACGGGTTACTACCAGCGTATCCAGGTGGATACTATCGAGCCCGACACGTTCGATGGCGGCGTGAAGATGGGTACGCACAGCATGAAGCCTATCGAGGGATGTGTTACGTTCGAGCCTACCGATAACGTAGTATTCTACAACGTGATGATAATGGAGGAGTCGGAGTTCCAGACCCAGGTGCTTCCGTTGCTCGACAACAACACGGATTACTTGCGTTGGTTCACTGGCTCATACTTCGGTCTCTACACCTTTGGTTCGATGATGCTCTATGGCGATAGCGAGATATACCTCAGCGACTGGTTCACGGATATGAAGACTATGCAGGGCAAGAAGATTCGCGTATTGTGCACCGCTATGGGTGACGAGGAGGGTAAGACACAGGTATATCAGGACTTCACGTTCGATATTCCTACGGCCGACAAGCCCGCTCCCGTGATTGTCGTAACACCCGTTGAGAGCGACGACCCCTTCACTGCGACGTTCAACATCAAGGCTCCCAACAAGGATGTACACGAGGCATACTTCGCTTGCGACTATGTGCGTGAGTTCAACATCGCGCTTAAGGAGACCACCTACCTCGCGCTTATGCGTACTATGGGTGCAGGTAACAAGTTCGGCAAGAACGAGATTACGATGATTAACTCGGCTGCGGGTCTTAACTTCACGGTTGCCAGCCGTGCTGATGCTACCACACGTCTTGCGGTTATCGCCTACAACGACGAGGGTACGCACAATGCCGACCTTAACGATGCCGACCCTCAGGCTATCGCCGAGTACACCACACCCAGGGAGAACTTCCCCGTGCCTGTTACGAGCGATCTCTTTGAGGCGCTTTGCGGCGAGTGGGAGGCTTCAGCACAGATGGCCGAGTACGACGAGGATGCTAAGGAGTTCAAGCTCAATGGCAAGACCTTCACATCGAAGGTTGAGATTTGCAGCGGCATCGAGTATCCCGAGACACTCCCCGAGGAGGTATACGAACTCTATGCTGAGTATGGCTACGATAAAGATGCTACCGATGTTCTCTACGAGGAGTTTGTAGACATGGCTGAGTATTACAACCGTCGCACACGTGGCTTCAACCGTCTGCTCTGCCTCGGTTACAACCTCACATCGCCGGAGTATATGCTTGACCTATTGGCTACACCTTACGAGCTCTTCACCATGACGGACTACTCGTCAAGCACAACAAACGACCTCTTCTACGACTTCGGTCCGAAGTGGAACCTCGAGATTGACAAGGATGGTAAGGTATGGTTGCCTATCGACATCACCAGGGAGTACCCCTTGAGCACATGGAACTTCGGTCTTGAGTACACGTTCTACATCCTTGGCGTAGGCCAGAAGTCATATATCGGTGCTCCTGTATATGCTGAGAATGGTTCGCTTCTCTGCGACTCGCGCTTCCCCGTGGAGGTATCTGCCGACCGCAATACGATAACCATCAAGCCTATCGAGTATGAGTATAAGACGACCAGTGGTACTACGGCTACCGAGGTCTACTATCCTTGTGTCGCACAGCTTCAGTATGGTCAGGCTACGCCTACATCACCGCGCGTCCAGAGCGACGTTGTGCTCAAGCGTAAGAGCTCGGCATCGGCATCGTCACAGAACGTATCTACGGGCGTAAGCACTCCCGCACCCAAGGTTAAGTCTATCGGCAATGCTCCTGTGCCTATGCAGCGTCACCAGGGCATCACCCCCGTGCGTGCTATCAAGGTTAAGGAGTTCAAGCGCGTAATTCCCGAGACTAAGATCGAGAGTGGCGTTGATGCCTTCAAGCGTCGTGCCGACGAGTTGGTATACAGAACTTGTGGCGTGAGAATCGAGAGATAATCATCCACAATCACCACAACCGTGGGGTCGAGCCATTGTGCTCGACCCCATTTTTATGTTGCAACCACGCCGCGGAGCGTTGTATATTTAGTTTTTTATATTATCTTTGCCGTCATAACCATCATAATGATGGTCTTATTACAGGGGAGTATTGCAGGGCTGTAAGGGTCAAGTGATTTGTAAGGGTCAGGTGATTTGTAAGGGTCAGGTGATACTGATACTATGTAAGAAGAGTGACTCGTTAATAAAGGTGTGTGAACTATGGCAGACAACTACCTCGAGAAGAGAATGGAGGACTACAACCGTCAGCAGCCACGTGCAAAGCGTGTGGCGAGTGTTGCGCGGCTCATGAGGCACAACCGCAGCTATCGTGGCTACGATGCCTCGTTTCGTGTGCGCGAGGATCAGCTGCGCAAGATTATAGAGGTGGCGACGCTATGTCCCTCGGCACGCAACCAGCAGGTGTTGCGCTTCCGCCCCGTCCTGGCCGACGAGGCACCGAAGGTGCTGCGCCACATACGCCTTGGTGGTGCTCTGCCCGAGTTGCACCTGCCTTTTGCGGGCACGGAGCCCAATGCCTTCGTCGTTGTATGCTCGACGGTGGAGGAGTCGAAGTATGTAGACATCGACCTCGGTATTGTGGCGCAGTCGATGTTGTTGCAGGCCGTGGAGATGGGCCTTGGCGGCATCTGCATCGGTGCCTTCGACCATAAGGAGCTGCGCGAGGAGCTATCGCTGCCGTGCGAGCCCCTCTTGGTGCTTGCCATAGGGCGCCCTGCCGAGAAGATTGTCCTTAGGGAGTGTCGCGCGGGCGACAGCCTCACCTACTACCGCGAGGGCGACACACACTACGTTCCGAAGATAATACTTGATGACCTAATACTATAACCTATGAGAAGAATCTATTTTATACTTTGTGCAGCCATTATCGCTGCATCGACATTTGTCGCACAGGCCGAGGAGCCGCGCCCCTATTGGGAGCAGCCCGAGGTCTATGCCATAAATAAGCTTCCGGCACGTGCTACGCTTGTTCCCTATGCCACTACGGCTGAGGCCTTGGAGCGTGGTGCCTCGGAGTATGTCATGGACATCAGCGGCCAGTGGCGCTTCCACTGGACGAAGACCCCCGCAGAGCGCCCTGAGGGCTTCTGGGCTGTGGGCTACGACGATGCTGCGTGGGACACAATCCCCGTGCCCGGCAACTGGGAGGTTGAGGGCTATGGCGTGCCCATATACACCAACGTGACATACCCCCATCCGCTGAATCCCCCCTTCATCCCGCATGACGACAACCCCACGGGCTGCTACCGTCATACGTTCCAGCTTCCCGAGGCGTGGGATGGACGTCGTATAATCCTCCACTTCGAGTCGGGCTTGGCGGCGATGCACGTGTGGCTCAATGGCGAGAGTGTGGGTTATGCCGAGGGCACGAAGATGGCCGTGGAGTTCGACATCACCGATAAGGTTAAGGCGGGTGATAATCTCCTTGCCATCGAGGGCTACCGCTGGGCGGATGGCTCCTACCTCGAGGATCAGGACTTCTGGCGCCTCTCGGGCTTCGACCGCGCCGTGAAGGTATATAGTGTCCGCGAGGTGCGCGTGGGTGACATCTTCGCCATTGGTGACCTCGACAAGAACTACAAGAATGGTGTATATAGCGCTACGGTGACTATCGAGAATGTTGCCGACGAGGCCTTCGCGGGTGTCGTTGAGTTGCAACTTGTCGATAACGCGGGCAGGGCTGTTGCAAAGAGCACAAGGAGCGTGAATGTCGCTAAGGATGCATCCGTGGATGTGGACTTCAGCCACACCATCGCTAAGGTGAAGCTATGGAGCTACGAGAAGCCCAACCTCTACACTACGGTTGTCACGTTGAAGGATGCCGAGGGTCGTGTCGTTGAGGCTACGTCGTGTCGCACGGGCTTCCGCAAGGTGGAGATACGCGATGCGCAGCTTATGCTTAACGGCAAGCCGCTGATGATTAACGGCGTGAACATCCACGAGCATAACCCCGCAACGGGACATGTCGTCACGCGCGAACTCATGTTGAAGGACATAGAGCTTATGAAGAAGTTCAACATCAACGCCGTGCGCACGAGCCACTATCCCCAGCCGGCGGAGTGGTACGACCTCTGCGACGAGTATGGACTACTGCTTGTCGACGAGGCCAACATCGAGGCTCACGGCTGTGGCACGGGCTACCACGAGTCATATCCGAAGTATCACCCCTCGCACCGCGAGGAGTGGAAGGGCACGCACAACGACCGCATACGCTCGATGGTCGAGCGCGACAAGAACCACCCCTCGGTGATTATCTGGTCAATGGGTAACGAGAGTAGCGACGGCCCCGTATATACGGAGAACTACGCCTGGATTAAGGAGCGCGACAAGAGCCGCTTCGTGCAGTTCGAGCAGGGCTATGGCGGCCCCAATACCGACATCATCTGCCCGATGTACCCCTCGGTCGAGGAGATGATGAAGTATGCCACATGGGAGGCCCCCACGAAGCCATATATCATGTGTGAGTTCGCCCACGCCATGGGTAACTCTACGGGTAACTTCCGCGAGTATTTCGACATCATGAAGCTCGGCAAGCATATGCAGGGCGGATTTATATGGGACTGGGTAGACCAGGGTCTCGACGGCGTAGGTAACGATGGTCGTCACTACTGGGGCTATGGCGGTGACTTCGGCGCGTGGATGTATACCCACGACGAGAACTTCTGCTGCAACGGCCTCATACTGCCTAACCGCGTTCCCCACCCGGGCCTGTATGAGGTAAAGAAGGTGTATCAGGATATACGCTTCGAGCTTGTCGATGCCGCGAAGGGTAAGGTGCGCATATACAACGACCACCTGTATAACGACCTCGCGGAGTACGCTTTCCGCTACGAGGTGCTTGCTGACGGTGTTGTCGTCAAGGATGGCGAGATTGCAGATGTAAGGTGTGCTGCGGGTAAGAGCGTGGATGTCGCTGTGGCATTGCCCGAGAAGCAGGATGGCGAGGTGTTGCTTAATGTCTACGCATTGCAGGCTGCGGAGCACCCGATGATTCCCGCAGGCCACGATGTTGCCATGGAGCAGATGTCGCTCAGCGGCGAGTATGCCTTCCCGCAGGCGCTGCCCGAGGGCGATATTGAGGTCGAGAAGCAGGATAACTGGCTTGCCGCCTTCGTCGGCGATACGGGCGTGTTGTTCAATACGAAGAATGGCCGCCTCGAGCGTTTCGTGTCGAATGGTCGCAACCTTATGTCCGAGCTCCCGGAGCCGTGGTTCTGGCGAGCACCCACCGACAACGACTGGGGCGAGGGCATGCAGCGCACAGCAAACGTATGGCGTACAAACCGTGGCCGCATCATCGACTCGTCGGTCGAGGAGTTCGAGGATAGGGTTGTGGTGCGCAGTGTCCGCGAGTTGGTGGATGCACCGTCGCTCTTCACTACGACATATACCTTCATGGCCGATGGCGCCCTCAAGGTCGAGGTCGTGTGGGAGCGTAAGGGTGAGTTTGTGCCCGAGCTTATGCGCCTTGGCATGCGTATGATATTCCCCCAGGACTATAAGAACTTCACCTTCTACGGCCGTGGCCCGTGGGAGAACTACGCCGATAGACAGGAGTCGTCACTCCTTGGCATCTATCGCCAGTCTACCGACGAGCAGCTCTTTACCTACGTGCGTCCGCAGGAGTCGGGTAATAAGACCGATGTGCGCTGGCTCGAGCTTACGAATGCTGAGGGCGTAGGCATCCGCGTTGAGGGTCTTCAGCCTCTGAGTGTTAGCGCCATGCCGTACCGCTCTGAGGATCTTGACCCGGGCCTTGGCATGAAGAAGCAGATGCACTACTCCGACATCGAGCCTCGTCGCGAGGTGGTGCTTCACGTAGACCTCGCGCAGCGTGGCCTTGGTGGCGATAACTCGTGGGGCATGTCGCCGCACGACCAGTATCGCCTCACCGGCGACCGCTACGAATACGGTTACATCATCCGCCCCATCAATTAATTTGTTGTGATAAGGCAGCATCTACTGCCGCTAACAAAAGAAAGTGCGAATGGGCCGTACGCTTTAGTACAGCCCATCCGCGCTTTTTTTGCCGAGTGTAGCACTCGGCACCCTTCTGATAACAAATTTTTTGTGGTGGCAGACAGCCTTCTTACTTTTTGTGTAACTCCACCTTTCAACGCTCGCTCCATGCCGTTATCTGCTCGCCATCGTAGTCAAACATGGCGTAGCGGTTGCCGAGGCGCACACGTGCGGTGCCATCCTCCGTGTCGTACTCTATGTCGTCGTATATCGGAGCGATGATGTCGCGCCCATCCCTATCAATAATACCCGTCTTATACTCGTGGGTGACAACAATAGCGCGATTCTCGTTAAAGTCCGTGGCACGAAAGTATCTATCCTCGATAACCATCCTCCCCGTCTCGTCCTCGAAGCCTATACCGCGCGATGTAGCCACGCGGCGACGACGGCACACAAGAGGGTAGCTCCGCAGTGTCATATATGGTGCATACCCCTCATGTAGCTCCATATTGTCGGGAAGTGCGCGCTCGTCGATAAGTGATGCTATGCGCCTAAAGATGGCATCGTCGCCTCCCGTGCCACGACTCATGTAGTAGTTATGCGTGGTATGCCATACATGTGCACTATCCACGATGATGTTATCCAGTGTTAGGTGGTTATGGCTCACAGCGTGGCGCTGAAGCACCTCGCGGAGTAGATTCATGCCGTAGTGCAGGTTGCTCCTCGAGTGTGTATATAGTGCCTCGCGTAGCGGTATGCCTGTGGGGTGCTCCTCAACAATAACGCTGCAATAGTGTGGCAGAGGGTTGCTACACAGCAGCTCCTCGGCGAGGATGTCGAAGCGACCGAGGTCGCCACCTGCTGCGCCGATGATTGAGGAGGCATTCGTAGCGAGGGTCATCGCCTCGGGAGATATTGGGGCGTAGATTGTTATGCTACGCCCTTGCAGCGTTGCGTGACACTCGCCAAAGTGCTTCGTGTGCTGTGCGGTGTCTATGTCGATGACAGCATCGCGCAGGCTGCGTAGCAGCGCATCGGGGTTGCGCAGGGCATTCGCAAAGGTGGTGTAGGGGCACTGTTGCATGGCTCTTAGTATCGGAAGTCGTTGATACTTGCAGAGCCTATGTTTATGATTGATAGTATCTCGCACACCGAGGTGTTGAACGCCACGGCGCGGTAGGGGCCGCGGTAGCGCTGGTGCAGCATGTCGTAGATGGCGGGCTCAAGGCTCTTGGGTATAACGCTCGACATCTTAAAGAGTGCGATTCTATCGGGGTCTTTGGAGTGAAATGTAGCCTCCGAGGGGAAGACGTTGCAGAAGTCATTCGCCTCGTTTGTGGGCGATAGGTGTAGGTTTACAAGGAGCGTGTTACCATCGCGCGTGTGCGTATCGGTGATACGTCGCGCTATCTCTATGAGCTCCTCCTCGCCGGCATCGCTACAGTCGCCATTCGAGATGTGGAGCACCATGGGCGGGAAGCTGTCGCTATTGTCGGGGTCGTTGCACCACGCCTCGACAATATCCTTCACTGCAACTAAGGCGTCATACATCGGCGTGCAACCTTTGGCCTTGGGCTCCACCCACGGGTGTAGCAGGAAGTGGGCATAGACACTCTTACCCTCGGGGGTCTTCTGCTCTACGACGTAGGTCTTGGGTTGTGGCATATACTCCACAAGCCTATCCACCGATATCAGGCCGTCGCCATCTCCCGGGAGTAGCGACACCACGCCATCGCCCGAGTAGCCTATGGCGGCAATGTCGTAGTAGTTGCGCACCCTATTATTACGTCGGGCACGCTCCACGAGTTCGTCGATGACGAAGTTGGCGACCATGGCTGCGACATCCGACATGGCTATGGGCGAGTTGTTTATGCGCATGCGTGCCTTCATCGACACCGAGCCGTCGATAAGAAGGATTATGGCCGTGCGATTACGGTGCGTAATATGTTGCTGATACATGGGTAATTTGCAGGGGACAGATATAAGATGTACCCCTCCCCTTTGTCTTTTCGACAAGGGAAGGGGTATGTCGTTGGTGGATGGGCTTACTACTTGATGGCTATGGCATCAATCTCCACGCGCGCACCCATGGGGAGGGCTGCCACCTGGTAGCATATACGTGCGGGCTTGTCGCCGGTGAAGAACTCGGCATATATGGCGTTCATAGCCCCGAAGTCGGCGATGTCGGCAAGAAGCACAGTGGTCTTAGCCACATCGTTGAACGTGTAGCCAGCCTCCTCGAGGATATAGCCGAGGTTGGTGAGGGCCTGGCGTGTCTGTGCCTCAACGCCCTCGGCCATCTTGCCGGTAGCGCCGTCGATAGGAAGCTGACCAGAGATGTAGAGCGTAGCATCATGTGCGATAGCCTGCGAGTAGGGGCCTACGGCCTTGGGTGCCAAAGGCGAAGCGATAACTTTTTTCATTTCAGTATTAGTTTAAGGTATATTCTATAAATAAGTAAATACGTTTCGTTATTTTGTATTATCTTTGTTGCGAGTACAAAGATAACGATAATTTAGAAAATAGTATGAAACGCACGCTTTTATTTTTCGTCATAGCCACATTTGCGACGCTCCTCGCCGTGGGCTGCTGCAACTGTCGCCAGCATGCCAAACTCGCCAAGCCTCTCGTGGGTACCGATTGGCACCTTGTGCAGATTATGGGTCGCGACATACAAGCTGAGGGTGATAGTTTTACGCTCTTGTTCCATGCCGACGGCACGGTGACGGGTGCGGGTGATTGTAATAGGCTCACAGCCACATATACCACGACGGAGTCGCGTGCCCTAAATATCGAAAACCTCGGCTCCACACGTCGTCTATGTCCTAATGCCGAGGCCGAGAACGACTATTACGACATGTTGGAGCATGTCACACACTACGAGATGGATGCCGCGAATATGCTTCTTCTGAGCAATGGCACGCTTGTGGCAATATTTGTGGCTTAGGTATCAAGGGCTGGCTAAGCAACTTTTTAGTCAGCCCCAACCAATTATAGTATAGGTCGCTCGGGAGCGTTGTCGGCCCTTGTGGCGATACTCTCCTCGATGACCTCCGTGGGAATATCCTCGCGGAGGTAGGTCATGACCTCACCGCTTATCGTCGCCGTGAGCGTCATCGTGTCGTCGTCGGCGTATGCTACGGTGTAGCTGTCGCCCCACGCCTCGTTGTCGGCATATACGCCTGTGAGGATGTCGATGTCGAGTGCCCATGTGCCCTCATAGTGGCGGTAGCGACCCTCGCCAAGACGCTGGTAGAGGTCGAAGGTGCTATCCTCGCCAAACGATACATATACCTCGGCATCAAGCTCCTCGACCGTGCAGTGCCACGACCCTATGATGCGCATGTCGCTCTTAAGCGCCCCTTGCTCGATGACCTCGGCGGGAATATCTGCGCGCGTGAGAGTGTATACCGCAGTGGCATCGCTCTGAGCCATGAGCGTCATCGTATTCTTGCTCACAGCAACCGTGTAGCTATCGCCCCATGCCGTATTGTCGCTGTCGCTGCCCATAAGTGTCGTGCCCTCGAGCTGCCATGTACCCTCCGTAAGGCGGAAGCGACCCTCGCCAACACGCTTGTAGAGGTCGTATGCACCATCGGCCGTGAACGATACGTATACCTCCGTATCAGCATCCTCGGCGACGCCATGCCATGAGCCTACAATCTGCTTCTTGAGTGTGACCTTTGCATCCTTATCCTTATTGCACCCCGTGGCGATGCCCACGATGGCGAGTGCAACTATTACGTATATAAGTCGTCTCATTAGAACCATCCTCCATTTGTTGAACTTACACCTCGCGAGATGATCGACACCTCACGACTTATCTCCGTGCCACCGATGTTATTACCACCACCGAGCTGTCCGCCACCGGCGATTGCCGAGATGGTAATCTTATGAGCACCACGCTTGTTACACTTGATGACGAGCTTGCCACCCTCAATCTTAGGTGTCGAGTTGATGCCGAGCGTGGCCTTAGCCTCGTCGCTCACGCTTACATCCAAGTATGTGAGGTCGGCAGCCGAGGCACCGAAGTACTCGCGGAGGTCTACGGTTGTCTGCTTACCCGTGGTCACCATCACCGAGGGTGTGCCCTCAATCTGCATAAGTAGGCGCCAAGCATCCACCGCACCCGTACCCATACGTTTGTAGTAGCTCTTGAGCTCAAGTGCGGGTAGGTTCTGATAGTTGTACGTCTTCGTACCCTCAAGGTAGCAGTTGATGTCGCTTACCGAGGTGAGCAACATGTCGCGGAACTCGTTGTCCGAGAAGTGTTTGCCGAGCTTGCCGGCATACGATATGCCGAGGGCAGCAACACCCGATACATGGGGGCATGCCATAGATGTTCCCGACATCCAGGCGTAGTCGCTCTTGCCATTTATGACGCACGTCGATAGTATCTCGGCATACGACCTTGAGCCATCCTCATTTGCGAGGTAGTCGCCACCCGGGGCTGCGATGTTGCAGCCACGACCATAGTTGGTGTAGTAGCCCGGGAGGAAGTCGGGGCCGAAGCCTGTCACCGACACACATATAGGCAATGCTCCCGGGTAGTCCGAGTTCGAGGCCTCCTCATTGCCCGCAGCAAAGATGGCGAGGTTGGCGCCAAGCGATGGGTGGTTACAGTTCTCGGGGTTGACAAAGTACTTGATGGCACGGTGCTCGATGCTCATTGAGTTGATATAGTCGTTGTCGCTATCGTAGCTCTCAGGCATGTAGCCGTACGAGCACTGCGCGATGCAGGCGCCATTATCGGCAGCATACGTAAGCGCACGGGCTATATCCTTTACTTCTGCCGAGTAGCCACCCTCGAATATCTGGCACGACATGATTCTCACGCCATCGCCCTTACCCGAGCCTCCGGCGATAGAGCTTATGCCCACGCCATTGTTGTTCGTCGCGGCAACGATGCCCGCCACATGTGTGCCGTGGCCACTCTCACCCTCTATGTCCCAGTTGATCTTACCCATAGAGGTACCTTGGGTGTAGAAGTTGTAGCCATAGATGTCGTCGACATATCCGTTATCGTCGTCGTCGACACCATCGGTGCCGTTGAGCTCGGCGTTGTTCGTCCACATCACATCCGCGAGGTCGGGGTGCGTGTACATCACAGGGCCGTCGCATACCGCCACGATGACATCGGGTGTGCCGGCCGTGAGTCTCCATGCATCCTTAACGCTCACATCGGCACCCTCGCGCGCTGTGGTGGCAATCTTAGCCTCGCCTCTATTCTCGAGGTTCCACTGGTATTGATAGTATTGGTCGTTGAAGGGAGCCTCCGTCGCGCGAGTCACGCCCGCATGGTTGCTGAAGGGTGTCGCTATGCAGTTTGATGCCGGCTTTGCCACGGTGCAATACTGCACGCCACACACCTCGGGGTGTACGACAGCCTTCTCCATCACGTGCTTCACGCTAATATTGCTGTCGAAGGTCACGTAGAACCAGCGGTGAAGACCGAGTTCGCGTGCGAGCTTCTCGTTCTTCGGCATCTGACCTATGGCAAGCTCCATCTTGATGATGTCCACATCCTCAAAAAGCGATGCTGCCACCTCACTCATAGAACCCTCAAGGGCCTTCGCTGTTGTCGCCTCATCCAAGTAGAGCAGCATGCTGCCACGCTGCTGCTCGGCCATAGTACATCCTATAAGCTTCTTGGCAAGAAGCTCCGAGGGTGCAGCCTCGCGCTGCACCTCGGAGTCCTCCATATCGCTTACACAGGATGTAGAAGCCATGGCGAGCAATGCGCCTAAAAGTAATACTCTAAGCTTCATTCCTGATTTCGGTTTTTATAGTTCGCGTGCACTCTTATATACTACCGACTTAAGACCTGCGCCATACTCGGCATCGAAGTCCTCGGCCGGAGAGTAACCCTTCGACGAGAGCGTAAATGTCTTACGTGTCACGGGGCTGAAGTTATCGTCCGTATCCTTCGAGAAGTAGATAAGCGTAAGCGTCGTGTCGAAGTAGCAGTACGACATTGTGAGAGGCTTGTTGGCGTTACCGTTAATCTCGAGGTCGAGGATTATCTCCTCGTCGGTGGGGTAGGTCGTGTCGCTGAGGTCGTCTGTATATACGTCGTAGTAGTACTCTGCAACATCGCCATGCGTTGTCACCTCCAACGGAAGCACCGCCCAGCCATCAGCACCAGCAAACTCCTCGGGGTACAGCTCCTGAAGATCGAAGTCGTAGTAGTACTTACCCACGGGAATCTCGATATATGCCTCCGATACTTGCTTTGCGGGGGTCTTGATAACGTCGGTGAAGAACACCTCGGTGTTGAACTCGCCCGTTGTCTCGTCGATACCTACGGCAAATACGCGGTACTCGGTCTCGGGGGCGAGCTTCGTGAAGTCGAACTGCTTCACACCCTTAAATCCTACGTACGACTTCATCGCCGTAGCAAGGTCGGTGAAGTAACCCTCGTTAATGTACCACTCGGCACCCTCGCGTATCATCTGCTTAAGCTCCTCGGCCGTGTCGGTGGCATAGCACCAGTCGGCATAATAGAGGCACGTAGCATTGCCGGCATCTACCGTAGCCTTGATGCGGAAGTTCGTCACCTTATCTACCGTCACCACAAAGTCGGCCTTGATAGATGTGTCTACGGTGAGTGTGTGTACCTTCTCGCGCTTAACCTCCGTTGTAAACATGCCATACTCGTAGCCGAAGGCCAAGATATAGTAGTCGCTATTCTCCTTAAGGCCAAGGGCCGTTGTCGTGAAGTTGCCGAAGTGGAGGTAGGGGATGACATCAAGTCCGTTGAACCATGCGAGGAGCTGCTCGTCGGTCATGGCCTCCGCATCTGCTGCGGGGAGTACCATCGCGGCATACTGATCCTGGTTTGTGGTATTCACCGTATAAGACACACGGTCGGTGTTAGTGTCGTTAACGACAATGTTGATGTCGTTTGTCGAGGGCTTCACCGCGCCCGTGCGGAACTCCTTAATGTGTACATCTCCAAGGCGATCGCCAACCTTATTCACCGGACATACGAAGCCCACGAAGTCGGTCTCGCCGTTAAGCTCGAACTTCTGCGACGAGGGGCCCACGAAGGTAATCTTGTCCACAGCCTCCTCGGGGGACATCTGCTGATAGCTACCCTGATATATCGCCGAGGTCATGTCTACCTCGACAACCCTGTTGAGATACATCGTAGCATCTACGCCGGGTGACTGTGCCAAGGCCTCATCCAAGCCCTTCTTCGACATGTACCATGCGTAGTAGCGCGTACTCTCGGGCTTTGCCGAGACGTTCATCGTTACGTATGGGCCATCAATGTCGTACTTTATGTCGAACTCGTAGACTACCTCCTCCTGGCCGAGGCCACTTTGCGAGATGGTAACCTTATCCTTAGCCTTGCCGTACTCGAGGTTTAGGTATACTATGCGTGACTCGGTCGTCTCGTTGGCATCCACGGTGAAGAGCACCGTGCCATCTATCGAGTAGTCGAAGTCGTGCACCCAGTTGGCCTCGCACGTAGCCACGAGCTCATCCGTGTCGTTGGGGTTGGTGAGCGTGTATGTAATCTCGTACTCGCCACCCTTGTTGCTTACCGACACCAAGTTTTCGTTTATCTCGAGCGTGGGAGCCTCCTTGTCGGGAGCTTCGGGATTATCGCCAGGATTCTCATTCTCCGTGCCATCGTTTGTGGGCTCGTCAATGGGGGCATTGTCCTCACATGCTGCAAACATAGCCACAGCAGTAATTATTGCGACGTAATGTAATATCCTTTTCATTGTTGAGTGTGTTTAGAATTTTCTCACAGCGCGCACGTGGTGCTCGTTCATTTTGTCGTTGTCGTATGACGCAATCTCGCCATAAGAGAAGCTGAAGGCATAGGCGTTGTTTACGCCCATCTCCGTCGACGACCAGTAGCTATCGTTTACGCCATCCGTCAGGAGCGTAGCGTCCATCGACTCAAGCGTGGCGTTTATAGCCTCGCGGCCGTTGTATATATACTCGAGCTCGTATACTGCGGGCAGATACCACGACGAGAGACCCAGGGCATTCTTATTGTGACACCACGCCACGGCGGGGTATGTCTGCTCCCAGTTCTCCTGCTCGCGTATGTATGCGCAGTTCTTGGCGCCATCCTCCATCGAGAACTCGCCACCCATAATCGTGAGCATGTGGTGCTCCGTAGACCACTGTGCCACGGTCTCGTCGATAGATACGAGCAAGCCATGCTCGCCACTCTCGTCAACATAGGCTACGATACCCTCGGCAAGTCCCACCTTGTAGTAGTCGCCAACCTTGAACGCTGCAACCTCGTCGCCACCGCCCTCATTTCCGGTGCCATCCTCGTTCTCGTTGCCCTCGTTGTTGCCGCCTTCGTTCTCGTCGCCTTCGTTGTTGCCACCCTGCTCGGTGCCGTTGCCTGAGCCGGTGTCGTCCGGCTCAGAGCATGCATACGGCAGAGCGAGTGTTGCGAGTAAGAGCATCAAAAATGATAATCTCTTCATAACCATTAGAGCGTTTTAGTTTCACGATAGATGCGGGCGTTGCCATCAGCATCGTATGCAGCACCGGCGTAGTAAACGGTGTCACCCTCCTTGAGGTTGCTGTCGTGGATGGTGAAGTATGTCTGGTTGGTAACCTCGTTGTAGAAGGTTGTATCCTTCTCCTCCACGAGATACTTAAGAAGCTCATCGTCGCTGAGGTTGTAGACGGTGTCGTCATTTACAATGTGGCTCATTCTGATGGTTGCCACAGCGGTATCCATATCGAGGTATATCCATGCCTGAATCCAGCCCTGAGCCTTATTGGTGGTGAACAATATCTCCTTAACGTGCGGGCCCTCTTTTACCTCCTTCGTAGTGAAGTCGCGGTATTCGGGAGCTGTAGTGTAGGTGCCGTCGGGCACCATGCCGATAACGTATACCAAGTACTTGGTGTTGGGCGTGAGGCCATCGATAGTCCATGAGTTGTACTCAGTCTCCAAGGCGCGTGATAGCCACTCCTCCTTGCTCATGGCGTAGGTGTGAGAGTCTACCCACTTCTGGTACTCGGCAGCGACAAACTCGTCGTTGTACTTCTTGATAGCATCGGCATTAGCACCATACTCCTCGAATGTGGCGTAAGGCATGTAGCTGAAGATATGGGGTGTAGGCTTGATGTAGGGGTCGAATGATACGCCACATGACGTCGTTGTAGGCGTGCCAAGTGTGATTAAGAACTCGCATGTCGAAGCATCCGCAGCCTTAGTCTTAAATGCCACCTTCGTGAGAGGTGTTGTCACCTCGCCACCGAAGTAACCGAATACCAAGCAGTAGTAATCCTTGTTGGGGATAAGGGGGCACTCCGTAACTGAAGATGTGCCGCTGTACATGTGGTCTGTGATATAGTTGCCCTGCGCTGCAAGGATAGCCTCGATAATCTCGTCGTCCGTAAGTGCGGTGCCCTCCTCGTCGTACATATACTCCTGGAGCTCGAAGAGAGCTACGTATGACTCGTTGTGTGCGGGTGCTACGTAGAATGTTGCGCGGTCATCCTCGATAGTGGCCTCGGTCACCTGGTAGGTGTTCATCGGGGGATTACCCGTCTTGATATGTAGAACCTTGGCATCCGTCGTGGCAGTGCCGTCAGCGCCGATACCGAGGGCGAACACGTAGTAGTCGCTTGCAGGCTGAATGCCATCCTCCGAGTCGAAGTCGGCAACCAGCGAACCGAAGTTAGAGATAGCACCTACGGCCTCCGCTACGCTTACGCTGTTCTCCGATGCAATCGCGGGGATGTACTCTGCGATGAATGCGGGGATGTTGGCAGGATCGCTCGTGCAGTACTCCTCGTATGCTGCTGCGGGGAAGATGTCGAAGTAGTAACCTACGGTCTCATCCGAGGGAACGATGGTTACTGAGAATGAGTTTGCGGTAGTGTTGCTACCCTCAACAATCTCGAACTCGCAATCCAACTTCTCGACCTTTGTCGTTGTGAACGTAAACTTGTTTACGGTCGTCAGCGCTGCACCGTCGGCTGCGTTAATGCCATAGACATAGAATACATACTCGGTGAGGGGGCTGAGGCCTGTGTAGCGCCACTCCTTGTCACCATTTACAGCCGCCTCGTTGAGGAGCTGTGCGATGGTCATGCCGGCACTCTCGGCAACGGCTGTAAAATACTCGATGTTTGCGGTGATGACCTCCTCGTCCGTCTCGGGCATAACCTCCTTGATGACGAGCTGGTAGAAGTACTTCATCTCCTTGTTCTCGGGCTCGATGTTAAGCCACACATCGCCAGAGTGAAGTGCCGTGAGCGTAACGGTGAAGTCCTCCATAACGAAGGGAACATCCACCTCGGGCTTCGTCTGCTGGCCGTCGTCACCGGGCTTCTCGTTCTCGTCGCCAGGCTGCTCATTCTCGTCGCCGGGCTGCTCCTCGTTGGGCTTCTTGCCATCGTCGATGGGATCCTCCTGACAACCTACGGCTACGCCAAGAGCGAGGACTGCCATAAAGAAGAACTTGAAAAAGTTGTTAGTTTTCATAATTGTTTGGTTAAAGTATTAATATTAATGTCATTTACAACTGCGAAAATAATATTTATTTCTTAAATATTACCATAAATAGCCTTAAAATTTAGCAGTAGATGAATAAATATGCCAATATGCATTTCATGACTCTTAAAATACACCAAAGGCCGACCAATCGAATTGGCCGACCTTTGGTGTGAGAGGGTAGTTGCAACTACATCGCCTGTGTGATATCCCACACGAAGGCGCGTGAGCCCTGCTGCTCGGTTGTTGAGTCTATCTCGCGCACGGCATTGAGCAGTGCCTCGACCTTCTCGTCCTCGACAATGGCAAGGATTGAGGTGTTCATCGAGGGCCATGCGTGTGTGCCGTAGTGAGGCTCACCGGTATACGTACCGCGACCCTCGGTGAGCGCCCAGCGTGTGAAGCCACGTACGCCGTGGTCGTCCAACATCTTATTCACACGGTCGGTGAGCGCCTGGTTGTATGATAAAAAGAATGCTTTCATTTCGTTTCGTATGTTTATTGGTTATTTGCCTCTAAGGCCTTCTGCTTCTGTGCGCGGATAAATGCCTCCTGCTGAGCCAACAAGCGCGCCTTGCGTGCTGCCTTACGCTCCTTGCGGCCCTCCAACATAGCGTAGAGCGCAGGAACGATGAAGAGCGTCAACAGCGTAGACATAAGCAGACCGCCGACAACCGCGATACCCATTGGCTGCCATATCTCCGAGCCCTCGCCGATACCCATAGCCATAGGCACCATGCCAAGGACGGTAGTGAATGAGGTCATAAGCACGGGGCGCAGACGGCTCTTACCACCGGCGATAACGGCATCCGCTACGGGCATACCACGCTCCACCAAGAGGTTCATATAGTCCACCATCACGATACCGTTCTTCGTAACGATACCCACAAGCATAATGGCACCGATAAGAGCAATGATCGACAGCGGTGTATTTGTGAGCCACAAGGCGATAAATACACCCGACATAGCGAACGGCAATGTAAACATAATGATGAAGGGGTAGACGAGCGACTCGAACTGCGTAGCCATCACGATGTATACGAGCACGATGATAAGAATCAACAACGTACCGATGTCGCCGAAGGCCTCGCCCTGATCCTCGATAGAGCCACCGAGCTCGAGCGTGATGCCCGCAGGAGCAGTATAGTCCGCCAAGAGAGCATTTACCTCAGCCACAGCGTCGCCAAGGGCTACATCAGCACCCACGGTACTCTCCACCGTAACGATACGCTGACGGTTCTCGCGCTCGATCTCGGGTGATGAGAATACCTCCTGTACCTCGGCAACCTCCTTCAATCTGATAGGACGTCCCATAGAGGTGTAGAGGATGATATTTTCTACCTCCTCGATACTCTCGCGGAAGGGCTCGTCGTAGCGTACTACGATGTCGTACTCGTCGCCATCCTCGCGGTACTTCGAGCACTCGTAGCCATAGATGCGGTTACGGATAAACTGAGCAGCCGTGGCGCTATTGAGGCCGTAGTAGGCGAGCTTCTCGCGGTCGAAGACCACGTTGTACTCGGGCTGCAAGTCCTCACGCGAGAGCTTAACATCGCGCAACGTGCTCAATGCCGACATCTTAGCCTGAAGATCCTTGGCCGTAGCCATGGCGTTATCCATGTTGTGACCAAACACCTTGATGTTCACGGTACTTGCACCACCGCCCATGCCACCGCCACTGCCACCGGGTGATACGGTGAATTCGCGAATCTCGGGAATGGCGGCAAGATCCTTACGCAAATCATCCGAAATCTCGAAGATTGTCGGGCGCTCCATATCCGAGAGTCGGGGCATACGCATATTGTAGTTGATGATATGCGAGCCCGTTGTCTGCATCGCTGCGAAGGCGTTGTCCGAAGAGCTCTCACCAGCAGAGGTAGACACCATGAAGATGTAGGGGTACTTCTCCGCGATGATAGAGTCTATCTGTCGTGCCACCTTCGAGGTGTAGTCCACGTGTACGTTCTGTGGCATCTTGATGCTCATCGTGATACGTGCATTATCCGAGGGCGGGAAGAACTCCGTAGGCACCTGGCGGATAAGCATCAACGACACAGCAAAGATGGCAATAAGAACTAATACTGTTGTCTTCTTCCAGCGTACCACAAAGCGTAGCGATGCCTCATATACGCGGTCGAGCCAACGCAGTGCCTTGTCGATAGGCTTATAGATGATACCAATACCCTTGTACGTATGCTCACCACCGTCGAGCTTAAGCATATATGCCGACAACATAGGCGTAAGGGTGATAGCTGCGGTTGTAGATACGCAGACAACGATAGTCACGATCCAGCCCAACTCTCTAAACATGATACCCGACATGCCCGGGAGCATCGTAAGAGGCATAAACACAGCTACGATAACGAGCGTCGTGGCGATAACTGACAACCATACCTCGTTTGTGGCGTAGATAGCCGCCTCCTTAGGCTTCGAGCCTCGCTCGATATGCGTGGTGATGTTCTCCAACACCACAATGGCATCATCCACAACCATACCGATGGCGATAGATAGCGCCGAGAGCGAGATGATGTTGAGCGTCGAGCCTACGGCATATAGGTATATAAAGGCACAGATAAGCGAAATCGGGATTGT
Organism: Alistipes sp.; assembly: GCA_017451685.1. Taxonomy (GTDB): domain Bacteria; phylum Bacteroidota; class Bacteroidia; order Bacteroidales; family Rikenellaceae; genus Alistipes. The sequence continues at coordinate 23,643 of JAFTNV010000026.1, forward strand.
AAGACAGATGATAAACGTCGCACGCCAGCGTCCGAGGAAGATCATAACGACCAAGATCACAAAGATGAAGGCGAACATAATAGTCTCGGCCAGCGAGTTGATAGCGTCGTTAATCTCGCGCGACGACTCGAAGATGGTCTCCACCTTACAGTCGGGCGGAAGCGTGGGGATGATTCTTTCGAGCTCCTTCTGCACATCCTCGATAATCTCCACGGTGTTTGCACCCGTCTGCTTTTGCACGATAACGCGCACACCCTGACGGCCGTTGATGCGCTCGTCCATCGTCGCCTTCTCCAGCGTATCGCGTATCTCGGCAACATCCGTGAGCTTCACGGTGCGACCGCCGATGTTCGAGATGACGATGTCGCGCAACTCACGCGAGTCGTCGAACTCCAAGTCCGACTTGAGGTTGAACGTCTGGTTGCCAAGGTCGAGGCTACCTGCCGGAATGTTGACATTCTCGGCAGCGATGATACCACCAAGCGACTCGATGGTAAGGCCGTATGCCTCCAACTTCTTGGGGTCTACGTTCACCTGCACCTCGCGCTCACGAGCACCGATGACGGCCACCGAGCCGATACCGTTGATGCGGTTGAGCTCGTTTACCATCCTATCGTCGAGAATCTTAGCAAGGGCAGCGTAGCTCTCGTCCGCCGTGATTGATAGCATCATGATAGGCATCATCGACGTCGAGAACTTCATGACGGTGGGGTACTCCACACCGTCGGGTAGGAGTGACTGCGAGCGGCTCACAACATCACGCACATCGTTTGCCGCCTCCGTGAGGTCACATCCGTATTCGAACTCCATCGTCACGATTGATACGTTATCGGACGACTTTGAGGTAATCTTGTCGAGGTTATCGACAGAGTTGAGCTGATCCTCCAACACACGGGTGATGTTGGTCTCGATATCCTCGGCATTACCGCCCGGGTACATAGTGATAACACTGATGTAGGGCACCTCGATGTCGGGGAACTGGTCGACGCCGAGCTTATTCACCGAGAACAAGCCAAAGACGATGACCGCTATGAATATTAGCGCGGTAGAAATCGGTTTTCGTACCGCTGATTCGTAAATTTTCATCTCTCAAATAGTCTTCTTATTGCATTAACAACTATTGGATGTGTGTGGCTACTCGTTAACCACCTCTACAGCCTTGCCATCCATAAGGCGCACGAACGACGTTGTGGCAACCTCCTCGCCGGCATTCAGACCCTTGCGAATCTCCACTTTGTCGGCAACCTTACGACCATCATCTACGAGACGATAGTTAGCCATGCCATTCTCGATAACGTATACGAAGCGCTCCGACGAGCCTGCCTGCTTCTGCACGGCGATATCGTCAATCATGACGGCCTCGCGCTGACCCATGTTAAACGTCGCGCGTGCATACATGCCGGGGCGCAGACGCTCGTTGCTGTTGGGGATTGTCACCTCCACGCCAAAGGTGCGTGTTGCGGCATCCAACGAGGGGTTTATGCGCGATACCTTACCCTCGAATACCTCGCCGGGGAAGATGTCTACGTGTATCTCTACGGGCTGACCAACCTTCACGTTGGGGTAGTACTGTTCCGATACGTTGGCCATAACCTTGAGCTTGTTAATCTGCATGATGTGGAGTATGGGCATGCCGGCAAAGAGGTCACCATTCTCGTAGTTACGTGCCGTCACGACACCCGAGATGGGCGACTTAATCTCCGAGTTCTTACGCATGTTTGCCACCATCTCCTTCTGGAGGTTGAGGGTATTCTCAATCTCGATAAACTGCTGGTCTGAGATGCCGCCTGCCTCGTGTACGGGCTTCATGCGGTTGTAGCTATCCTCTACGGTGGCGAGGTTAATCTCGAGCTGCTTGAGGCTCGTGCGGTTGAGCGTGGCAACAACCTCGCCCTCCTTCACGCGGTCGCCCACGTCGAACTTGATATAGTCGATGTGCAAGCCCTGTGCTGCGGGGGTGATGTCGTTCTCCTTGTAGGGTAGAATCTCCGAGGTGTAGGTCTCCTTGAGGTCGATGGTCATAACCTCGGCCACGCAGCTCTTTACGGCCACGGCGCTCTCGGTCGTAGTCTCCTCGGTGGCTGTCTGCTGGTTCGAGTTGCAGGCAGCAAATGAGGCCGCTGCAACGATAAACATAATGTACTTCTTCATAATATTTGTATTTTTAATTTTTATCCCGTTGTGTTACTCTACATCTGAGGGTGTTACGTCCTCCACGCCAAGTGCCTTCTCGTACTCGGCATGTGCAGCGAGGTAGTTGTATATCGACTGCGAGTAGCTCAGCTGCGCCTGTGTGAGCGACAGCTGTGCGGTGTTAAGCTCGATGATGGTTCCCGCACCGGCGTTGTAGCGCGTGAGCGATATGTCGTATGCCTTCTCTGCCTGCTCCACCGTGAGCTCGTTGGCAAGCATCGTCTCGCGTGCCGTGAGCAGCGTGTTTATCGAGGCCTGCACCTGTAGGCGTATGCCCTCCTCGGCGTATGAGCGCTGAAGGTCGAGCTGTGCCATCTGGTTGCGCACCTCGCGGAGCTGGTTTGTCTTCTTCAATCCCGAGAAGATGGGTATCGAAATCTGTGCACCTACAGATATAGGGTACTGCCACCAGAACTTCGACTGGCTCTCGGCAGCGGCACGTGTGCCTCCCATGGCGCCACCCATAAGACCGCTGAGGTCGATACGCTCCTGACCGATGTACGATATTGAGCCAAAGGCTACCAACGAGGGCATGCGCGTAGTCTGGATAAGCTTCTCCTGATGCTCCAACAGTTCGCGCTGGAGGTCTAAGGTCTTAAGCGTGGTGTTCTCGGCAATATCTGTCGAGTAGTCCTCGCCAAGGAGCACCTCGGTGCGGAAGTCGTCGAGCGTGCCGCTAACCTCTATCTCGAGATCCTCGGGCAACGAGAGGTACATCTTGAGCTGTAGCTTGGTGATGTCGATGGCGGTCTCTGCCTGCAGCACCTGAGGCTTGAGGTTTGAGAGCTGCACCTGCGCTGTGAGGTAGTCGTACTCCGAGGCAAGACCGTTGTCGTAGAGATCCTTGGTGTTGTCTACCACGCGCTGTGTTGTCGCTACAGCCTCGTTTAGCACCTCGAGCGACTGCTCCGCGAGGAGCACGTTGTAGTATGCCGAGCGTACCGCAGCGATGAGGTCTATGCGGTTGGCACGTGCGCTCTCCACGGCCGTAGCCATCTGCGTGCGTGTCATCTTCATCTGGCGGTATACCGAGGGTACAAAGAGGGGTAGCGATACGTTACCCGACACGTTGAACGTGTTCTTACCACCAAACGAGAAGCCCTCGGTCATCTCCTGACGGCGAATAGCCAAGGCGTACTGTCCCGAGGCTTCAATCTGCGGGTAGAGTGTCGATGCTGCCTGCTTGTAGACATAGTCGTAACGCTCGACCTCCAAGTCGGCCACCTTGACGGTGGGGTTGTCGTTGAGTGCAATCTCTATCGCCTTGTCGAGCGTGAGCTGCACCTGAGCCTCTGCCACGCCAAGCGAGGCAAGACCCATACACATCATCATTAAAATCCTTTTCATCCTATTATTTTGTTTATTTGTTTTATCTCGCTGATTGCTTGTTGCACTAACTATACTATAACGTACCGCAGACCTAAATATTATCGAAATATTTCGTTTTGTAAGAGTCGAATGCTATTTTACCCTTTTCGGTGCATAGCCCGCGTATGAATATGAGCAGAGCGTAGTACATCATGGCAATGAGTTCGTCCGACGGTGCCTCCTCGTGTAGCGTGTTTATGAGCATGCCATGTACGGAGTTGTGCAGCAACTTTATGGCATACTCCTTATTTATATTAGGTTCGAAGTAACCATTTGCTACACAGTTGTCCATCCACTTTTCGAGGTCGTTGTACGACTTCGACTGCACGTCGTGCTCCAAGCGGCTGTATACCGAGGGGTAGAAGCGACGCATGTTGCGGCGCATGCGGCCGGCTATTGGCGCAGCATCCATCATTCCGCGTAGACTGAGCATCATCACTTCGAGCGAGTTATCCACATCGGCAATCTCCTCCATGCGGCGCTCGCGTGAGGTCTCGGAGTAGTGGCGTATGCTCTGGTAGATAAGCTCCTCCTTGTCGCCAAAGAGTTCGTAGAGTGTTCGCTTCGAGATGCTTAGCTCCTGCGCGATGTCATCCATGCGCACCGCCTTGATGCCCTGCTCGATGAACATCTTCGATGTGTACTTAATGATATCCTCCCTGTTTGCCATCTCTATACGTATATTTTCACGGTGCAAATATAGCGCAGAAAACTCAAAAAACAAAAAAAGTTTTATAGTTTTCGCGGTTTTCTTTGGTCGATTCTTCTGAAACACGAAAAAAGTATGCGAGTGACGCCCAACGCGCCACTCGCATAATTGGCAATTTGTTCGTGACAAATCCACCTATGTCTACTCGCTACTCAAACCTCGCTTACGGCTATTTACTCCCTTCGTGCGAAAGCCTGTCGTATATATTCTGTCTCATCATGACCAAGATATACCTCCTCGAAGTCCCATATAAGCCAGTTGTCGTCTACCGCAATCAGCGAGTGTGACACGCTTTTGCCATTCTCGTCTACAACGACAAGATCATTCTTCTGGCTGTCGTAGCTCCACGTATAGGTGTGCGTAACCTCCTCAAATGGAGGGTTCTCCATCTCGAAACTATATGTCATCGTGCCATCAGCACTGAAGATATAAGGACCGCCAAAGCCAGGAGGGAAGGGAGTCCAATCATGCTCGCCGAAGAGCGCGTACACTCCGATGATGCTGGCATAATCGGCGCTATCATACTGGAGCATCGTGCTACCCAGCCATTTGCCGACGATAAGCTCCTCAACGCGCGACTTATCGAGCGGGCTGACACTCTCCAAGAGAGTGCCGAACCTTAGCTCAGCCTCCTTCAACTGCATCATTTGATGGTTTGTTCTCTTGAACAAGGCTCGAAGGTTGATGCCTTCATCATGCCACTCGATGACGAAGTAGTCGTTGGTATATGCCAATAGCTTAGCCTCAAGAGCAACCACATCGTAGCCGTTCTGTGCCTCCATATCTACAAAGAGAGTCGCCATGCGCGGGTAAAACTCCAGCGTTCCCTGCTGTGCAACATCAAGCTCGTTGTTCTCCAATAGTGCAAAGCGCTGTACCATGTCGTTTGTGATGTACACCACCGTCTCCAGCTCCTCCTGCCACGGCTCACCGCCAATCTCGGAAACAATCTTCGTGACACTCTCGAAGTTGGCATCGTATTCCATCTTTGCATCGAGATACCAGTATTTATGCCACTCTATATCCTCGGGGGCGAACTCGCTACCACCGTCGATATACTCCGCCATCGCTGCGGTAGCAGCAGCCAGCTTTTCATCCACAACGGGCTTAACTTCTTCATTTGGCTTGCTATCCTCGTTAGGCTTAACGCCGTCGTTATTAGCCTTCTCGCACGCTGCGAACATCATCAGCGGTATGATGAACACACCAATAAGTATTCTTTTCATAGTCGTAAATTTTTAATGTTTGTATAACTCTCTTTTCACAAAGATAAGAAATATTTTCCTAATTACATACTATTAGCCATGGTTATAGTTCATATACAATATACGAAACATTGAGATTATAGTTTCGTTCCATATTTGAATCTAAATCATTTTCTTCGCGAAATTCATCAAATTTATCAGATGCGACATCAAATGCACCAGGCAAATAATATCCATCACCTTCTCCATCCCAACCAAAATTAACATGTACAAGGTCCAACTTATGCTGAACATTATCTACTCTAAGTGACGAACTCCCAAGGGCACCAGTAACGACATTGAGAGTATACTGCAACCTCAACCATCCGTCAATATTAAAATAATGCGTATATTTACTTTCATTATCTTCTCTCGTGGCACAACAATCAACAGGATAATTCTTGTCAACAATCATCAAGAATAATGAATCTATTGCATTACTACTACTATTATACATTCTTCTTACATTTGATAAGCCAATTTTGTTATACACGTACATTATACTATCAACTGGAGTACCTGTCGAAGAGGTAGAATATGTAGCATTTGCCTCTTTCCCAATTGCCCGAATGAGTGTTGCAACCGCTCGTGAGCCCGGTGTAATTTGTCCACTGTTATATTTGACCGTATCAGCATATATAAGTCTATTAATCGCATACCAATCAACCTCATACTCCGAATTTATCTCTATATCTGGTCTAAAATTATGACGATAGCATAATGATGCTAATGTTTGAGCTCCTGCCACAGGGACACAACCCGCAACACAGACAATGCCATTCTGTATAGGTGAATACATATTGTATGGGCTATACTGACCCCATTTTACTGGAATAAGTGGATGACACTTGACTAACATTGTTGTATCAACCCCCGTTTGCTGTATTGAGCCAGAAGGAATTGTTGGGGTTAATCCGGTTATTGTAAGCGCATTGTTTACCATGGTATATTGCATCTCTTGTGCAGGGGTTATCTCCTCACTGGTGCGAGTGGATATTTCACCGCTAATATATTGTAAGAACTCTTTGGTAGAGAATGTGCCGTTATCACCGATTGCAATAATAGGAGGTAGTTGCTCATCAGCTGCAAGAATGGCATAACCTTGATTATCAGCATAATTTACAACATACGCAAGAGGGCTTTCTTTTACTCCATTACTGTCCTTTGAGCGTGTCGCCACTGCTGATGTTAGGTCTGCAGATGTTAGCAAATCTACCTTGCTAATACGGCGTGTTTTATTGGCGACACCTTCGGTATTGCTAAATATAAAATTTGCATTTCCAATAGCATTCTCAAAAGATAATGATGTTTCGAGGTACTCAACGCCATCCTGACCCTGAACATCTATCGTATTTTGACTTGTAGTTGGCTCTGTCTGCTTAACGCATGAACATGTAAGAGTAATTATTACAATTAGGTATAAGTATAAATTTTTCATGGTTTGATTGGTTTAATAGGTTATAATATAGCTGTCTTCATTTATCTACATGGCCTAAGTTGTACATATAGTCGCGTAACTCTGTGCGTGTTGCACGCCTGGAGTACTTATATTTTGATGGGAGAGAGTGCCATTTTGAGAAGTTTCGCAAATCGAGAGAGGAACTCTCAAGATTTATCTTACCGCTATCTATTGAGTTATATATCCCCCAGAGGCTATCGTGCGCGGGGCAATGTTTCTTTTCGGGATGAAATAGATATAGTTCGCCTATTATAAATTTCTGTGAGCGTAATGCTTCGGGGGTGTAGGTCGATGAGTGATAGGGTCTATTCATTGTCGCATTATTTTTGATAGTTAAATATTATCCAAGTAATGCGCGAAGCCTAATTCGTGTACACATTCGATTCAGTCCGGAACCAACGGATATACGGCAAATAGCACAGCTAATCAAGAATCGCGCACAGTAGCACGCCTCCAGCTGCTTTATCTGTCGTATATTGTGGATTATTGGTTCTTTCTGAATCGACAAACAGTGGACGTCTATATCTGAACATATAGCCCATATTTTCATTTGCATGGGCTTATTATACTTTTCTATTGCTTGTTATTGTAGTGTTTTTCTATATATTTAATAGTTTAGGTTTGTTTTTATACCCACAGCGCACACGAGCGCGCTGTGGGTCATTACACATTAGAGTTACTTATAAGTAATACTCTCCACACCACGTTGCGGAGTCACTCTCTATCTCTACGTAATATTGTCCCGATGTGGTTGGAACGTCAACATAGAAATACTGACCCATGCCCGAAGCAAACGTATCGTACTGCTCGCCGGTGTAGATGCTGGTTACAGATATCTCAACATCCTCTACAGGTGCATAGAAATCTACGTATACTCTGCCATCATAATAGTAGCACTCAACCGTTGTTGTCAAGTCGCCAGTGCGAGGTAGTTTTAGTTTTTTCCCTTTTAAGGTTATTGGTATTGCTTTTTGTGCAGTTGGGGTATCTCCTAATGAATACGCTCCAAAAGTAACGCATAGAATTGAAAGAAGTAGAATGGTAATTTTTCTCATAATCTATTAGGTTTTGGTTTATAGCACAAATATAGTATGAGTATCTTAGATAATATCATCTTTTTTCTCAAAAGTGCATCACATGTCGCTCGTGTAATGTATTGAATATTAATAAAATACAAATAGCGCAATATTTCAAAATATCACACTATTTTTTACATTGTAATAATATGTTGAATATCAGCGAATTACCCCCCCCCCTCGGAATTGCGCCAATGTGATAAAAAATTCAAGGCTTAGGGCATCTCTTCGAGTATAATTTGGGCGTTAGGGGTATTACGGCTCGAGATTTTGTTACGCAAGCGGTACTTGCGTGTAAGGATATTGCCTGTAGTCTCGCCCATAAAGATACTTATGCTTTTAGCAGAGAATCCTGCATAGATAAAGCATAGTAGCTTAATATCGCGTGGCGATATATTGGGAATCTCGGTGCGCACCAGATTTATAGCATTGCGCTTATATTGATTTACAATCTTCTCCAACTGTACTAATGTTCCCTTGTCGTTGGCGAATTTGTTTATCTCTATTCTCACTTGCTCATAGATACTATCCTTTTCGCGACTAATTCCATGAGTCTCGTAGTATGTATTACTGAGCCTATCCAACAATTTATACTGCTTGTGGAATAGGTCTGCCACTTGGCTGTGCATCTCCCTAATCAGGGAGGTGTGCGCCTCCTCTTGCATAGATATATGTTTGGAAATCTCCGATATGTGTTGCTCCTTATCTTGGATAGCGTGCTGCAGTTCGGTGGCTAAATCCATATATTTGCTAATCTCAAGATCTTTTGATATAACGCGATGTCTTGCGTACATTACTATAACAACTATACATAATAGGGCGACAACGAACAGTGAAACGTAAATCTGAGTATTCTTCTTGAGTCGGTACGAATTAAGTTTAGACTGATTATGGAAATATTCCTTTTGCGCAGAAACTATTGGTTGTTGTATCGCGCTGTGTAGTTGTTTCTTTTGGATATGTAGTCCCTTATCGATGTATTGTAAGGCTTTGTCAGTTTGCCCCATGAGCTTCAGCGTATTTGCTGATTGAAAATACATGTTAATGGAATCATTTATATCTGTAGCTGCGTTCCATGCTCTATTCAAATAAACCTCAGCTCGTTTGTAGTCGTTTATTCCAGCATAGTAGTTGGCGACAGCGCTGAAATATCCAGAGGAGGTCGGTTGGTTAGCTTTGTCTTGCGTTATGTTAATTATATTGCCGCAGCGTTCATAATCTCCCACCATATCGTAGAGGACGGTAAGATTTTCATAACAAGTAGCCACGAGTTGTTTATCATCCAACTCGACAGCCGACTGTAGAGCGTGGTTGATATACTCCTCTGCTTTCTCTGACTCATCGAGATTCAAATAGGCCAGACCAATATTATGCAATGCGTATGCTTTGTGATACTCTAAATCTGTTTGCGAATAATGGTCATACGCCTGTTGGGCAGCTATTAGCCATTTGTTGTAATCGTAGAATAGACTATATATATTGCCTATCTCCGAGTACAACAGTCCTGCCAAGTAGTTGTCGTTTAATTTGCTGAGCAGCTCCTCGGCTTGGGTGTATGCTATTATGGCATGAGTATAATCTCCTTTATTGAACAATATTCGCCCATGGTAGTAGTGTGATAGGAATTTGTATCGTACGTTGTCGGACTCTTCGTAGTACTCTACGGCCTCGTTTATTAGCGTAGCATCCGTCTCGTCGATATAGTTCTTATCCTTGGCCTGGGTTAGCAGTAGAGCATACTTGGCGCGCAGACGACGTGAGCCTATATCGTCGATAGCTATACCATCAAGGATGACCAACGACGAGTCGGGGCGCTCGACCATCATGCCTTCCGCTACATCTAACATCTGCTCAACATCGTTTGATGTCGAGCATGAGAATAGCAGCGGGATTAGTATTGTGATATACAACAGTCGTTTCATGTCTCCTACTTCACACGTATGCGCTGGCCTATGGAGATACGGTCGATATTTATGTCGGGGTTTAGCTCTGCAATCTTTGCCGAGGTTGTGCCATATTGCTTGGCGATGCGGCCTACGAGGTCGCCATCCACGACCGTATGCCACACCTCGTCGCCACCCTCCGTGGTGGGCGCGGGCGCGGGGCTCTCCGTCGATGTGTTTTCGGTTACGTGTGCGTTGCCATCGTCCCTAACCTTTATGCGCTGGCCGATAGCTATGCGGTCGATATTTATGTCGGGGTTTAACTCTGCAATCTTTGCCGAGGTTGTGCCGTAACGCTTGGCGATACGACCCACAAGGTCGCCATCGACGACCGTATGCCATACGGCATCGTCATCGTCGCTCGATGCGGGTGCCTCTACTATGGGTGTTGCGCCCTCTGCGGGGGCTGTAACCTCGGGCATGCTCGACACTACGGGCGTAGGCTCGGTGTGTGTGGCCGAGGCTATCTCACGCCCATCGGCGCGCAGGTCGGCATCGCCCGCCTCGATAGTCACCCTCATGCCGGCATGCACCATGGGCTTAAGACTGTCCAGGTCGTTGTTCTCCAGGCGTATGCATCCCTCCGTGGCACGTGTGCCGATAGAGGCGGGGTCGTGCGTGCCGTGGATGCCGATGCCACGATGTGGCGGTGTCTTGAGGCGTATAAACCAGTTGCCGTAGCAACCCTCGATAACACCCTTGCCGTCGCCAAAGTCGTGTGTCCAGTGCGCTGCGGGGACAACCTCCTCGACGGTGAACTCACCCTCGGGGGTCTTCATGTCGCCCGGGCGTTGTTTGTTGCCCGCATGCTTGCCCGTAGCCACGGGGAATGTGCATATCAGCGCCCCGTCGCTGTCGTAGAGGCGCAGGGTCATCGTCTGCTTCGAGATGACGATATTGTCGGCCTTCGTGCTGTCGCCCGTGGGCTCCTCCGTAATGACCGCGGGGGTGGGTATCTCCACCGCGGCGACCTCCTTATCCTCGTTGCTTGTCGTGGTGTTATTGCCACATGCTGCGACCATGATTGCCGCTGCAAATATTGATGCTACCATCCTGAAAAACATAGTATAGGCCTCTTCGTTAGTGGTTGCGTTACTCCTCCCACCTTAGGACTACGCCCGTGCGCGAGGTGTTGTATATCTCTATCGTGTAGTACTCGGTGCCATCCTCGGCCTTATGTGTTGTGGTGAAGTGCTCGCCACCGATGTCAGCGCGGCTGTGGCCACCGAAGCGCTCCTCGTCCGACGAGAAGAGCACGGTATACTTACCCGGCCATGGCACGTTGAGGCGGTAATTGGGGATGGATGCCGTGGGGTGCCAGTTGATGACAAACAGGAGCCCCTTATGCGAGTATACCATCGTCTTATTCTGCTCGTCCATCATGTGGTTGTAGGGGTAGCCGTCGCCAAGGACACCATACTCCTTAACGACCTCAATCATCGCCTTATCGAAGGCGGCAAGATACGAGTAGCGCAGGAAGCCGTTCTCGGCCAACGACCACTGACGGCGTGCATGCTTATACGACCAGCCGTTGCCCTCGCGCGGGAAGTCTATCCACTCGGGGTGGCCGAACTCGTTGCCCATGAAGTTGAGGTAGGCCTCGCCACCCGTGGTGATGGTAAAGAGGCGTATGAGCTTATGTAGCGCCATGCCACGGTCGATAATGAGGTTCTCCGAGGCGCGGTTCATGGCGAAGTACATCTCCTTGTCCATAAGGCGGAAGGCGAGGGTCTTGTCGCCCACGAGCGCCTGGTCGTGCGACTCGGCGTAGGCCACCGTCTTGACCGATGGCAGACGGTTGGTCATCACCGACCACATCTCCCAGATGTTCCAGTCGTCGTCGCTTCGCTCCTTGAGTATCTTAATCCAGTAGTCGGGTATGGCCATGCCTAAGCGGTAGTCGAAGCCCATGCCACCCTCCTCGGGTTTCACGCACGAGCCCGGCATGCCGCTGACATCCTCAGCGATGGTTATGGCATCGGGGCGTAGGTCGTGGATGAGCTTATTGGCCAACGTGAGGTAGACGATGGCATCGCGGTTGACACCCTCGTCGAAGAAGCGCTCGCGACAGTCGAACTCCACATATCCGTGGTGGTGGTAGAGCATCGACGTCACGCCATCGAAGCGGTAGCCGTCGAAGTGAAACTCCTCGATCCAGTACTTCACGTTTGATAGCAGGAAGTGCTCAACCTCGCGCTTGCCGTAGTCGAATATCATCGAGTCCCAATACTGCTGATAGCCGGCACCGCCCTCCTTCGAGTAGTGGTGCTTCGAGCCGTCGAGCTCGTTGATGCCCTCGTCGAAGTTCTTAACGTAGTGGGCGTGTACCAAGTCCATAATCACGGCTATGCCGAGCTCGTGGGCGCGGTCTACGAGCGAGCGTAGCTCCTCGGCGGTGCCGAAGCGCGACGAGGGGGCAAAGAAGCTCGACACGTGGTAGCCAAACGAGCCGTAGTAGGGGTGCTCGGCTATGGCCATGAGCTGCACGGCGTTGTATCCCGCCTCCTTGATGCGCGGCAGGACATTGTCGCGGAACTCGGCGTAGGTGCCCACACCCTCGCGCTCCTCGGCCATGCCTACGTGAGCCTCGTAGATAAGCAACTCACCCACCTTCGGTGCGCGGAAGTCGTCGTGCTTCCAATCGTAGGGTTTGTCGACGACAAACTGTGCCGTGTAGTTCTTCGTGGCGTCGTCCTGCACTACGCGCTTGGCGTAGGCCGGTATGCGGTCGCGCCAGCCGTTGTGGCCGTGAACGTGTATCTTGTAGAGCGAGCCGTCGGTGAGCCTTGCGCCATACATTGCATCGGGAAGGAATATGCTCCACACACCCTCGCGATTGCGGTCGAGGCGTAACTCTGTGCGCTGCCACGCGTTGAAGTCGCCAAAGATGTATACATCCTTAGCCTCGGGGAGCCACTCTCTAAACCACCATCCGCGCATCGCCTCGTCCCTCTGCCAGCCGAAGTAACGATGTCCGTTGGCATAGTCGACAATCGACCCTGCGGCACGCTCGATGTTACCCAAGCTGTTGATATACATGTCGTAGCGACGGTTTATCTCCTCCTCCACGGGCTGTAACCACTCATCCTCCGCAACCATTGCGAGTCTATATTTCTGCTCTTCCATACTTTTTTTGGTTTATTTTTAGCAAAGATACAAAAAATCTTCGTATCTTTGCCCGTTGTGAAGTGTTATTTGAATAACAAAACAAATTTATATATTAACTTAAAACTCTGATTTATGTTCAAAGGACATCCTAAAGGTCTGTATGCCTTGGCTCTCGCCAACACAGGTGAGCGCTTTGGTTACTACACCATGTTGGCCGTGTTCGCGCTCTTCCTTCGCGAGAACTTCGGTCTTGAGGCAGGTACTGCCGGTGCTATCTACTCTACATTCCTCGGCTTGGTATACTTCATGCCGCTTGTAGGAGGTATCCTTGCCGATAAGTTCGGCTTCGGTAAGATGGTGACTATCGGTATCTCGGTAATGTTTGCCGGTTATATGTTGCTGTCGTTCCCCTTGGGTGGCGACCTTATCGCCATGATTGCCATGATGGCAGCGTTGGTGCTCATCAGCTTGGGTACCGGTTTGTTCAAGGGTAACCTTCAGGTTATGGTTGGTAACCTCTACGACGACCCCAAGTATGCCGATAAGCGTGACTCGGGCTTCTCGCTCTTCTACATGGCTATCAACGTAGGTTCGTTGTTCGCACCTACCACCGCCGTGGGTATCAAGCGTTGGGCTGAGGAGTCGCTTGGCTATAGCTCTAACGACGCTTACCATTTCTCGTTCATGGTTGCTTGCGCAGCGTTGATTCTCTCAATCCTTATCTACTACGCCTTCCGCTTCACGTTCCGTCATGTTGAGGGTGGCAAGAAGAAGGGCGAGGCTGCCGTTGTTGAGGATAACCTCACTCCCGAGCAGACGAAGCAGCGCATCGTGGCTCTCTGCCTTGTATTTGCTGTCGTTATCTTCTTCTGGATGGCGTTCCACCAGAACGGTTTGACGCTCACATACTTCGCTGACGAGTTCACCCAGACTACAGCCTTCGGCTTCGACACTATGTTGTTCGACGTATGGAACCTCGCGCTTATCATCGTTGCCGTATATGCTACGTTCTCTATCTTCCAGAGCGATAGCGCTAAGGGTAAGCTTTTCTCGGGTATCTTGGCATCGGGCGTTTTGGCATTCCTCGTATACCGCGCTATGGGCGTTGAGGCTACTGCCGAGGTCGCTGTTGCAGCGCCTATCTTCCAGCAGTTTAACCCCTTCTACGTTGTGGCGTTGACTCCCGTGTCGATGGCTATCTTCGGCTCGTTGGCAAAGAAGGGTAAGGAGCCCTCAGCACCCCGTAAGATTGCATACGGTATGTTGGTTGCCGCTATCGGCTTCGTTATCATGGCTATTGGCTCTGACGGCTTGAATACGCCTAACGACCAGCAGCGTGCTATCGCTGTTCAGAAGGCCGAGAAGTTCGCCGCAGATTATTACAACGTGGCAGCTACGGCCGAGGATCTCGAGGCTATGAAGGAGGATAAGGAGCTTGGCGCTGAGGTTAAGCCTGCTACCGACTTTATGGGTAAGCTCACTGAGAAGACACGTCCTATTTTTACCGATGTATACAATGCGAGCGTTGTAATCCTTAAGGCTCAGGCTCCCGTTATCGAGGAGGTAGCTGTTGAGGAGCCCGCAGTTGTTGAGGAGGCTCCCGTAGTGGAGGAGGCAGCAGTTGTTGAGGCTCCCGTAGTGGAGGAGGTAGTCCTCGCGGAGGCTGCTCCCGTGGCTGAGGATAATGCTGCTGTTGCGGAGGCAGAGGCTACGCTTGCTGCTATCAAGGCTGACACTAAGGAGGAGACACGCACATCGCCCTACTGGTTGATCTTCACGTACCTCATCCTTACGTTTGCTGAGCTTTTGCTCTCGCCCATGGGTATCTCGTTTGTGTCGAAGGTGGCACCTCCGAAGCTCAAGGGTCTTATGATGGGTGGCTGGTTCGTTGCCACGGCTATCGGTAACATGCTTGTAGCTGTTGGTGGCTTCCTCTGGGCAGGCCTTCCCTTGTGGTCGGTATGGACAGTATTTATCGTTCTCTGCTTGCTCTCGGCTCTCTTCATGTTCGTGATGATGAAGCGCTTGGAGAGCGTTACGAAGTAGTACGATAACGCCATAAACAAAAGAGAGTGAATAAAAAGTGTATTTTGTCGTTCTTTGTTGTGATAATGGCGCATCTACTTCCGCTAACGAATTATCTCGTCAATGGGCAGTACGCCTAAGTACAGCCCATCGCCTCGAAATTCGCCGAGCGTTGTATC
>JAFTNV010000027.1 GCA_017451685.1 Alistipes sp.
CATTGCAAGCAATGTTTATGCTGCCCCTCGACTTGCATGTGTTAAGCCTGCCGCTAGCGTTCATCCTGAGCCAGGATCAAACTCTCCATTGTAAAAAATAAAATGTTTTGTTAGAGTCCTGACTATTTCATTTTCCTAAAAGGAAATTGACAGATAAATACTACACTTTTCTCTCAATATAAAACCAGTAAATCAAAGAACCATTTTCAAACCACCCCGCTCAATTTTTCAGAGCGGAAAGTGGTGCAAAGGTAAAGCAAATTTTTTGAACCACCAAATTTTTGATGAACTTTTTTCAAAAAACTTTTCTAAGAACCTTTTTCGCTACTCGCCGTTTTAGAGGCGAAAGCGGGTGCAAAGATAAGTCATCTTTTTGAAACCACCAAATATTTTGGAAACTTTTTTTCAAAAAACTTTTTCTAAGAACCTTTTCGCAACCATTCGACATCCTGTATCTCTTGATTGCGGGTGCAAAGGTAGCGCTTATTTTCTATTCTCCAAATTATTTCTTAAAAATTTTTCAAAATTTATCATTTTTTTGTAAAACCGCCCCTCATACCTATATATATAATATAAGGGCACAAAAAAAGGAGGCCTCAAGGCCCCCTTAGCATATATTTATCGCAGGCTACTCGTTAAGAAAAATACTTACGGTAACGGGCTCCTCGCCAAGCGACACGCTCTGGCGCTTAAGTTCGCCCGCATCGTTATAGTATCGCAACTCGTAGTCGCGGTTCTTCTCGACAAGCACCGAGAACATATCGTTCATATCGCGCAGAGGGCCTGCCGTAAGGCCACCGCCCATCTGCTCCGTGCCGTGGAAGATGTCCACACCCATAGCCACGCGGTCGTCCGAGTGTTCCGTATGCGCTGCATCCTTATATCCTGCGATGCGGATAAAGGTATGTGTGCCCGCCTCCATGTGGCGTGTATACTGTTCGTAGGCGAGCTCCTGGTAGTGTGCCGTGACATTCTCGGCACCTACCCACTTAGGCAACTCCTCCACGGGGCCCTCGCCCGTACCATCGGCCCACACCATAGGGAACCAATCGTCAGCCTTGCCGAAGCGCGTAGCGTAGATGGCGTATGTACGGTCGTCGGCCGTAGCCTTCGAGGCATCGGGCATAAACCACAGGTGGTCGAGCTTCGAGGGGAAGTAGTACTCTGTAACTCTCCACGCGCCATCGAGCCATACCTCCGTCCAGCTATGATTGCCACGGTTGTCGTGCCACGAGGCTGTGCCCACAAAGCGCGCGGGGATACCCACAGCGCGGTAGGCATCAACAAGCAGTATTGATAGTCCCGTGCATGAGGCCATGCCCTGACGCATAGACTCGCGGGGGCTCTGGTTGGTCTTCTCGCGCTTGGTGTTATAGTCTACACCCGTAAGGCGCGGGATGTTTGCATTCACAGCACACACGGCATCGTACATCGTCTTGCACGTATCTACCGCCGGCGAGAACAACTCGTAGAGCTCCTTACGCCAGGGGTCGCGCACCTCGTCAACAACGTAGTACGGAAGCACATCGTTAAGGTATACATCCTCCGGAAGCGCCTTTGCCCAGCTATACTTCTCGCGCGCGAGCGTTGCATACTCGACATTCTCCCTCAATAGTTCCAAGTCCATACCCTCGCGGTCAAACGCCGGCATGTTGATAAGGAGGTACGACATGGCCACCTTCTGATTATCCGGAGTTGCAGCCATAAGCTCACGAAGAGCCTCGCCACGCTCCGACTCCGCAATAACACTCTCAAGCTCGGCCTCATAGGGGTTGAGACCCTTCTTGTCGCGCTGCGATGCCGCCTCACCAGGCCAAAGGATGACAGCAAGACCACAAGCCACACCGGCAAGTAGGCATAATAGGATTCTTAGTTTCATAGTTTTATCAGGTTTAGTATCTCATTAACTTCATTCTCGTCGACAACTCTCAGCGCATACTCGTCGACAGCCGCCGAGCCACCCATTGATATACGCGGATTGCGGTACTTCATCTCTCCCGCCACCATGCGCTTGGCGCTAAAGTGCAGGGCATCGACACCCACATCCGCGAGTGCGCGGGCATTCGTAGCGACAACACCGCTACCGGCCATTATCTCAATCCTCCCGCGCGAGAGTTCCACAGCACGGCGTATGTTATCTATGCCGTCAATAGCCTTGTCGTAGCCTCCCGAGGTGAGGATGCGCGTACATCCCGCGGCGATAATATCCCTAACCGCCTGCTCGTAATACTCGGTCATATCCACAGCGCGATGAAAGATTGTCTCCAGGCCCTTCGATGCCTCAACGAGCATACGTGTGCGCTCCACATCTACGCGGCCATCCGCGGTGAGGATGCCAAAGACCACGCCCGTGGCACCTGCCGCGCGTGCGCGCTCGATGTCGAGGAGCATGGTATCGAACTCGTCGTCGGAGTACAGAAAGTCGCCACCACGCGGGCGTATCATCACGCTGAGGTCGAGGTTGTCGATTTGAGCAACACGCTCGATTGTTGCAATCGAGGGCGTCACGCCACCCTCGGCAGGCGAGGCACATAGCTCCACCCTATTTACACCTAAGCGCTGTGCCACACGACACGCATCAACGCTATAAGCACAAAGTTCCGTCTTCATATCTTTAGTTTATGGGTTCTAAATCTGCTCGCTATCAATGAGGTTGTTCAGCACGGCATATACCGTAAGGCCCGCCACGGAGCGTATGCCCGTTTTGTGTACGATATTCTTACGATGCGAGATAACGGTATGTGGCGAAATGTTTAATTCCGAAGCTATCTCTTTATTGGTAAAGCCCTTAGCAACAAGGATGAGGACATCGCGCTCACGCTCCGACAGCTCGTGGCTCTCGGCATAGTTATGCTCCGCAGGGGCATCCACCGCACGGCGCACGAGGCGTTGCAACTCCTCCGCAGAGGTATACATCGTTGCCGTAGCAGCGAACTTACGCAGCGCATCATCCTCCACGAGCGACGTGAGGATGCCGATGACGGGGATGTCGTCTATCGCCACACACGCCTCAAGGTCGCGGTGCAGCGATGCCGAGGCTATGATGACATCAACCTCCGTGCTACGCAGCAGGCTCTCAAGCTCCGCTGTGGTCGAAACCGTGCCTACAACATCGCCCTCACCGCCAACAATGGCAGCGATACCCTCGGCAACGACAGCTGCCGGCTCAACTATGGCAACCCTATAGCGTTTCATCGTCTTTCGGTTTTTAAGTATAGCTCCACTAACGGCTTAAGGAGGTGTGTCTCGATGTTATTATGACGTCTGAGGTCGTCACGCAGGGCATATATATCCTTCAGCATGGCGCAGCGCAGCGGCGTGGGCACGGCCTCGGGGAGGCTCTTGGTGATGAGCGAGGCGATATCGTTCGTGCGGTCGTCGATGTCCGTATGCGGCGTGTCGATGACGCTAAAGTCGGCATCGCAGCGCTCCGTGGCGTTGTTTATCACCGCGAAGATATGCTCCTCCTCCTCTTGGAAGTGATCGACAATATAGCGAGTGTAGTCGTCGTAGAAGCTACGCAGAACTCTGCGCGAGCGGCTGTCGGCATGCGCAAGGATATCCTCCAAGTGTGCCGAGGCGTGGGGCAACATGTGCGAGGCGTAGTATTGGTGCGAGGCACGCAGGTAGCCAATAACCTCGGGGAGCATATCTGCACGGAGGTCGCCCACGGCGGGGCGGTAGCCCATGTCGGCATGCATCGAGCATAGTATCAGAAAGAGCTCCGCGGAGTAACCATCGCGGCGGCACATATCCCCTATCGACATGTCGCCAAAGGGGAGGCCTATATTAAGGCGCGAGAATATCGACAACACCGAAGGCTCGCGGTCGATAAGCTCAAAGATATTCATATCGGGCGACAAGGTCGCCACTACTGGTCTATTCATCGTAGAAACTTATTACAATTGCAAAGGTATAAAAAAATATCGTAATTACCAATCCCCATATTATGGGATGTGCTGGGTGTAAAATTCCCTATATTATGCGATTGTGGGATAGGAAATAATCCCCCATCTTTGCACCATGAAAGTTAGGCTTCCACAATGCCGCTGTGATAGCGCCGCGAGGCCTACGTTAAAAGTGAATC
Source organism: Alistipes sp. (assembly GCA_017451685.1). Lineage (GTDB taxonomy): Bacteria > Bacteroidota > Bacteroidia > Bacteroidales > Rikenellaceae > Alistipes. The sequence goes on from JAFTNV010000027.1 coordinate 4,088, forward strand.
TTTTTAGTTTTTATTGGGTGTTTGCTCCTATCTAACGGAGCCGAAGGGCGTCAGGCATGATGCCCTTCTTCTTATTTATACTGTGAATTAACTAATTATAGGGATTGGCAAGCGTAACTTTCCCAACATTTGGCGATTGTACGGTTTTTTCGCATGCCGTAACTTTGCATACGAAAAACGTAAACAAGATGAAGATACGAAACACAGCTAAGCACCTTGCGCTATACCTTATATATATAATAGCGGCACTCGCGCCCATCGAGGCAAGTGCCACGGAGCCTCCCACGGAGGCACGTCCCTCGGTATTTATCGAAGGCGTAGTTAAGGACAGCGAGGGTAAGCCCATGCCCTACACTACGGTATTTGTCGAGGGCACTACACGTGGCACGACGACCGACATTGAGGGTCGCTATCGACTAAATGTCGTGGCGGGCGACATCACGCTTGTGGCGCAGATGCTCGGCTACGCGGAGGAGCGCAGCATGCTCGACACCGATGCCGGTGAGCATCACATTGTCGATTTCGCACTAACGCCCTCGGCGACAGACATAGACCAAGTGGTAGTCGAGGCATCGGGCGTAGGACGACTGCGCCGCTCGGCATTCAACGCCGTAGCGGTAGACACGCGCGGACTGAAGAATACCACGAAGAACATCTCGGATGCACTATCGCGTGCCCCGGGCCTTAAGGTCAGGGAGTCGGGAGGCGTAGGCTCCGACCTATCGCTCATGGTAGACGGCTTCACGGGCAAGCATGTCAAGATATTCATCGACGGCGTACCTCAGGAGGGTGTAGGTGCCGCATTCTCGCTCAACAACATCCCCGCGGGCTATGCCGACCGCATAGAGGTATACCGCGGTGTTGTGCCCGTGGGCTTTGGTGCCGATGCCTTGGGTGGCGTGGTAAACATCGTCACGAACAAGTCGCGCCGCACATGGTTTATGGATGCCGCCTACTCCTTCGGCTCGTTCAACACACACCGCTCGTCGGTAAATGCCGGACAGACATTCGACAACGGCCTCATGTGGGAGGTATACGCCTTTCAGAACTACTCCGACAACAACTACAAGGTAGATGCCCCCGTCGAGGACTTCGCCACGGGACGCATAGACCGCACGAAGCTCGAAAGCGTGGAGCGCTTCAACGATACATACCACAACGAGAGTGTCGTGGCTAAGTTTGGCGTCGTAGGTAAAAAGTGGGCAGACCGTCTCGTCGTCTCGATGAACTACTCGCAGTTCTACAAGGAGATACAGACGGGCGTGCGCCAAGAGATTGTCTATGGCGATAAGCACCGCCGTGGCCACTCGCTGATGCCCTCGCTGGAGTACGTAAACCACAACCTCTTTGTCGAGGGTCTCGACCTCACGCTCACGGCGAACTACAACCGCAACGTGACGACCAACATCGACACGGCGCAGTATAAATACAACTGGCGCGGCGAGACAAAGCGCCTGAACTCGCCTGGCGAGCAGTCGTACCAGCATACGCGCTCCGACAACGACAACTGGAATGCCACGGCAACGCTAAACTACCGCCTCGGCAAGGCGCACACCTTCACCCTAAACCATGTGTTCAACGCCTTCCACCGCGCAAACACCTCGCTACTGGCGAACAAGGCGGAGCGTGATGCCATAGACAAGCAGACGATGAAGAACATCACGGGTGCGCAGTATCGCCTTGCCCCCTCGAAGCGCTGGAACGCCTCGTTCTTTGCCAAGTACTACGCCATGGATGTTGCCGGCCCGATAGCCACGGATGCCAATGCCACACAGTTTGTGCGTACAACACGCCACGAGGATGCCTTCGGCTATGGCGCTGCGGGAACGCTCTTCATCCTCCCCGAGCTTCAGGCGAAGTTATCATACGAGCGCGCCTACCGACTGCCTACCATCGAGGAGATGTTCGGCAACGAGGATCTCGAGATGGGCGACATAGGCATACGCCCCGAGAAGAGCGACAACCTAAACTTCAACCTCAGCTACTCGGGGCGCTATGGCGCTAACGACGACCACGGCCTATACCTCGAAGCGGGTGTAGTATGGCGTAACACCGACGACTACATACAACGCAACATCGTGGACCTCAGTGGTGGCAAGTCGGCAGCAAGCTACATAAACTACGGCAAGGTGCTCACTTGGGGCGCGAACCTTACGGCTCGATACACCTTCTCGAAGTGGCTGTCGCTGGGTGGCAACTTCACCTACATGGATGTGCGCGACAACATGCCCATAGCCATAGGCACAACCTCGATGCCCAACCTCGGGTATAGGGATCGTATGCCGAACATACCCTACCTCTTTGCCGATGCCGACATCACGTTCACGTGGCACGACTGCATCTGGCGCGGTAACATCCTCACGCTGAGCTACGACAATCAGTATATGCACCGCTTCTACTACTACTCGTCGCGCATAGGCTCGAACAAGGATGACTACATGGTTCCCGACCAATTCTCGCATAACATCACGCTCAGCTACTCGATAAAGGGCGGGCGCTACAACTTCTCGGTGGAGTGTCGCAACATAACAAACGAGCGACTATACGATAACTTTAGCCTCCAAAAGGCGGGGCGCGCCTTCTATGGTCGCGTGCGCATAGCCTTCGGAGGACGATAACAACGATATTAGTACAAACAACATAAAACATTAACAAGATGAGAAAGAGACTATTTTTTAAGTCGCTACTTGCCGTAGCCTTGGTTGCTGGCATGGTAGCTTGTGAGAATGAGAAGAACACAACAACAGCCCCCACACCGGAGGGTGAGCGCCCCTACGTTATAGCATCGCAGGGCACATTCTCGAACACCACGACAAACGCTCTGCTTACGGCCGAGGCGCTCGATGGCGGCACGATAGGCATGGAGCACGGCCTTGTGAACGATGGCGCCTCGTACTGGGTATTCTGGGGCGACAAGTATCTCTATGGCCTCACGTACAATCAGGGCAATGCCGGCACTACGCGCTCATACATCATGAACAGCGACTACACGCTCTCGGCACGCCCCGCAGAGTATGCCGTGCGCCGCTTTACGACCGTGGGCGTATACGACAAATATGTGATGACCACCTCTACGGGCGATGGCCCCACGGAGTGGGCCGATGAGAACGGCTACCTGCCGAAGTCGATACTCGTATCGCTCCTCGACGTAGAGACGGAGACATACACCACGAATAACACCCTCGAGGAGCACTACCTCGCGGAGAACTTCCTCGGCAATGGTGAGTTCGTGACACTCGCCGGCATCGAGGAGGTCGACGGCAAGATATACTCCGTGGCTGTGCCCATGGGTCTTAGCCAGTATGGCGTTAAGGCTGAGGGTGGCAAGTGGATAAAGGAGGGCTGCGAAGACCTCGTCAAGACCGAAGCCGGAGGTTCGGGCTCGGGAGCATACAAGGAGGGTGAGCTTCAGTGGACTCAGTACCCCAACGAGTGCTGGGTGGCAATCTTCGACGACGAGAGCCTCAGCACAAAGCGTCTCATTCGCACCGACAAGATAAGCTATGCCTGTGGCCGCAACAAGTCGCAGTACTACCAGATGATATGGGAGGCCGAGGATGGTAACATATACGTATTTTCGCCCTCGTATGCCAAGACCATGAGCGACGAGCGCCAGCAGACAACACTCCCCGCAGGTGTCGTGCGCATCGCCAAGGGCACGGAGGAGTTCGATGCCTCGTACTACGTAAACATCGAGGCGTTATCTAACGGTCGTGGTTTCCTACGCACATGGCCCATAGGTGGTTCTAAGTTCCTGATGCTCATGTACGACAGCGCCCTCACACCCTCGAAGACGATGAAGGCCAACCAACTTGCCATCTTCGATGCCGAGGCAGGCACGCTCAAGGAGGTCACGGGCCTCCCCGCAGCGGAGCTTATCTCGGGCTTCGGCAACACCCCCTATGCCGAGGGCGGCAAGGCATATATTGCCGTGACAACGACGGAGGGCTACCCCGCGGTATATGTCATCGACAACAACACGGCCGTGGCGACAAAGGGTCTTACGGTCGAGGCTACGCAGATAGGAGCGATAGGTCGCATGATGCCTTTATAATCGCGCTATGAGGAAGTTTTTCAAGCAGATACACATCTGGCTATCCATACCCTTCGGCATTGTCATCGCAGTGACATGCTTCACCGGTGCGATGCTCATCTTCGAGCCGGAGATTACCGCACAGGTGCAGAGCGACTACCAACGTGTTGAGCGCGTTGGTGTCGCCCCGCTACCTATCGACGAGCTGCTACGCCGCGTGGAGCCCACGCTCAACGAGGGGCAGCGCATTACGGGCGTTACTATCTTCGACGACAAGGAGCTATGTTACAAGGTGGGGCTCTCGGAGCCTAAGCACGCGGCGACATACGTCGACCAATATAGTGGCGAGGTGAAGGGTCAGCCCGAGAGGTTGGAGTTCTTCCGCACGATGTTCCGCCTGCACCGCTGGCTCATGGACGAGCGCCCCGAGGATAACAACGCCATATTCTGGGGCAAGGTGATTGTGGGTGTGAGCACGCTGATGTTCGTAATCATCATCCTCAGCGGCATCGTCATCTGGGTACCCAAGAGCATCAAGGCACTAAAAAACCGCACACAGATAGCGCTACGCAAGGGGTGGCACCGCTTCTGGTACGACCTGCATGTTGCAGGTGGCATCTACGCCACGCTGCTACTCTTGGCCATGGCGCTCACGGGCCTCACATGGTCTTTCGAGTGGTACCGCAACGACTTCTACCGCCTCTTTGGTGTCAAGATGGAGGCCAAGGTCAACGACCACAATAAGGGCGAGCGCGGAGATAAGCGTGCGAAAGATGGCAATGCCTACATATCATGGGAGCGTGCCTACAACAACACGCGCAACATTGTTGGCGATGTGGAGAAGATGACCGTAGCGCGTGGCTCGGTGAGCGTGCCGTGCGAAGGCTGGGGCAATCAACGTGCCACGGACATGTACCTCTTCGACGAGAAGACGGGCGCGATTACCGCCACGGAGCGATATGCCGTCTCGGAGCGCTCGCGCAAGGTGCGCGGATGGATATACTCCGTTCACGTGGGCAACTGGGGCGGCATGCTGACACGCATCCTATGGTTCCTCGCCGCGATGATTGGCGCCACGCTTCCGCTCACGGGATATTATCTATGGATTAAGCGTAAGTTTATCCGAAAGAGGGCTACGCCATAGCAGGGCCACCATGCTACGGTACGGGGTCGTAGCCCGACCCGCCCCACGGATGGCAGCGCAGGAGGCGACGGATGGTTAGATAAAGACCTTTGATTGGGCCATGCTTCCGGAGTGCCTCGATGGCATATTGCGAGCAGGTGGGGGTGAAGCGGCACGAGGGGGGCTTGAGCGGTGATATACACAGCTGATAGAAGCGCACAAGCAGAATCAGGGGCAGCGACAGCACCCTCTTAGCAGCGCTCCACGACCTCCTGAAGAATGTGTTCGACGGCATGTTCGATAGTTTTGTAGGGGAGCACATCCTTCGACGAGTAGACAAGCGCCATGTCGATGCTCTTTCCGCGTGTTGCAGCCGCAGCAACAAGACCCTCCTTCGCAAGGCGATAGGCCTCCTTCGTCCTGCGGCGCAGGAGGTTACGACGATTAGCGCGCTTATGGTTGCGCTTGGGAACAGAGAAGAGTACCTCCACCGTGGGCGAGGTACTCTCTTCTATTAATATGGTATAACGAAACGGATAGACAAAGCCCGACGCACCATCCTCAAAAAGGCGGCGCACAGCCGTGAGCGAGCTCAAGCGCTCGGCTTTACCTAAACCATGTGGCTTTGTCGACATCTACTATAAGTTCTTCTTCGGGGCACGTGTGCGAGTCTTCTTCTGCAACTTCGACTGCTGAGCCTTGATAAACTCCTCCTTTGCCGTGTCGTCCTTAACCTCGGCATCGGCAACATCGACACCCTCGGCCAGCTTCGTGCAGTATATGTCGAGGGCCTTAACCATCGAGGGTGCCTCGGGCGAGGGTGCTGAGGCCTTAACCTTCAGGCCGGCATCCTTCGCAGCACGCAACGTAGCCTCGCCAAACGTAGCAACGACAGGTAACGCATTGACATCGAACTTCTCCGTAAGAGCCTTAACATCGTTGGGCGAGTAGAGCGCGATGATATCGTAATCCGCAGGGTTCATGTCCGTCATGTCGGCAGCAACCGTGCGCGCAAAGACCACAGGCGACACCTTGAGCTTGAGCTTCGACAGTGTGTCGGGCAGCTCTGGCTTGAAGGGCTCCGTGAGCGCCAACATAAACTTCTCGTCCTTATGCTTGACGATAAGCTCCAACAACGAGTTGAACGTACCATCGGCAAACGATATCTTACGCTTGCGGTAGACGATATACTTCTGCAAGTAGAGCGCCACAGCCTCCGTGTTGCATATATACTTCATCGTCTCGGGCACGGTGATGCGCGCCTCCTCGCAGATGTGGAAGAAGCTGTCGATGGTCGTGCGCGACGAGAATATCATCGTTGTATGATCGAGAATCTCGGTGCGCTGTGCGCGAAACTCCTTGAGCGTAACACCCACAACCCTAATCAACGGCTTATAGTCGACCACGAGGCCGTTCTTCTCCGAGAACTCGTAAAAGGGGGACTTCTCGATTACAGCCGGACGGGGCTGCGATACCAAAATCTTATTTACTTTCAACTTAGAACGAAATAAATTTATCTAATAAATACTCTTTTCTATTCACGCATATTGCAGTAATATTGATACTCGTATCACAAAATACCATTTGAGCATCAACATATTACAACATCGTCGCTAACCTAAATGCTCGGGCAGCAGGCGCGCCAGGAAACTTAAAGGCAGCAAAATTGCGGTGCAAAGGTACAAAATCCAATACAAAATCGAAATTTTTTTACCGATAAATAGCAAAAAAGTATCTTTAACATACAAAATAGCCAGCAGCGTAACTCCCACAACAACAGCCGTAGAACTCCAGTTTGCCGCCGTCGTGTCCGACAGCAGCCACACGACGACCAACGGATAGAGCAGCACGACGCTACGCACAAAGTCAAGGTAGCCGATGGCCGAGAGCTGCGAGGCTATATCCGAGCGTGTGACCCACTCCACAACCTTATGCAGCGAGTAGAACCACGCCAGGATGACAACAACAAAGAGCATAGCCACAATCGGGGCGTACGACGACACCCCACCGGTGTATATCGACGAGCCGTCGTCCACATATCCATCCGTGAGGCGCACAAATGATAGCGCCAGGACGACACCACCGATGATTGCTGCCGATAGTTTGAAGCGTTGCAGCGGCAGCTCGCCACCCATATATGCCATAAGGCGCTCACTATTACCACTAAAGACACCGCCCCAGATGGAGCCTATAAAGTGCCACGAGCGCAGCAACACGTAGAGGTACGCAACGAGCGTGGCGACAACCAGCGTCTGGAACAGGGGTAGCGACACAAGCGACATATCGTAGCCCTCCACGGCCGTAGATGTCATAAGCTCCGAGCCTACGCCAAACATATCCTCCGCTGTCGTAGCATGGTAGCCACCCTCATACCGTGCCACACCATCGCCAAGTGTCGAGCCACGACCATAGAGGTGTGTAGCCGATACCTCGCGATAGCCCTCGGCGGTATATTGTGTTACGATGTTAAGCATTGCCCCCTCCACGTTTTAGCGTTACACGAATGGTTGTCCCGCGCCCCGGCTCGGAGCGCACGACGGCAATCTTACCGCGGTGGTACTCCTCGATGATGCGGCGCGAGAGCGAGAGGCCGAGGCCCCAGCCACGTGTCTTGGTCGTAAAGCCAGGCTCGAAGATGCGTGTCCAGTTACCCTTGGCGATGCCCTTACCCGTGTCGCTCACCTCGACATATACGTTATGCCCATCCTCACCCACGGTGACATCAATAGCACCCTGACCCTGGAGCGCATCGAGCGAGTTCTTCATAAGGTTCTCGACAACCCACTCAAAGAGAGCTGCATTTATCTCGGCACTTATGGGGGCCATGGCCAGACCGTTATACGAGAGTGTCACGTTGCGCGGTATGCGGCGACGGAAGTAGAGCACCGTGTCGCCCACAACCTCGTTGATGTTCATCATCGTAAGTTGTGTCTCGGAGCCTATCTTCGAGAAGCGGTCGACAATCTTCATCAGGTGGGCCAAGTCCTTCGACATCTCGTCGACGGCCATCTGGTCTACGGGCTGCTCACGGAGGTACTCTATCCACCCGAGGAGTGACGATGTGGGCGTGCCGAGTTGGTGTGCCGTCTCCTTTGCAAGACCCACCCACACCCTATTTTGCTCGTTCTGCTTCGACGACGAGAAGGCTATATAGGCGAAGATGGCGAAGATGATGATGATGCATAGCTGCACGTAGGGGAAGAATACAAGGGCATGACCGTGGGCACTCGACACGAGGCCCTCGTAGTCCGTCGTGCCGAAGTATATCGTGAATGTCGTGCGACGCATCATGCCATACGACACCGATATAGGCTTGTTCTTGTCGCTCATGCGCATAATCTCCGCGCGAAGAAGCTCGGGGTCGCCAACAACCTCGTCCGGGAGGTTCGTAACGAGGACATTGAGGCGCTCGTCAGCGATGATGAGCGGCACGTTGGTATGCTCCGCAAGTTTATCCAGCAACTCGGGGTTATAGACCATCTGTCCGCCAATGTTTGTCGAGCGCAGGATGTCCTCCCACATCTCCACAGCATTGCGCTCATCCTCCTTAAGCTGCTCGATGGCCATCTCGTCCTCATGCTTCATATCCACCGACACATGCCACGTATATACCACCGAGAGCGTAGCGAGAGCCAGACCCACGACGATGACCGTAGCACGGCGGCGTAGCGAGAAGATGTTTCGTGAAATATGTATCTTCGGCAGCTTCATTCTTGTTTATGAGGATTAGTGCATGACGAGGTCTTGGTCGCGAAGGATGCGAGCATACTCCTCGTCGTTCAGTAGGAGTGCAATAGCCTCCTCGACACACTCGTCATCGACGGCAGCACGCTCCACGACACCCTCATTATAGGCATGGCGAAGAATTACCTGAGAGTTGAGCACGTCGACAATCTCCGTGCGATAGGTCTCCATGTTCGAGAGCTTATCATCCTTAATCTTAGCCTTAAGCTCCTCAACGACAGGCTTCAGCGCCTCGTCGTAGAGGTCGTTCTCGGCAGCCTTCTCCAGCGCCTTAAGAGCATGGCGTGTCTCCGACTCGTACGGCACATCGCACTCGGCGATATACTCCACAAAGTCGGCATAGTCTTCGTCCGTGATGGTGAACGTGCGCACGTCGATGCTGTCGGCATGGTGGCTGCGCATATATCTATCCGCCCAATCGTCCATATATCCCATGGCGTAGAGCGTGAGGGCAAAGCGGCTGACATACTCGGGCTCGACCTTTACGTCGGGAACGATGCCACCACCATCGTACACCTTACGTCCCCCGCGCGTATAAAACTCCGAGATAAGCGAGTCGGGAACCTCCACATCGGCACCCTCCCTACGCATGGCGGCATAGTTACGCGACTGTATGCAGCGACCCGACGGTATATAATACTTTGCCGTGGTGAGCTTGAGGTAGGTATTGTAGCCGAGGTAGTTGGTGCTCTGCACGAGGCCCTTGCCGTAGGTGCGCGAGCCCATGACTACGGCCCTGTCCATATCCTGAAGCGCGCCCGCAAGAATCTCCGAGGCCGAGGCCGAGGTGCCATTAACCAAGATGACGACGGGGATATCTTCGGCAATCGGAGCGTGACGCGTGTCGTAGTGTTGCAACGACGACGAGTCGCGGCCCATGATAGATACCACCCTCGTGCCGCGCGGCACAAATAGCGAGGCGATGTCGACCGCCTCCTTCATCACACCGCCACCATTCGAGCGGTAGTCGAGGATGATGCCACGCAACGAGTCCTCGGCAATAAGCGACTCGACAGCACGGCGCATCTCGCCATAGCTATCCTCGATAAAATCGTTATGCGCAACATAGCCGATGCCATCGCGCAGGATGCCGGCATACGTGACACTCGGGATGGATATACGACGGCGCGGGAGCATGAGCGTATCGACACCACCGCCAATATTACGCTCCACGACAACCGTAACGCTACTGCCGGGCTCACCCTTAAGGCGCTTGCTCACATCCTCGGTCGTAGCACCACGCATATCCTCACCCGCGATAGCCAATATCTTATCGCCAATCTTGATGCCCGCCTCGTCCGAGGGCGTGCCCTTATATGGCTGTGCGAAGATGACATAGTCGCCACGCTTGCGTATGAGCGACCCCACGCCACCATAGCGCCCCGTGGTCATCATCTCGAAGTCCGAGAGCGAGGCCTCCGACAGGTACTCCGTATATGGGTCTGTGGCGCGAAGCATGCCCTCGGCAGCAGCATCCAGCAGCTCGTCTGCCGTGACATCGTCGACATACGACACATCGAACTCGCGCATCATATTGGCCAATATCTCCGTGGCACGGCCAAGGTCGAAGTCACGCTGAGCGCGCTCAACACCCTGAGCATGCACCCCCACTGTCGTCAGCAACAATCCCAATATCGCGATAACACCACGCATAACACCCTAAATATTACAATTTTACTCCTCGTAGCGGCTATTCTGCATGTAGCACTCCAGCTGGTATGCCACACGTGCCACCGTACGACGCAGGCCCGCAAGCTCAACGCCCCCCGCCGTCTTACGAACGACAATCTCGTCCTCGAACATCAGCATAAGGCGACCGAAGAAGCCCTCCTTGCGGAAGCGCAAAGCTTCACCCTCACGCCCCACAACTTTGAAGCCATAGGTGTGCATGGCGTTCATGATGCGCACCTCGTCCTTCACGATGTCGCACCCCTCAACCCTGCGGCGCATAAAGCCGAAGCGGGGGTAGAAGGCCGCTAAGCCCACAAAGGCAACGATAAGCCATGGCCCACTCTCCGACGTAAGTTGCTCCCTAAGTAGCGTCACAAAGTCGACCGAGCGCAGAGCACCGTCGAACGACATTAGCCACACGAGCGCCACATCTAAAACGCACAAAAAGAGTAGATATTTTACGGAACGTACAACGTACTTCATAACTTCCAGTTATAATTAGTAGTGAGTAATTAGTAGTGAGTAATTAGTAATGGGGGTATTAGCGCTTACCAAGAGCTTTGGCGACATCCTCCATAAGCCAGCGGGGTGTCGACGTGGCACCACAAATGCCCACGCTCTGAGCACCCACAAGCCACTCTTCGTCAATCTCCGTGGCATCTTCAATATGGTAGGTGCGGCTATTAGCCCTGCGGCACACATCGCACAGCACACGACCATTTGACGACTTACGCCCCGCAACAAACAGCACCACATTCACACCCCTCGAGAACTCGGCAAGGAGAGCCTCACGCCCCGCAACACGGCGACAGATGGTATCATCAATGGTGACACTCACGCCCTCCGCCACACGGCTGCGTATCTCCTCCGAAAGAGCGTTGAAGAGGTCGATGCTCTGCGTCGTCTGCGACAAGAAGTATATCGGGCGCGTGAAGTCGACAGCCACAAGGTCATCAACGCCCTCCACCACCGTAACATCATCATTGACCTGACCCGTAAGACCCACAACCTCGGCATGGCCACGCTTGCCCAAAAGCACAACGCTACCACCCACCGTCTGCATCTTAGTGTAAGCCTCCCTCAGACGGCGCTGAAGGCGCGCAACAACGGGGCACGTGGCATCTATAACATTGATACCCAGCGCCTCGGCACGACGGTATGTCGTGGGGGGCTCACCATGGGCGCGGATAAGAAGTCGTCGACCGCCTAAGCGCTCCATATCGGCATGGGTGACGGTATGGAGTCCCAGCTCCTCGAGGCGCTGCACCTCGACGCGGTTGTGCACGATATCGCCAAGCGAGTACACCTCGCCATGCTCGCCAAGAGCACGCTCGGCCTCGCCAATAGCCCGAACAACACCGAAGCAGAAGCCCGAATTATCGTCTATGCGTATCTCCATACTAACGGTTAACTATGCGCTGATACTGCTCGTCGAACCACGCCATCTGCTCGTCGACCGTCATCGTCGAGTTATCCAGCACAATGGCATCGTCGGCCTTGCGCAGGGGCGAAATCTTACGCGACATGTCTGCCTCGTCGCGCGAGACGACATTTTGGTATATCTCCTCAAGCGTGACATCGTCGCCCTTGGCCGTAAGCTCCTTATATCTGCGCTCGGCACGCACCATGGCATCCGCCGTCATATATATCTTAAGCTCCGCAGCGGGAAACACCGTAGTGCCTATATCCCTGCCATCCATGACCACGCCACCCTTCTGGCCCATCTGCTGCTGCATGGCGACGAGCTTCGCGCGCACGGCAGCGATGGAGCTCACGGCACTCACGAAGTTGCTCACCTCGATGGTGCGTATCTTACCCTCCACAAGGTCGCCATTGACGTATATGTCGCTGGCACCACGTGCGGGGTTGAAGCGGAAGTCTATATCTATATCCTCGAGCATAGCCTCAACCGCAGCCTCCTCGACGATGCCCGAGTGTATGGCGCCATGCTCCAAGGCGTAGAGCGTGACGGCACGATACATCGCACCCGTGTCGATGAAGATATAACCCAGGCGCGCAGCAATAGCCTTGGCAAAGGTGCTCTTACCACACGACGAGTGGCCGTCGATGGCGATGATAATTCTCTTGTTCTCCATTATCTCTTAACTTATTAATACCGAAACAAGGGTGTAGATACCCAGGATGCTGATGATGACACCCGCAATATGGTTTATTGTCAGCATGTGGCGTGGGCGGAAGCCACGACGGAAGAAGTTGATAAGCGACGTGAGGCCTGCCCACCATAGCACGGCACCGAGCAGGAAGCCACCGAGCACCAACGTATTACGCAGCATGCGGCTCACGGCGGGCTGCTCCGATGTCACCTCGGCACTCTCCTCCACCTGAGTCTCCTCCGCGGGTGTGCTCGTCTCGTAGACCGCAATAGCGCCATGTGCCGTATGCACATACGCCACCTCGACATCCTCCTCGGCCTCCTCCGTGGCAACAACCTCCACGGCAGCCTCGTCGCGCGTATCCTCAACAGCGAGGTCTATGTTAAACATCGTGAAGAATGCAAGGATATAGGGGATGACCACGACGAAGTTGGCGAGCGTGAAGCCGAACATCGAGGCGAAGTCCTGCCACAGGGCACTATGGCCTGCGCGGTTTTTACGTATCTGCGGCACGGGGTTCTTGAAGAATATGAAGATGCCGACGATGACGACAAAGATACCGCCACAGAGCTGTATTGCCGTGCTATACTCGTCGATGTAGCGCTTCAAGAGCGAGTATACCGTGAATGCAAGGATGGCCATGATGGTGTCGGCACAGGCGATGCCCAAGCCCGAGACAAGGCCCGAGAGGTGTCCCTTGCTCAGCGTGCGCTGGATGCAGAGCACAGCAACAGGGCCCACCGTCACCGACGAGGCAAGACCCACGCAGAGGCCACCAAAGAGTATCTCCAACAGTTCGACAATCATAGCGTTATAATACGCGCCCTACGCGCGAGTAAATATATCGGGGCAAAGGTAGTAAAAATTTAGCATATAACAGGTATGGCACATGCACAAATTGAGCATTTTTTTATCCCTCACACGCCTTATCGCAGAGATGGCGACTATGTCACCTCGTTTTTTTGCCCAAACATGTTGCACGATTGAAAAAATTTACTACCTTTGTAAACGTGTATCACACAGTGACAGAGAATTAACCTAAATAATCTACACCATGAAAACGAAGTGTCATGAGAAGGAGTACCTCGTACCCGAGGTCTTGGTGGTAGAGGTCGTGGCAGAGCATGGCTTTGCGGCGAGCCTCGAAGATCCGTATGAATTAGACGAATTAGAATGGTAACCAAACAATTGAAGGCTATGAAGAGACTTTTTATACTACTGTTTGCAGCATTGGCTATGGTAGCCTGCACGGAGACCGACAAAGAGATGGACACACCTCCCACAAACGATACCGAGCAACCCGACGAGGGCACCAACGAAGGTGAGAACGAAGGTGAGAACGAGGGTGAGAACGAGGGTGAGAACGAAGGTACAAACGAGGGCGATGGCGAGAGCCAGGTGATAACCGTAACCGTCGAGGGCGGCAACGACACGCGCGTACACCTCGACGAGAATCGCAAGACCGCTTGGGATGAGGATGACCTGCTCACCGTCTTCTACCGCACATCGACATACCAGCAGTGGCAGTTCCAGGGTGCTACGGGCGACAGCGAGGGCACGATAGCCCCCGTGGGCGAGGTTGAGGCTCCCACGACGAACGGCAACATCGTCGTGCTCTACCCCGACAATAGCGCCTACACCTACGACATGGAGGGTAACACGATTGCTGCGACGGTGGAGGCCACACAGCAATATGCCGAGGGCAGCTATGGCGAGGGTGGAAATATCCTTGTGGCGCAGAGCGCAACGAACAACGTGACGATGAAGAACGTATACGGCTGGCTGCGCGTAGTCATGGTGAGCAACGTACACTCCATTGCGAGCATCAAGCTCACGGGTAACAACAACGAGCAGCTTACGGGCCCCATAGCCATCAACCCCGCCGAGGCTACGGCGGCGTTCACCTCGACAGATGGCACCGAGATTACACTTACATGCGAGGGTGGAGCACAACTTAGTAGCACGGGCACATCGTTCTACATAGGCCTTGTACCGCAGACATTCGAGAAGGGTGTAACCATCGAGATTACAGATACATACGGTGGCACGATGACACAAACCACCTCGAAGCCCGTGGACATCAAGCGTAACGCCATACAGGCTATGAGCGCCTTTGAGTACACCCCGGGCGTTGTTGACGAGGATATCGAGAAGAAGTTCCCCGCAAACACCTCTATATGGTATGGTAATTCGCAGCTAACATTCTCATCGTCGCCCACGAATGCCAACATCGTAAAGCATGAGTTTGGAGCATGCGCCAACGGAGATTGCTACTCATTCTATGGTATGGACTTCGATGCCGAGGTGACAACCATCAATGCTGCCGCGTTCTACGGCAAAAAGTTAGATATAATATATCTTCCCCACTCTGTTAAGACCATCGGTCAGTCGGCTTTCCTCGGCATTCAGGAGCTCGAGGAGGTACACATAGGTCGTGGCGTCGAGAAGTTTGAGACAGGAGCCTTCTCTAACTGTGGCAACCTACAACGCCTCTATATCCGCGCCGTGACACCTCCATCGTTGGGCGATTATGCCCTTTTACGCAATAGCACAGGTGACTATGTCTACATCGGTGCTCTTATCTATGTTCCCGAGGAGGCGGTAGAGACATATAAGGCACACGCTCAGTGGGGCAAGTATGCCGACTATATCGTGGGCTACAACTTCGTTGCCGGCGAGGCTGCGGGAGGAGGTAACACCGGTGGTGGCGATGCAACATCGTCGCAATTCAACCATCGTCTGCTTATCCTCGACCATACTGACGAGAGGTGCGGATACTGTCCCGAGGCGATGGATAGACTATACGCTTTGGCTAACTCGGAGTATACGGACTGCTACCACGAAGTGACACTCCATGCAGGTAGGATGTCGAGCACCGACCCTGCATATTCAGATGCAGCATTGGCGGTATGCAAGTATCAAGGAGTTCAGTCTCTTCCAACGATATATCTTAATTACGAAGGTGGCAAGATACCGCGTGGAAATAGCAACGAGGAGTTCTTGACAACCATGTCAAACACCTTCAACGCCCACCGTAGCAAGACGGGCGCTGCCGTTGGTATTGCCATGGAGACATCCGTATCGGGCAGCACGCTAAACGTAAACGTAGAGGTTACATCTGCCGAGGAGCAGCGCTACTACCTCGCTGTATGGGTATTGGAGAACAATATCGACGGCTCGGGACAATCGAATGCCACGAAGCCCCACCATAAGGTCTACAACCATGCTTTGCGATATATCGCCACGGAGTATGACAACACCTACATGATTGGTAACTCTCTCGGCAAGATGGCCGTAGGTGCGACGAACACCAAGAGCTTCACTATCCCCATTGCCTCTAATTGGGTGGCCGGCAACCTTGAGGTTTTGGCCATCGTGAGCGCTAACGACGAGGTTGTAAACTGCGCCCTCTGCCCCGCAGGCCAGAGCAAGGATTACGAGTACCTCGACACCGACAATGGTGGCGGCAACGATGATATTATTGACGGTGGCAATGACGACCCTAACGCCATACAGCTTACGACGATGACGTATAGCGACTCACTATTAGACTCTTACCTTCACACATACTCATTCACCAACGGCAGCAACACTTCGCTAAAGGTGTATGTCGGTGATTATTGGGGTTCATCCACTGCCATAAATAGTGGTATGTATGGTTTAGCCGAGTCTAAGAGCTATGCGTGCAACGCGGGACTCTTCTATGCCGAGAGCGTGAAGATTGACGGCGTAAGTAAGACAGTATCGGGAGGTACAATGACCGTCTTGCAGGGCAAGATGAGCCTCTCGCTGACATTCACCGACGGCACGGAACAGTCTTTCGTCTACACGTTCTAAGTATTTAACTGATAAGGTGTAAAGGTAGCAATTTTGCAATTAGCAGAAAAATTGCTACCTTTACATCGTTTTAATAGTATAAAGCAGAGATTATGAGCGAAACAAAGAAACAAGGCATCGAGATACAGCTCGACGAACAGGTGGCACAGGGCAACTACTGCAACTTGGCCATCATAGCACACTCTACATCGGAGTTTATCATCGACTTCGCGACGATGCTCCCGGGACTACCCAAGGCCCGCGTGAAGAGCCGCGTAGTACTCACCCCCGAGCATGCCAAGCGCCTACTGCTCTCACTCCAGGAGAACATCACGCGCTACGAGAGCACCTTTGGCAAGATTAACATCCCCACGAAGCAGCCCCTTATCGACCCCTTTGGACATAAGGGTCAGGCATAGAAACGCGGACTAACGATTGCTAATTAATGATTAGGGAGTTTAGGGAGAGTAAAATACCTCCTTAAACTCCCTAAACTCATTATATTCCCTACAATAGCACCAGAAAATCAAGATTATTGCACCAACAGCAACTCCTCATTACCAATTATTAAAAAATTTTTATTATCTTTGCGCCGTTCTATATATAAGAGGTATAAACGATTGAAAACAAAATAAAAACACTACGATTATGGGAAGAGCATTTGAGTATCGCAAGGCGAGAAAGATGAAGCGCTGGGGTCACATGGCGCGTGTATTTACGAAGATTGGCAAGGAGATAGAGATGGCGGTGAAGGCCTCGGGCCCCGACCCTGCGTCTAACCTGCGCCTACGTCTTCTTATGCAGAATGCCAAGGCAGAGAATATGCCTAAGGAGAATGTCGAGCGCGCAATCAAGCGTGCTACCGACAAGGACTCGGCAGACTACAAGGAGATGATATACGAGGGTTATGGCCCTCACGGCATCGCTGTCCTCGTGGAGACGGCCACCGACAACACCAACCGCACCGTGGCATCTGTGCGCATGTACTTCAACAAGTATGGCGGCACGCTCGGAACATCGGGCTCGGTAGGCTTCATGTTCGAGCACAAGTGCGTATTTAAGTTCAAGCCCACGGCAGGTGCCGACCTCGAGGAGATGGAGCTCGAGATGATTGACTTCGGCGTCGATGAGTTCTACGCCGAGGAGGGCGAGGTTACGGTATACGCTGCCTACGAGTCATTCGGTCAGATACAGACATGGATCGAGGAGAAGGGCTACGAGCTTGTATCGGGTGAGGCTGTGCGCATACCCACCGACACCAAGGAGCTCACGGCCGATGAGCGCGAGTCGGTAAACAAGCTTATCGAGCACCTCGAGGAGGATGACGACGTGACAAACGTCTACACCACGATGGCCGAGAGCGACGAGGACGACGAGGAGTAAGGCCAAGGCCAAAAGCGAAAATGGAGAATTGGAAATTGGAAATTAACAATTACTAATTAAAACTTAATAGTTAAGGCAATGAGCAAGTTTCAAGAATATAAGGGTCTCGACCTTGCCGGCGTTGCGGAGGATGTTCTTAAGCGCTGGACGGAGGACGACACCTTTCATAAGAGCATAACGACACGCGAGGGTCATCCCACCTTCGTATTCTACGAGGGTCCCCCCTCGGCAAATGGTACGCCCGGTATTCACCACGTGATGGCGCGCACCATAAAGGATGTATTCTGCCGCTTCAAGACACAGCAGGGATACCTCGTACACCGCAAGGCGGGATGGGATACGCACGGTCTTCCCGTGGAGCTCGGCGTGGAGAAGAAGCTCGGCATCACCAAGGAGGACATTGGTAAGAAGATAACCATCGAGGAGTATAATCGCGAGTGCCGCGAGGCCGTGATGGAGTTTACGGACATCTGGGAGGATCTTACACGCAAGATGGGCTACTGGGTGAACATGGACGACCCCTATATCACCTACGATAATAAGTTCATCGAGACCCTCTGGTGGTTGTTGAAGCAGCTCTACGACAAGAACCTCTTGTACAAGGGTTATACCATACAGCCCTACTCTCCCGCTGCCGGCACGGGACTCTCGACACACGAGCTCAACCAGCCGGGCTGCTACCGCGATGTTAAGGACACGACGTGTACGGCACAGTTCCGCATCCTCGACCCCAAGGCCGAGATGGAGGGCTGGGGAACACCCGTATTCCTTGCGTGGACGACGACACCCTGGACACTGCCCTCAAATACGGCACTCTGCGTGGGCCCCAAGATTGACTACGTGGCAGTGCGCACCTACAACCCCTACACGGCGGAGAAGATTACGGCTGTTGTTGCCGAGCCCCTCATGTACTCTATCTTCAACAAGAAGGGCGAAGAGTTGGCGCTCGATAGCTTCAAGGCGGGCGATAAGGTCATCCCCTTCGAGGTTGTGGGCAAGTGGCGCGGCACGGAACTCGAGGGCATGCACTACGAGCAGCTCTTGCCGTGGGTTAAGCCCGTGGAGGCTGACGAGAAGGGCAACTGGAAGGAGGCTTCGGCAAAGGCCTTCCGTGTGATCCTCGGTGACTACGTGACGACAGAGGATGGTACGGGTATCGTACATATCGCCCCCACGTTTGGTGCCGACGATGCCTTCGTGGCACGCCAGGCAGGCATACCGTCGCTCTTCATGATAAACAAGCGTGGCGAGACACGCCCCATGGTCGACTTTACGGGTAAGTTCTACCTCAAGGCCGAGCTCGACGACACCTTCGCTAAGGAGTGTGTCGATGCTGCCTACGACGAGTATGAGGGTCGCTACGTTAAGAACGCCTACGACCCGCAGTTTACGGTCGATGGCCGCTACGACGAGAAGGCGGCGCAGGCTGCCGAGAACCTCGACATCTACATCTCGCTCAAACTCAAGGAGTCGAACAAGGTGTTCAAGATCGAGAAGCACACGCACAACTACCCCCACTGCTGGCGTACGGATAAGCCCGTGTTGTACTACCCCCTCGACTCGTGGTTCATACGCACCACAGCGCTCCGTGAGCGCATGATGGAGCTCAACAAGACCATCTACTGGAAGCCTGAGTCTACGGGCACAGGCCGCTTCGGCAAGTGGCTCGAGAACATCAACGACTGGAACCTCTCGCGCTCACGCTTCTGGGGTACACCGCTACCCATCTGGGCGACGGAGGATAGAACGGAGTTGAAGTGCATCGGCTCTGTCGAGGAGCTTATTGCCGAGATTGAGAAGGCTGTGGCTGCCGGCGTGATGTCGGAGAATCCGTATAAGAACTTCAAGGTGGGCGACATGTCGAAGGAGAACTACTCTACCGCAAACATAGACCTCCACCGCCCATACGTCGACAGCATCATCCTCGTATCGTCAAAGGGTGAGCCTATGCGTCGTGAGCCCGACCTCATCGACGTGTGGTTCGACTCTGGCGCCATGCCCTATGCTCAGGTGCACTACCCCTTCGAGAATAAAGAGGGCTTCGACCAGATATACCCTGCGGACTTCATCGCCGAGGGCGTAGACCAGACACGTGGCTGGTTCTATACGTTGCACGCCATCGCCACAATGTTGTTCGACTCTGTGGCGTTCAAGAATATCATCTCTAACGGCCTTGTCTTGGATAAGAACGGCAATAAGATGTCGAAGCGTCTGGGCAATGCCGTAGACCCCTTCGAGGTGTTGAAGAAGTATGGCGCTGATGCTACGCGCTGGTATATGATATCTAACTCGCAGCCGTGGGACAACCTTAAGTTCGATGTCGATGGCGTTGACGAGTGCCGCCGTAAGTTCTTCGGCACGCTCTACAACACCTACTCGTTCTTCGCCCTCTATGCCAACATCGACGGCTTCACGGGCAAGGAGCAGGAGGTTCCCGTTGCCGCACGCCCCGAGATTGACCGCTGGATACTCTCAGAGCTCAACTCTATGGTTCGCGATGTCACAGCCTACCTCGAGGACTACGACCCCACGCCCGCGGCACGTCGCATTGATGCCTTCGTGGGCGAGTTGCTCTCGAACTGGTATGTGCGCCTCAACCGTAAGCGCTTCTGGGGTGGCACGATGACCGAGGATAAGCTGGCGGCCTACCAGACCCTCTACACATGCTTGGAGACCGTGGCCATGGCCGCAGCACCCATCGCTCCGTTCCTCACCGACCGCATCTTCACGGATCTCAATGCCGTGAGTGGCCGCCATACGGAGTCGAGCGTGCACCTCGCGGAGTACCCCACATGCAACGAGGCACTCATCGACACGGAGCTCGAGGCTATGATGTCGTTGGCACAGCGCACCTCGTCTATGGTGCTGGCTCTGCGCCGTAAGGTAAACATCAAGGTGCGCCAGCCCTTGCAGAAGATTATCATCCCTGTCTTGGATAAGGCTATGGCCAAGCATATCGAGGCTGTGCGCCCGCTCATCATGAACGAGGTGAACGTGAAGGATATAGAGCTTATATCGGATACTACGGGTATCATCACCAAGCGTATCAAGCTCAACTTCAAGGCCTTCTGCCAGCGCTACCCGCAGCTTGCCAAGGCTATGTCGGCACTCGTTGCTACGTTTACGCAGGAGCAGATTGCCGCTATCGAGGCTAATGCCGAGACGGTGCTTGAGGTTGGTGGTGAGCAGATTACCGTTACGGCTGCCGATTTCGACATCACGAGCGAGGATATGCCCGGATGGTTGGTAGCGTCGGAGGGTAAGCTCACCGTAGCGTTGGATATCACCATCACCGAGGAGCTGCGTCGCGAGGGTGTTGCCCGCGAGTTGGTAAACCGCATCCAGAACATACGTAAGGATTCGGGCTTCGAGGTTACGGATAAGATACGTGTGGAGATTGAGGCTACCGCCGCTACGACAGCTGCCGTGGAGAGCTTCGCGGAGTATATCGCGCAGCAGACCCTGGCGTTGGAGGTTAAGGCTGTGGCTACGCCCGCGGGTGCGTTTGTCGTAGACAGCGACCTCGACGAGCAGCCTCTGAAGATTGCAGTCACCAAGGCTTAATTTATTCTGATAAGGGGTCATCCTCGACCTCTCAATCATTAGCCCGGATGGGACATACTTGACGTATTTCTCATTCGGGCTAATTTCATGTCGAGGCCAAGCCTAACCCCATCGAACAACAAATTAAGGTACGCGACCCTGATGGCTGTGCGTTTCGACGGGTTACGTTATCGCTGAAACGCGCAACAAAATACCCACCACAATGCCGTGGTGGGTATTACTTCTTAATCTCTCGCTACACTATTTGCGAGCATTCTTTGCCTCGATGCACTCCGTAGCGTGGGGCACACGCAGCAGACGCTCACGCGGGATAAGCTTGCCCGTAGTCTTGCAAATGCCGTAGGTCTTATTCTTGATGCGCACGAGGGCCATCTCGAGGTTACGAATAAACTTAGCCTGGCGCTGTGCCAACGAGCCATACTCCTCGCGCGAGAGTGTCGTTGCACCCTCCTCCATAACCTTGAAGGTGGGCGACGAGTCCTCGGTGTCGTTCTCGTTGCTCGTTGCCGTGCGCAACATATCGTAGTCGGCACGTGCCGATGCCAATTTCTGCTCTATCAACACGCGGAACTCTTCGAGCTCAGCATCGTTGTAACGGGTCTTCTCCTCTGCCATAATCGTAGCGTTTTAGTACGGTTATACATTTATAATAAGCGAAGATAAGCAAAAATAATGACACGTGCAAATATTCTTACAAAAATTGCATAACAAAGTCCTCAGGCTTTTCTGAGGACTTTGTTATACAAGTGTCGCTAAGCACGCAGGAAGCCTATGCCGAAGCGCTCCACAGCGGCACGCTCCAAATCCTCGCGGACACTCGGGTCGGCGATAGATATGAGCAACTTGGCACGCTCCGCAAGCGACTTATTACGCAGGTAGACGATACCGTGCTCCGTGGCGATATACTGCGCCTGGAAGCGTGTGGTAACAACACCGGCACCCTTCGTAAGCGTAGGCACAATCTTCGAGATGCCCTTATTCGTAATCGAAGGCAGGGCGATGAAGCACTTGCCACCCTCAGAGAGAGCACCGCCATACATAAAGTCGTGCTGGCCTCCCACGCCCGAGAATATGCGCTCGCCAATCGAGTCGGCACATATCTGACCCGTGAGGTCTATCTCGATAGCCGAGTTCACGGCCATCACGCGCGGGTTTTGACGTATGTTCTGCGGGTCGTTTGTCCACGCCACATCGCGGATGACAACATCGCGATTGCCGTCGAGGTAGTCGTACAGGCGCTGGCTACCAAGACAGAGGCATGCCACCGATTGTCCCGGGTATATCCTCTTCAACGAGTTGTCGATGATACCCTTCTGGATAAGGGGCACAACGCCATCGGTCATAGCCTCGGTATGTAGGCCGAGGTGCTTATGGTCGTGCAGAGCATCGAGCACAGCGTTGGGAATGCCGCCCACGCCAATCTGTAGTGTTGCACCATCGGGAATCTCCGAAGCGATATAGTTACCTATGGCACGCTCCACCTCGTTGGGAATCACCGTAGGCACCTCAACCAGAGGCTCGTCGCCACGCACCATGGCATCAATCTTCGACACATGAATCACGGGATCACCGAAGGTGCGAGGCATATACTTATTCACCTGCGCGATAATCGTCTTCGAGCACTCCGCAGCCGAGAATGCGAGGTCGGCAGAGATACCGTACGAGCAGTAACCCTCCTCGTCGGGCTCCGACACGTTTAGGAGCGTCACATCGAGGGGCACCTGTCCCGAGCGGAAGAGGAACGGAATCTCACCGAGGAAGGCGGGGATGGTCTGCGCCACACCCTCCTTTATGGCGTTACGTAGGTTGTTGGCAACGAAGAAGCTCAGCGGCTCGAACGAGTCGCGCAGCTCGGCCTTAGCGTAGGGAGCATCGAAGCGACCAATGGCAAATGCCGAATATACCTTCACGTTGCGAAGCTCGGGTGCGCGGTCGGTCATCGCCTGCACCAGCACCTCGGGGATAGATGTCGAGCCTTGGATGAATACCGAGTCGCCCGACTTGATAAGTTTCACGGCCTCAGCCGCACTTACTAACTTCATAACTATCTGGTTAAGGAAGGGGTTGTCCTAATGGGCAGCCCCTTCTGTTGTTATTAATAATCTTGAGAGAACAACCTCAATCGTTTATCCAACTCGTCGTACTGATAATCCGAAATCATCGACACGCAGCCACGCAGACCCTCGCGCGTGCTACCCGTAGGTGCGAGCGTGATTGCCGAGATGCCGTAGTAGATGAGTTTGTTGATAAGCTGCTCGCCCGTCATATCCTTATATCCGAAGGTGAAGAAGAAGCCGTCCGACACATCCTTATCGCAGTCCTTGTCGTAGACGATATGGAAGCCGTTCTTCTTCATTATCTCCTTCACGCGCTCGGCACGACGTGCATACTCGCGCGTGTGCTCCACGTAGTTGAGCTTGCCGTCGCTCGCTGCGCGGAACATAGCCGCAAGAGCATACTGTGCCGAGTGGGGCACGCCCGACGACAACACGTAGAGGATGTTGAAGATGAAGTTACGACGGAACTGACCATCGTTGCCATACTTCTTCGCGAAGCCCTCGTAGCAGCGCTCCGCAAGTGCGGGGTTGAGCGCCACAACGGCGATACGCTGGCCGGCATACGAGAACATCTTCGAGCCCGACAACAGGTGTAGGCAATTGTTCGTATAGCGGGCAACAGAGGGCTGATATGGGGGCTCAAAGGGCTTCGACCTATCCTCGCGGAAGTCCATATTGAGGTAGGCGAGGTCCTCGATGACGATGACATCGTACTTCGTAGCCATGCGGCCGATAATCTCGAGCTCCTCCTCTGTCAAGCACATCCACGTGGGGTTGTTGGGGTTCGAGTAAATCATACCGCTCACGCGACCCTGCGACAATATCTCCTCGAGCTTAGCCTCGAGCGCCTTGCCACGGTAGTCGATGACGTCGAACGACTCGTAGCGCACGCCCTGCACCTTACACTGCGACTTCTGCACCGGGAAGCCGGGGTCGATGAAGAGTATGGTGTCGCGATCCTCGCGCATCTGCGTGAGTGCCATAAACGTAGCAAACGCACCCTGCATAGAGCCCACCGTGGGCACGAAGCACATGGGCGGAATGTCGAGGTTGATGAAGGCCTTCACGAAGCGCGAGGCCTCCTTCGTCAGAGGCTCAATACCCGTAATTAGGGGGTACTTCGAGCCTACACCCGCAAGCAGAGCCTCATGCTCCGCCTCGATGCCTATCTGCTCCGCCGGGAGTCCGGGCTCACCAATCTCCATGCGTATATACTCCACGCCGGTCTTGGCCTCGATGTCCTTCACCACGCTCACAAACTGGCGTATAGATGCTGCACCGAGCTCCTTGGCATTACGCAAGCCGTTGGCGATGCAGATGTTATCTACGGTTTGTTTATCTAACGGTCTATCCATCGCTACTACTTTTTAATAGAGTTATCATAACCGGCACGTACGGCTGCAAGGTTCTTCTCGATGACCTCCTCACCCTTACGCGCGAAGATGCGGCGTATGCCCGCCTCGATCTTCTCGAACTCGATGTCGAGCATAGGTATGGCAGCACCTAAGAGCACCATGTTTGCTGCCTGCTGCGGAGCTCCAGCCTCCTTAGCAAGCTCCTCGACGTTGAGCGACACGCAGTGGGGCAATGCCGCGAGGTGCTTGTTCAGCTCCTCCTCGTCGGGGTAGTTGGGGATGTTCACAAAGGGGACATTCGATGTCACCACCCAGCCATCCTTCTTCAGATACTCCAAGTAGCGCAATGCCTCCATCGGCTCCAACGAGATGATGATGTCGGCACCACCCTTGGCGATGAGATCCGAGGCGATAGGCTCGGTAGAGAGGCGCAGGTTACTCTGCACATCGCCACCACGCTGGCTCATGCCGTGAACCTCGGCCTGCTTGATGTTCCAACCCTCGGCCATGGCAGCCTCGCCGATGACCGTGGCAATCGACAGAATACCCTGTCCGCCGACGCCTGCCAAAATGATATCTTTCTTCATAACTTTTCCTTGTTTATTTGTTAGCATTAGCGGACTTACTCCTTCTTTGCAGCGGCGCGAGCCTTGGCGTGACGCTTGGCTGTCTGTATACACTCACGGCGAGGTATAACGACAGATACGCCCTTGTACTCAATCTCCTCGCGGAGGATAGACTTAATCTCCTCCATATTCTTAGGCAGGGGCACAACAACGCGCACATGGTCGGGGTGTACACCCACGCCACGGCAGATGTCCTCCAACTTACCCGTACCTGCCGAGTTCTGACCTCCGGTCATACCCGTAGTGAGGTTATCCGAGATGACGATAACGACATTGGCGTTAGAGTTCACGCAGTCCAACAATCCCGTCATACCCGAGTGTGTGAACGTAGAGTCGCCGATAACGGCAAAGGCGGGGAACTGACCGGCATCCGAGGCACCCTTAGCCATCGTGATAGACGCACCCATCTCAACGCAGGCATGCAACGCCTGGAAGGGAGGCAACGCTCCGAGGGTGTAGCAGCCGATATCACCGAAGATGCGGGGATTCTCGTACTCAGCAGCCACCTCGTTCAGCGCCTTATACATATCTCTATGGCCGCAACCCTGACACAAGGCGGGCGGACGTGACACGACGATATTGTCGGCCTCGAGGTTCTCCAACGGCTCCATGCCGAGCGACTTACGCACCGTGTCGGGCGTAAGCTCACCTACGCGGTTGAGATCACCCGTGAGGCGACCCTTAACTTCGACTGTCGAGGGCACAATGGCGCGAACCATCTCCTCAACGACGGGCTGACCCTCCTCCATCACGAGAATCTCCTTGGCGCCATCCTCGACCATCTTCTCGATGAGAGCCACGGGCAGAGGATACTGCGACACCTTGAGCACGCTACGCTCCTCGCAGTTAGCCACATTCTCCATGTAGTAGTTGTAGGCGATACCCGTGCAGATGACACCGCGCTCGGGCGTAGTACCCTTGCGGTAGAAGTTATACTTAGACTCTACGGCAGCCTTCTGAAGGTCGTCCTGCTGAGCAAGGAGCTCGACATAGCGCTTCTTCGCAAAGGCGGGGAGCAGAATCCAGCGACGCACATCCTCGGGACGGTTTATCTCGTTCTGCTTGCGCGGCTCGTCGGTGAGTGTCACCACGGCACGCGAGTGTGCCATGCGTGTTGTCACGCGCATGAGCACGGGGAGCTTCACGCGCTCCGAGAGCTCGAACGCTGCACGTGTCATGTCGTAGGCCTCCTGCTGCGACGAGGGCTCGAAGATGGGCATAAGAGCGAACTTGCCGTAGAAGCGCGAGTCCTGCTCGTTCTGCGACGAGTGCATCGAGGGGTCATCAGCGGCAACAACCACAAGACCACCATTGACGCCCGTCATTGCCGAGTTAACAAAGGGGTCGGCAGCAACATTCATACCCACATGCTTCATACACACGAGGGCGCGCTTGCCCATATACGACATACCGAGAGCACCCTCCATGGCGGTCTTCTCGTTTGTAGCCCAGCGGCAGAAAATCTTATCCGCAGCCTCGCCACGCTTCTCCTCGCGCAGCTGAATGAACTCTGTAATTTCGGTCGACGGCGTACCGGGGTAAGCGTAAACACCCGACAGACCTGCATCAATAGCAGCCTGAGCAATAGCCTCGTCACCGAGAAGTAATCTTTTCATATCGTTTATTGTTTTAGGTTTGTTCTGTTCACATTATATACATGCGCAATTACGCATCTTCAAAGTTACGAACATTTTTTTAGACCACGAAATTTTTAGGCTATTTTTTCTCACATTAGCGATATATTTCATATCTTCGCGACATAAACACTAAGGATATTCTATGAGAAAGATAGCACTACTTATGCTACTGCTCGCGACAATGGCCATGGCGGGCTGCGAGAGCGACAACAACGTGAACAACATGCCAACACCACCCGAGGAGGAGAAGCCCGAGGATGGCAACAACACCCCCGAGACACAAAGTTTCGATGTCGACATCACCGCCACAACGCGCACGACCGTGACCTTCAACATCACGCCCACAGACCTCACCGCCGACTACTTCTGCTACATCGTGGAGCGCGCCACGGCAGACGAGTTTGCGCGCGACACATACCTCATAAACAACATCATCCAAGAGGTTGAGTACGAGGCTTCTAACAAGGGACTTACCTTCGTAGAGTATATGGCCAAGGCTACCGACAAGGGGGCTGTCACGGATGTGCGCTTCTCGGGCCTCACGCCCGCCACGGAGTACTACATCGTACTCTTTGGTGTCGATGCAACGAAGGGATATATCGCCAGCACGAAGCCTACAAAGGTAGCATTTACGACCGCCACCGTGGAGATGTCGGAGTGCACCTTCGAGGTGACAACTACCATCGAGAATAACAACGTAAAGTTCTGTGTCACGCCCTCCATCGCGGGCCACCGCTGGCACCTCTTCACCCTCACGCGCCAGGAGTACGACTACTACACCGACGAGGCGAGCGGCATGAGCCCGAGCGCCTACTTCGAGTGGCACCTTCAGCGCGACATAAACAACCTCCGCAACCAGGGGTATAGCGACGACAACATCATCAAGGCCCTCATCTTCGAAGGCGCATTAGAGCTTGAGGCTAAGGGACTTAATGCTAACACGGAGCACTGCTACCTCATCGCCGGCCTACACCTTGACGGCGAGGGCCTCGTAATAAACACCCCCATCACGCTTGGCGACTACACCACGGGCGATGTCGTAAAGTCGGAGATGACCTTCGAGATTAAGGTGTGGGATATCGAGCAGCTCGCAGCCTCGTTCTCCATAACCCCCTCGAACGATAGGGATAAGTATTGCGCCCTCGTGCAGCCGTGGGACGGCATAAGCACAGCAGACGAGGTCATGCACCAGATTGTAGATCAGTGGGGCGGATGGATGGCAACGATGGCCAACGACCGCGGACATGTGGAGCACTCGGGCACCAATAAGTTCAAGCTCCCTGCGGCCGACACGGAGTACTACATCATCGCCTTTGGCTACGACGGTGGCATCACCACCGATGCCACAATGGCAACATTCCGCACACTCCCGGGCGGAAGCATCGACGAGGCCTCGTTCACAATGCAGGGCACGAGCGCCACGCCCTACACCTTCAAGATACACATCACCTCGTCAGACCCGACAATATACTATGTTCCGGGCGTTTGCGCCAAGGGTGAGTATGTCGAGGAGGAGTTCGTCGCCATGGAGGAGGATACCTTCAACTACTTCCTCACGGAGTACCGCAAGTTCAACCCGAGCATCACCTATGCCGAGTTGTTAGACCAATACTACTACAACAGCAACAATACCCTCGAGGTTGAGGGCCTTGTGCCCGACACCGAGTATATGGGCTACATCTATATCTTCGACACACATACGGGCAAGGTGGTACACACCATCACCTTCGACAACATCGCCCACACCGTAGCCCTCGGCGACATCGCCCCGGGCATCGAACTTGTCGGCTACTACTCGGGTGACGAGGAGGCGGGCAGGGTGTTCAAAAACGCCTCGGCCACGGCGGGCAAGGCTATCGTCGTCGTGAGGTTTACCGACCTTGAGAATGTGCGCACGCTCTTTACCACCTACGTCGAGGGCGACTGCTCGAACGACGTCGCCTACCCCAATAGCGAGGTATGGAAGCTCACGCAGGGCTATTGGTCTACGTGCCAACTCGCCAAGCCATATATGTTCTTCACAGCCACATGGAACGAGGCACACACAGCCCTATGCTATGCCGTTGATAAACAAGGAGTAATGGGCGCCATCTCGCGCCTCTATACGCAGCCCACGGCCGCCGAGAAACGCCCCATCGAGGAGCTCATAGAGTTGGCCGCTACGCTCGAGTAGCAATATAGAGAGAAAAAACCGGCCTACCGAAAGATATTCGATAGAACGACGAGTACCGTCCTTCATCTTAGCAACAATACCCACCACTCCGTAGAGCTGGTGCCTATTGCCGCAATCCTTCGATAGGCCTTCCAACCTAAAACTACTAACCTAATTGAACCTTAAAACTTCACTGCAAAGGTAAGGTGTATTTTTTAAATAAACAAATAATTTACTAAAAAGTTTTAATAATTTTTTAAGTTTTTTATTTTGCACGACTTAATTAGGTAATTATCAATAGTTTTGCCGATTAGCAACAAAAACGCCAACCTCGGGGTTGGAGGAGTAACAGTAGTAACAGATACCCCCATCCTGTTACTCTGTTACCCTATTACTTTTGTTACCTTTTATAAATTTAATTATTGATTACTACTTAAAATTTGAAATTTCTCACTACTCACTACTCACTACTCGTTACTAATTTGAAAAAAATTATTACCTTTGTGGCAATGCGCGCATGTGCGTACGTATACACACGTATAATATGAAGCGAACAAGCACCATAGGATTTGATGCCCGCCATGCCATAGATGGCAACACGGCGCTATCGTCATACTCGCGATACATCATCGAGGCGATGTCCTCGACATGTCCGCGTCGCGCCTACTTCCGCCTATATGCCGACAACACATCCACACACGAGGACTACAAGGCATTAACCTCGCGCCACAACGTCGAGGCCATGCTCCCCGACGGGCGGCTATGGCGTAAGATGCCGTGGCTATGGAGGCTCTACGCAATAGGGCGCGACCTTCTCCGTGGCGATGTGGAGCTATACCACAGCCTCGACGAGAGTCTACCCTACGGCCTCGCACGACGCAACATACGCACCATCGTCACGGTGCACACGCTCGACTTCCTCAGCACACGAACGCTCCAGAATCCCATAGAGAGCGCCTACCGCCGCATGACTATGCTCTCGTCGCTACGCCGCGCCGACCGCATCATAGCACTCAGCGAGGACATAAAGCGCGACATTGTCGAGAAGTTCGGCATCTACGGCGATAAGATTGATGTCATCTACCGCGGTGTCGACCACACATACACCGAGGAGCCCACACCCGCGATACTCGAGGAGGTAAGGGAGAGGTACAACCTTCCCGAGCACTACATCCTCACCTGTGGCACGCAACACGAGCGCAAGAATACGGCCATCATCCTCGATGCTCTCACGCTCTGTGGCGACGACCTACACTTAGTCGTAGCATCGCGCACGACACCCTACATCGCACGCCTCAGGCAGCTTGCCGAGAGAATGGGCATAGCCCACCGTCTGCATATCATCGAGCCTACGACACCCGCAGTACGCGCAGCGCTATACCGCCAAGCCGAGGCATACGTTCACATGTCGCTATACGAGGGCTTCGCCACGACCATCGTCGAGGCATTAGCCGTGGGCACGCCCGTAATCGCAGCACGTGGCACAACGCACGAGGAGGCAGGAGGCACACATACGATATACATCGCGAGCGACGATGCCGCAGCCTTGGCCGAGAGCATCGAGCGTGTAACGAGCGACGAGGCACTACGCAACGAGATGATTGCTCGCGGCCGCATGTATGCCACACGCTTCCGCCCCGAGGTGGCGGCATACAACATCCTCAACTGCTATCGCCGCATAAACGTATATGTCGACGAATAGAGAAACAGAAAAAGGGGCGCAAACGGTAAGGTGTTATAATACAGATACTTATGCCATGCAAGGCAAAAATAAGCACAAAAACTTATGGCGTTTTAGGCAAAATAGAGTATCTTTGGCGAGCCTAAGAGCCACATAAAATAGAGATAGAATAGACAACATAATAATAACGATTATGGAAAAAGTTACGAAAATCGTAGTCATGGCCAAGCAGGTGCCCGACACACGCAATGTGGGCAAGGATGCCATGACGGCCGAGGGAACGGTAAACCGTGCCGCCCTCGCCGCAATCTTCAACCCCGAAGATTTGAACGCCTTAGAGATGGCCCTACAGATGAAGGATAGGATAGGCACAGCGACGGTACACGTTCTCACGATGGGCCCCCAGCGTGCTGCGGATGTTATTCGCGAGGCTATGTTCCGCGGTGCCGATGGTGGCTACCTCCTCTCAGGTAAGGAGTTTGCCGGCTCGGATACGCTGGCTACATCATACGCCCTGGCATGTGCTCTGCGCAAGATAAACCCCGACATCATCGTTGCCGGCCGTCAGGCTATCGACGGCGACACAGCACAGGTAGGCCCCCAGGTTGCCGAGAAGCTCGACCTCCCGCAGGTGACATACGCCGAGGAGCTCGTAGCCATCGACGACAAGGAGATAACCATCAAGCGTCGCTTGGAGCGTGGCTCAGAGGTTGTCGTAGCACCCCTGCCTGCCGTAATCACCGTGAACGCCTCGGCAAAGGAGTGTCGCCCGCGTAATGCCAAGCGCGTGATGAAGTTTAAGTATGCTCTTGCTACCTCGGAGCTCGCTGCAGCCGACGACAAGCTAAAAAGCTTCATCGACGAGCGCTCGTATCTCCACATCGTGGAGTTCGCAGCGGCGGATGTAGACCCCGACCCTGCACAGCTCGGCCTCAGCGGCTCACCCACAAAGGTGAAGAAGATTGAGAACGTAGTATTCCAGGCGAAGGAGGCTAAGACATTGACATCGGACGACAAGGACATTGAGTCGTTGATGCAGGAACTTATTGCGAGCCACACGCTCGGTTAACCCCTCAAAAACAAGTGAACTATGAACAACGTATTTGTATATATCGAGATTGAGGATAGGGAGATTGCCGACGTGTCGTTGGAGCTCCTCACCAAGGGCCGCGAGCTTGCCAACACGCTTGGCGTGAAGCTCGAGGCTGTAGTCATAGGCAAGGATGTCGAGGCTCTCGCTCCCGAGTTGGCGAAGTATGGTGCCGACACGGTATGGGTTGCCGACGACGAGATATTTGCCCCCTTCCGCACGTTGCCACATACGGCCGTGATGGTGGGCCTCATACAGCAGGAGAAGCCCCAGATAGCACTCTTTGGTGCTACGCCCGTGGGTCGCGACTTCGCGCCCCGCGTATCGTCAGCCCTGCACAGCGGTCTTACGGCCGACTGCACGGAGCTTGTCATCGGCGACCACAAGGATGCCAAGACGGGCAAGGAGTACGACTCGCTCCTCTACCAGATACGCCCCGCCTTCGGTGGTAACATCATCGCCACCATCGTCAACCCCGAGTGCCGCCCACAGATGGCTACGGTACGTGAGGGTGTAATGCGCAAGGAGGCACTCGCCACACCCGCCAAGGGTGAGGTTAAGGCTATCGACTGGAAGCCCATGGTCAAGGATACCGACCTTGCCGTGCGCATCGTCGAGCGTCACATCGAGGAGCGCAAGATAAACATCAAGGGCGCCTCTATCATTGTTGCCGGCGGTTACGGCGTAGGCTCGAAGGAGGGATTTAGACTTGTTCACGAGTTGGCCGACGTGCTAGGTGGCGAGGTTGGTGCTTCGCGTGCCGCTGTCGATGCCGGCTTCACGGAGCATGAGCGCCAGATAGGTCAGACGGGTGTCACGGTGCGCCCCAAGCTATATATCGCCTGCGGTATCTCGGGACAGATACAGCACACAGCGGGCATGGATGGCTCGGCGATGATCGTGTCTATCAACACCGACCCCGCAGCCCCCATCACCAAGATTGCCGACTACGCCATAACGGGTAGTGTCGAGGAGGTCATCCCCAAGATGATAAAGTATTACAAACAGAACTCAAAGTAAGGAAACTATGGCAAATTTCTATAGCGATAACAAAGATTTGCAGTATCACCTCTCACATCCGTTGATGAAGAGGATCGTCGAGCTCAAGGAGCGCAACTTTGCCGATGCTGCCGAGTACGACTATGCACCGCAGGATGCAGATGATGCCCTCGACTCATACCAGCGCGTACTGGAGATTGTGGGTGACGTGTGTGGCGAGGTCATCGCCCCGAATGCCGAGGGCGTAGACCATGAGGGCCCCCGCGTGGTTAACGACCATGTGGAGTACGCCTCGGGCACGGTGCGTAACCTCGAGGCACTCACGGCTGCCGGCCTCGGAGGCATGACCCTTCCCCGTCGCTTCGGTGGCCTCAATATGCCCGTTACGTGCTTCGCGATGGCTAACGAGATGGTGGCACGTGCCGATGCCGGCTTCGAGAACATCTGGGGCTTGCAGGACTGTGCCGAGACCATCAATGAGTTCGCCACGGAGGAGATTAAGGCTAAGTTCCTGCCCCGCGTGTCGGCCGGCGAGACCTGTGCCATGGATCTCACCGAGCCCGATGCAGGCTCTGACCTCGGCGCCGTGATGCTCAAGGCTACGTGGGATGAGGCTGCCGGCGTATGGCGTCTCAACGGCTGTAAGCGTTTCATCACCAACGGTGATGGCGACATATCGCTCGTGTTGGCACGTACCGAGGAGGGCACGAAGGATGCCCGCGGTTTGTCGATGCTCATCTACGACAAGCGCGACGGTGGCGTTAAGGTGCGCCGCATAGAGAACAAGCTGGGCATCAAGGGCTCACCCACGTGCGAGTTGGTGTTCAACAACGCCCCCGCAGTGTTGGTTGGCGACCGCAAGATGGGTCTTATCAAGTACGTGATGTCGCTCATGAACGCAGCACGTCTGGGCATCGCAGCTCAGTCTACGGGCTTGTGCGAGGCTGCCTACCGCGAGGCATTGAAGTATGCCGCCGAGCGTGAACAGTTTGGCAAGGCCATCAACGAGTTTGCTGCCGTACGCGAGATGCTCAAGAACATGGAGGCTAAGACCCTCGCATCGCGCGCCATGCTCTACGAGACAGCACGCTTCGTCGACATATACAAGCAGCTGACGCATATCTCTCACGACCGCTCTCTCGAGGCGGAGGAGCGCCAGGAGATGAAGTTCTACAACCGCCTGGCTGACGGCTTCACGCCTCTTGCCAAGATGTTTGCGTCGGAGTATGCCAACGAGGTGGCCTACGACTCTATACAGATTCACGGTGGCTCGGGATATATGAAGGACTACGCCTGCGAGCGCTTGTACCGCGACGCACGCATCATGAACATCTACGAGGGCACGACACAGCTTCAGGTTGTTGCCGCCATCAACCACGTAACGAAGGGCACCTACCTCGAGCAGATGCTTCGCTACGAGGAGGAGCCCCGCTCGGAGGCTACAGCCGCCATGGCAGCACAGCTTAAGGAGCTTCGCAAGGTGTACGAGCAGGTTGTTGAGCGCGTGGAGACCCTCGATAAGGAGGCTACGGGATATAAGGAGTTGCACTCACGTCGCCTTGTAGAGATTGCGGGATATATCATCATCTCGCACCTGATGCTCCGCCAGGCTACGGAGATGGAGGCCGACTACCTCAACGCTGCGAAGGTGTTTGTTAAGTATGCCGCAAAGAAGATTACCGAGGCTGCATACTACATCAATACGTCGGAGAAGAGCGATGTCGAGCTCTTCGGATAGGCGCTATATAGTTAGTAAAGAGGGCATCACACGCTGTGTGATGCTCTTTTTTTTGTAAAACCTTTGCCCAAATAAAATTATTTATCTATCTTTGCAGCCCGTATCAACCTCTTATATAGGGCATAGGCAGGGTACAACCGTGGAGGGCGAGAGGCCAACGCGGCATGTGGATTATCGGCGAAGGTGCCGTTATGGTACTGCTTGGGCAGCGATAATGTTGAGCGATAAACATTAAAAATTTGTTGCAACAATGAACAAAGATGCATTGATCAGACTCGTGAACGAGCAGATGTGGGAGAAGGGCGAGCAGGATGTGCCCAAGTTTGGTGCTGGTGATACTATCACCGTAACGTACCGTATTGTCGAGGGTAACAAGGAGCGCTTGCAGAGCTTCCGTGGTGTAGTTATCCAGATTAAGGGTACAGGCCGCACGAAGATGTTCACCATCCGTAAGGTATCTAACGGTGTTGGTGTAGAGCGTATCTTCCCTCTTTACTCACCCCACATCGACAAGATCGAGGTGAACAAGTATGGTGTAGTACGTCGTGCACGTATCTACTACCTTCGTGACCTTACAGGTAAGAAGGCACGCATCAAGGAGCGCCGCATGAAGAAGACCGAGGAGTAGTCCTTGGCCGGCGCAACGAGCGAGAGAGTATTCCAAGCGGGATACTCTCTTTGTTTTGAAACAATGAGGAGTGAGCTATGAACAATGAGGAGTGAGGAGTGAGCAGTGAGCAGTGAGCAGTGAGTAGTGAGTAGGGAAATTAGGGAGATTAAGGAATTTAGGGAGATTAAGGAAAGGTCAGTCATGGCGCTGACAAGAAGTTAAATTTGTTGTCAGAGTGGTGCAGTAGTGGCGCTGACATGAAAAAGCCATGGATGGATAGTACTTGACGTACATTCCATTCATGGCTTTGATTGAAGCGTCGCTAATGCGCCGCTATCACAACAAATTAAAAGCGGAAGCCAAGGGTAACAACAGCCTTGTGACGCATCGTGCGGAATGAGAATATCTCGCTCTCGATATCAAGGTTGGGATCCACGGAGTCGATGGCGTAGAAGGTCTGGAAGGGGGTAAAGTGGGTTGTGGCATACTGATATGCGAAGTCGAGATATACGTTGCTGTTGAACTTAAGGCCGAAGCCCGCGGTGATGATGCTCTCCTTGGTGGGGAGGGGGTGCGTAGCAATCATATCCCTAAACTCATCGCGGAGGGTTGAGCCACTCCATATATAGCCCACGCGCACGGGAAGGAAGGGGAGAACATACCCCTCAACACCCACACGCACGGTATTGCTACCCTTGAACACATCGCGCAGAGCATCGTTATGTGCTACATCTATGGGGGCGGATTGCAGACGTGTAGACTGATACCAGCTACGCTCGTAGTCGGCAGAGAGTATCACGCGCTGCGCTATGGTAAAGGCCACACCCGTGAGCAGGCGTGAGGGTGAGCGGAAACGCCACGAGTAGCTTCCCGAGTCCTCCCAGATGCCCGAGTAGGCCTCGTCGTACATATATCCATCCTTGCCTATGTCGTAATCCTCGGGGTTGTTGCCCGCGCTATATGTTGCCGACCACATATCCACATCGTAGCGCAGGGCGAGGCTATAGTACGTCGGTGTATGATAGGCGACACCTATGCGCAGCCAGTCTACGGGGCGTGCCGTAACGCCGAGCTTGAAGTTGAAGCCCGAGCCCGTGAGGTTGGTACGCTGCATAGAGTTCATATACTCGAGTTGGTAGGGGTAGTCCGCGCCCGAGGGGTAGCCTTGGGGGTAGTTGTAGCTCTCGCCATAGAATACGTTACGGCGGTAGCGCACATCCTGAATGCCGAGCGAGGCACCCACATATATGCGGTCGATGAAGTTGAAGCCCACGGTGAGGGCATACTCGCCTATCGAGCCACGTGTCTCCATCGACGACGACTGGTTGATGACAGCATCGGGCGATATGCGGTCGACAACCCAGTCGCCCGTGGCCTGATCGTAGTTGATAAGGCCATTCTTATATGCTGCCGTGGCACCCCAATGGTAGGGGTCGTTGCCAAAGGGCAGACGCCCCTCCTTATTGGGCATTATGCCGTCGACATCGGCCAACGTGCAGTATACGTTTGCCATGGAGCTCGTCGCAGGGTTGCCATACGAGGCGTTCAGCGTATTCTGGTTGAAGTCGGCAATGCGGTTATAGACGAAGCCCACGTTAAGGTTCGTGAGAGCCTTTGTGCTACGATATACCGTAAAGACAGCACCGGCACTCGCCATGCCGAAGCGCTCGGTGTGATCCGAGAACTCACGGTCGCGCTTGGGCGTGCTCTTGTCGTAGTAGGGAACGCCACCCTCCGTGGGGCTCTTCGTAAACTGCATCATGGGCGTGATGCTCACATCGCTATCCACGTACATGCCTATGCCCGCGGGGTTCATCGAGGCCGAGACCATGTCGGCACCCAAGGCCGTGAAGGCGTTACCCATGGCCATGGAGCGCGCCGTGCCGTAGCTATGTGTCGTGAAGCTGAGGTTGTAGAGGTCGCCCCAGTGCAGTATGTCGTTGTCGAGGGTTATGCCTCCGAAATTGACACCCTGCGCCGAGAGCGTAGAGAGCGTAATAAAGAGAGCAACAAGCGTGGTATAAATCTTTCTCATGGCTATATCTTTTTCCATTATCATTCAACAAGGAGTATGCCGTGCCGCGACAGCATACTCCCTATATGTGTTATCTTCGTGACGAGGTGCTTCCTCCCGAGCGCATGCTTCCTCCCGAGCGCGAGCCTGCACCTCCGGAGAAGCCTCCGCGGTTTGTCGAGGTGCTACCGCTATTTACCGTACCTCGCGAGGTGTTGCTGCGGTTCTCGTACGATGTTGTCGTGCGGAAGTTATCGCTACGCCCCGTGTTTGTCGTGCGGTTGTAGTTGGTCGTCGTATTGCGCGTATTGTTGCGGTCGCGCGAGGTGCTTACGCCCGTCGTCGTTCCCGTTCTGCGGTCGTTGACACCCGTGCTCACAGCACCCACGTAGCGGTTGTTGCCACGGCTGTCGCTGCCATAGTTGCGATTTGTCGTAGGCGATGTATAGCGCGAGCTGTGGTTGTGAGCATCGCTATTGTAGTTGGGGCGAGGGCCTCGCGATGCCCCCGTGCCTGTGGTCGGATGGTGCGGGCCATGGTCGGGACGATGGTGTGGCGGACGCGGAGGATAATAACCGGGATAGTAGCCGGGGTAGTAACCCGGGTAGTAGCCGGGATAGTAGCCTCCCCAATACCAATTATGATAGGGGTTGTAGCATATCGTCCAGTTCCAGTCGTACCACGTATAGCGCGGGTAGCCCCACCACGAGTAGTAGAAGGGGTAGACATAGACATTCCAGCCATAGTTCCACGGTGACGAGTAGAGGCCGAAGGTCACATTCGTAGCGCCCCACGAGCCAAACATCGAGGTTATATACTTAGGCTCGACCCACACCTGGTCACCCGAGACCATCACGTTATAGAACGCGGGGTCGTAGGCCGTGGCGTAGAACACAGCATCGTTCGTTGCGAGGTTGTAGTAGCTCGACGGCATGCGATATGTTGGCGAGGTGAAGCCGTAAAGACGACGCGCATAGGCGCTCTCGTAGGTGTCGGCAAGCACCGTCGTGAAGTTGTCACCCTCCATCATAGCCTCATACTCGGCCTGGGCGATAAGTGCCTCGTACTCCGCCTTGCGCGCCTCGGCTCGTGCCTTGTTAGCCTCGGCCTGAGCCTTGAGTTCGTTGGCAACAGCCACACGGTTGTCCGTGCGGTAGAGGTCGCTCGACCCGTATGATGTCATCATCGCCGTGCAGCCCCCAAGCAACACCGCCATGAGAGCCATCACCATTATATGTAGTCCTCGTTTCATACTCCTAACGTATTGTTATCACAAAGATAATCATTTTTACATAGAACCCCTTCGTTCATAGGGTCAAGCACCCATATTGTCGGGCGAAACGCCCAAACGTAGTGCCGAGCCACCCTACTCCCTCGCCACCTCGCGACGGTTCATGAGGGCGTGCGTTATCGTCAGCTCGTCGACATACTCCAGCTCATCACCAAAGCCTATGCCGCGCGCGATGGTCGTAACCCTAACATCGGGGAAGGCCTTCAGGCGGCTCAAGATGTAGAAGAGCGTGGTCTCACCCTCGACCGACGTCGATATTGCCACGATGACCTCCTTAATCGTTCCCGTGAGCAGCTTGTCGCACAAGAGGTCTATCTTCAAATCCGAGGGGCCTATGCCCTGCATGGGCGAGATAACACCCCCAAGCACATGGTACATGCCGCGATACTGCCCCGTATTCTCTATCGACATCAAGTCCTGCACCTGCTCCACGACACATATCACCGAGCCATCGCGGCGCGTATCGCTACATATAGGACAGAGGTCGCCATCCGAGAGGTTGTTACAACTACGGCAGTAGCGAATGTCGTGCCGAAAGCGCGCTATCGACTGCGACAGCGAGTCGACAACCTCCGGCTCCATCTTCAGGATGTGCATCGCTAAGCGCATCGCCGTGCGACGGCCTAT
The DNA here is from genome assembly GCA_017451685.1 of Alistipes sp. Lineage (GTDB taxonomy): Bacteria > Bacteroidota > Bacteroidia > Bacteroidales > Rikenellaceae > Alistipes. Next base: position 43,413 of record JAFTNV010000027.1, read on the forward strand.
GCCCGGGAGGCGCTGCAACTCACCACATACGTTATCCAACAACTTCGACATCGCCCGCGCTAGTAAATCTTCTCAACATGTGCCGTGCGTATCCACCCCTTCTCGCCATCGAGGAACAACACCTCGCTCCAGTCGCCACGGCTGCGTAGGAGTGTGATGGTCACGCCCTGTGACGGACGGCGTATAATCTTCGAGGCACTATCGGGCGAGGCGTGCACGGGCGTGGTGTCGTTACATACCACCACGGCACGCTCATCCTCAACCACCGCCGTGCGGCTCGAGAGCGCCAGGGCCGTCGTGGTGATAAAGATGATGCCCATCATCAGCGCCACGAAGAAGCCCACCTTGCGCCACACCATACGCTCGGCAAGGAGGTATAGGAGCACCAGGGCGAGGGTCAGCGCCAGGGCTACGAGCGAGAGCACCGTCCACCCATTCGAGGTCATCATATTACGCAGCGCCAACCATACCGTTGCGATAAAGCTCTCGGGCACAGCCTCCGTGTCGTTGGTATGGTCTACGGCAATGTCGAGGTTGTAACGCGCATCCTCCATCGCGGGGTTGAGCCTCAGGGCACGGTGATAGTTCAGCACGGCACGGCCAAGCTCGCCACCGGCAAAGGGGCGCGACAGCCCGGGGGTGTACTGCTGGCCGAGCTTGAAGTAGGCACCGGCAAGGTTATAATATAGGTCTGCCGAGGCCTCGCCCAGCGCCACCACCTGCTCTAAGTTATCCACGGCGCGAGCATAGTCGCCCGCCTCGTATGCCGCGATGCCCTCCTTCCAACACGCCTCTGCCGTGGTGCGACCATCGGCAGCGCTACCAACAACGGGCAGCAGGGCTACGGCTATTATCGACAATATTTTTGTTATGCTTCTCATCTCTTAACGCTTTACTACATCCTCAATCTTCGAGATAACCTCCGCTGCAAAGGCATATACCTCGCTCATGTCGCCCTCGGCCGAGGGTGCATACTGTGCCTCCTCCGAGCGCGATATTATCTCGCAGAACTGCTCTGCCACATCCGTTGCCACACCACGACGGTACAACACCTCGCGTATGGTCTCCTTCGTGAGGTTCGCAACGGGGATGTTGAACTTATCGCTTATGTATCCCCACATCGCGCGTAGCATCTCCTCGTAGAAGGCGTGGCGGTTGCCCTCCTCCATCGAGCGACGTGCCATGCCGAGGCGCTGCACAGCAACCTTATCGGCACGCTTCATGCGTCGCGCCACGATGTTACGGTTGTCGCGTATGCGCTTGCGTAGGAGCACGTAGGCTACGACAAACAACGCCACAATGAGAACTACGACCAACCAATATAGGGGCGTGAGTACCATCATGCCGGCAGCCTTATGCGGGAGGCGGTCGGTGTGTATGTATCGTATGTCGCGGTCGAGCTGTCGCATCGTGCCACCATAGCCGGCATAGCCTCCCACGGCGGGCGCTGTCGCTGCCGAGCCATCATCCGTGACGGTGATGGTCATCGCCTCGGTCGAGAGGGTGTGATACTCGCCCGTCGTGGGGTCGAAGTAGCTGAACAACACCGGCTCAATGCGGAACTCACCCGCCGAGCGCGCAACAAAGGGATAGGTGTATGTTATGCTTCCCGAGGTGCCGGATGCCGCGAGCTTCACGTTGTCCACCACCTTCGTGTCGTACTTCTCGAATGACTCGGGGAGCATCAGGCGCGGGGCTGTTATGAACTTAAGGTTTCCGCTACCCGATATCGTTATCTCTATCTGGTCGGCGCTGTTGCTCTCGAGCTCCGACGAGGGCATGCGGCTTGCGAGCGTGAAGCTTCCCACAGCGCCATTGAACGATGCGGGGGCCCCCGCGGGGAACTCCTTGACATCTATGGCTATGGGGGCGGTCTTTAACTCGCGGGCAACGTGATATATCTGTCGCCCACCAAAGATGGGGTCGAAGTGGCGCTTGTCCTCCACCACAACCTGCGCAAGCACGCTCATCATAGCCGCGGGGATGACAATCCTACCGCTCTGCTGCGGGGAGAGCAGCAACTCCTTTATCTTGTATGCCTCGTATACGCGACCATTAAGTTGCTCGCGCGAGGGCGTATTATCGAACGTAAGCTCTTGCGACCAGAAGCCGTCGAAAGAGGGCATATCGAGACTCTCGATGTTGTCTATGTTCACGCGCGTGTAGAGCACCAGCCATGCACGTATCGACTCGCCCTTGTACACCTCGGTGTCCGACACCAAGAGTTTGAGCACGATGTCGTCCTTGTTTATGCGGCTCTCGGGCGACTGCTCCGCGGGCTGCTGCGCGCCACCACCGGCGCTATTCTCGGCGATGACCTCTACCGGCAAGCTGCGCGTGCGGTAACTCTTGCCGTCGACCTTTATCGAGGCGCTACCTATGGTGAAGGTGCCACTCTCGGAGGGCAGCAACACGTAGGTGTATGTGCAGTTGTACGTTGACGACTGCTTGCCGTTAATGAACTGTATCGAGTGTCCCGTCGACACCGAGGGGCCCGCAAGTACCTCGAAGCCCTCAAATGCGGGGGCCTTGAAGCTGTTGCGCTCGGGCTCAGCATCCACCGTAAACTCCACACGGAAGGGCTGCCCGAGGGCCGTGAGCGCCGGGGCATCCACCGTAAACGACACCTGTCCCCATGCCACACACGACGAGGTGAGCGCCACAAGAACAAGCATAAATCTGAATAATACCTTCATTACAAAATCTTGTCTAATACCTTTCCGACACTTGTTTAACGCCTCGGACGGGCGTTTTATTGCGGAGATTATATTAACTCAGAGATTATGAGTTACTATGAGTTCCTATGAGTTCCTATGAGTTCCTATGGGTTCCTATGGGAATTTCTATGGATTTCTAATGATTAAAAGCGGAGAGTGGGGTTAGTTTGGTGGCTTGTCGCCGCTGGTGAAACCGCAGCATACCTAACGTATGTGAGCATCCTACCAGTAAGCCGATGCCGAAATAACCCTGCTACCGCTACAATATTAAAAGCGGAGAGTGGGGTTAGTTTGGTGGCTTGTCGCCGCTGGTGAAACCGCAGCATACTTGACGTATGTGAGGATTTCACCAGCAAGCAAGACGCCGAAATAACCCTGCTATACGCTTTTAATGAGCGAAGTCAGCAAAAAAATCATTACCCTTATCATCCACGATGATGAAGGCCGGGAAGTTCTCAACGTATATCTTACGTACAGCCTCCATGCCGAGCTCCTCGAAGTCGACAACCTCAACCTTCTTGATTGAGTTCTTCGCGAGGATGGCTGCGGGGCCACCGATAGAGCCGAGGTAGAAGCCACCATTGTTCTTACATGCGTCGGTAACCTGCTGCGAGCGGTTACCCTTAGCCACCATCACCATAGAGCCTCCGGCCTTCTGGAAGAGGTCTACGTACGAGTCCATACGTCCTGCTGTTGTGGGGCCGAAAGAGCCTGAGGCCATGCCTGCGGGTGTCTTGGCAGGGCCGGCATAGTATACGGGGTGGTTCTTGAAGTAGTCGGGCATAGGCTTACCATCGTCGAGCATCTGCTTGATGCGGGCGTGGGCGATGTCGCGGGCAACGACGAGCGTACCCTTAAGGTTGAGGCGTGTCTTGATGGGGTACTTCGAGAGTATCTCGCGCACCTTGTCCATACCCTCGTCGAGGTCGATATCCACGGCGGGTGACATTGCGGGAGCCTCAGCGGGGAGGAAGCGTGCGGGGTTCTTCTCGAGCTTCTCGAGGAAGATACCCTCGGGCGTAATCTTAGCCTTGATGTTACGGTCTGCCGAGCAGCTAACACCGATAGCCACGGGGCATGATGCCGCATGGCGGGGAGCACGGATGACACGCACATCGTGAACATAGTACTTACCACCAAACTGAGCACCGAGGCCTATCTCCTGGCATATCTTCTCCACCTTAGCCTCCCACTCGAGGTCGCGGAAACAGCGGCCACCCTCATTTCCCGATGTGGGAAGCTCGTCGAGGTAGCCCGCCGAGGCCTTCTTCACGGTAGAAAGACACATCTCTGCCGAGGTGCCACCGATACATATTGCGAGGTGGTAGGGAGGACATGCCGACGTGCCGAGGTCGAGGATGTGCTCCTTAATGAACTTCGTCAACGACTCCTCGTTAAGAAGGGCCTTGGTCTGCTGGTAGAGGAAGGTCTTATTTGCCGAGCCGCCACCCTTGGTGATGAACAAGAACTCGTACTCCATACCCGGGTGACCGCCGTAGATGTCGATCTGCGCGGGGAGGTTGGTTGCCGAGTTCTTCTCCTCGGTCATCGTGAAGGGCACGACCTGCGAGTAGCGAAGGTTGCGCTCCTTATATGTCTCGTACACACCACGCGAGATGCACTCGGCATCGTTGGCACCCGTGTATACATCCTCGCCCTTATGTCCTATGCAGATGGCAGTACCCGTATCCTGGCACGTGGGCAGCTCGCCCTCGGCAGCAACGCACTGGTTCATGAGCATGGTGTAGGCAACGAACTTATCGTTATCCGTAGCCTCGGGATCCTTGAGGATGTTGGCGAGCTTCTGGAGGTGTGAGGCACGGAGGTAGAACGACACATCGCCGTATGCCTCCTTGGCGAGCAACTCCAGACCCTTGGGGTCTACCTTCAATATTTTGCGGCCGTCGCACTCTACGACCTTAACATAGTCCTTCGTGAGAAGGCGATACTCCGTCTTATCCGCCTCGATGGGGAACGGCTCCTGATAAATAAAGTCTGCCATAGTTATATCTCTTTAGTTTTAAGTTATTGGTTACAAGTTGTTAATGAAGTCGAGGATGCCGAAGATGAATACCACCGACACCAACACGGGGCATACCCACTTTAGGAGGAAGCGCACGACGGGGTATGTGGCCTTATCCACACCACCCTCGGCCGTAAGTTCGGCCTTCATCGCCTCCTTCTTCCATACCCAGCCGACGAATACTGCCGTCATGATGCCGAGCAGAGGCAGCATGACGATGGCGGTGAACGTGTCGAGGAGGGCGAAGATATTCATGCCGAGCACCGTGAACTCGCTCCAGTCGCCGAGCGACAGCGAGGCTGCCGTAGCAAGGAGCATGGCTCCGATGGTCACAATCCATGCACCCTTATTGCGTGACATGCCGCGCTTCTCCACAAAGTACGACGTCACAGCCTCGTGCATAGATATTGTCGACGAGAGCGCCGCCAATGCCAGGAGCAGGAAGAAGAGCATGGCCCATAGATTTCCTGCGGGCATTGCCGAGAACACCTTAGGCATAGCCACAAACGCCAGCTGCATGCCACTCTCGTTCTCCACGCCTGCCGAGAAGATGATGACCGCCGCCGTGAGTGCCACAAACGTGTCGAGCGACACTACGCTTATGGCCGTGCCGGCGAGCTTCGTGCCATCCTTGAAGTACGAGCCGTAGATGAGCATGGCACCCATACCGATAGAGAGGGTGAAGAATGCCTGACCCATAGCATCGAGGAAGGTCTTACCCGACACCTTCGAGAAGTCGGGCGTGAAGACATTACCCAGCGCCTCGCGACCCTCGGGCAACCACAACGAGTACACCGCCAAGACAATGAGGATGGCAAACAGCAGGGGCATCATTATTTTTGATGCCTTCTCGATGCCACCCTGCACGCCACCGATGATGATGAAGTGGTTCACGAGGATGAAGATGTACGTAAAGATTAGCGGCATCCATGTTGCCGTCGTAAACTGCGTGAAGTAGGCGCCATAGTCGCTACCTATGGCATCCGTGGCCGAGGCGATGGCGTAGTTTATCGTCCAGCCCGAGATGACGAAGTAGTAGCCCATGATGAGGAATACGGAGATGAGACCCGCAGCACCGAGCCACCCCCAGCCCTTGCGTATCTTCGCGAAGGCATATATGGGGTTACACTTCGAGTTATGACCCACCGAGAACTCCGCAATAAGGAGCGGAAGGCCGAGCAGAAGGATGCATCCGAGGTATATGAGGATGAAGGCGCCACCACCATTCTCGGATGTTATGTAGGGGAAACGCCAGATGTTGCCGAGGCCTATTGCCGAGCCTGCGGCAGCGAGGATGGCGACAAGCTTACCACCGAAGCCTCCGCGCTTTGTTGTACTTTCAGCCATAATTGCTATCCGATTAATGTTACACTCACTCTATCAATCTTACCACCCAGTGGCGGGGCTATCTTAGCCACCGTGCACTCCACCTCCACAATCGCGGGGAAGGCATCCTTCACCGCCGCGATGATGTTCGATGCCGCCGCCTCGATGGTGCGCTGCGTGCGCTGCATCGTGCGCTCGACAATCTCGTAGACGGTGAGGTAGTTCACCGCCTGCGTTACATCGTCCGTCGCGGGCAGGTCGCCCAACGGTGTGCGTATAGCCAGGTCTACGCGAAAGCGATTGCCCACCTGCTGCTCGAGGTCGTAGCAGCCGTGATAGGCACGCAGGTAGATGCCGTCGAGGCGTATAGTATAAATCTTCTCCACGGCCTACTCTACGGTGATAAGGTAGTAGTTCTTCTTGCCGCGCTGCGCAAGCAGGTACTTGCCGGCGATAAGGTCTTCCTCCGTCACGGCACGCATGGGGTCAGTGACCTTCTCCTTGTTGAGCTGCACGCCGCCACCCTGCACCATCTTACGGCACTCGCCCTTCGAGGGGAACACCTTGCACACCTCGGCAACGATGTCGATGAAGGGTTTTCCTAAGTCGGTGCGCGCGATGGTAAACTGCGGAACGCCCTCGAACACCTGGAGGAGCGTAGCCTCGTCCAACGAGCGCAACGCCTCCGACGTGGCATTGCCAAAGAGGATGTTCGATGCCGCCTGTGCCTTATCCAACTCCTCCTTCGAGTGTATCATCGTCGTAATCTCCTCAGCAAGGCGCTTCTGCAACACGCGCAAGTGGGGAGCCTCATCGTGCTCCGCGATAAGCTTCTCTATTGTATCACGATCCAAGAGCGTAAATATCTTGATGTAGCGCTTGGCATCGTCGTCGCTCACGTTCAACCAGAACTGGTAGAACTTATAGGGCGAGGTGTAGCGCGCATCGAGCCATACGTTGCCGCTCTCGGTCTTGCCAAACTTCGTACCATCGGCCTTGGTGATAAGCGGGCAGGTGATGGCAAAGGCCTCAGCCTCGCTGCCGAGCTTACGACGTATAAGCTCCGTGCCCGTCGTTATGTTACCCCACTGGTCGGCACCACCGAGCTGCACCTTGCAGTTGTACTCGTTGTAGAGGTGCAGGAAGTCGTAGCCCTGGAGTAGCTGATATGTGAACTCCGTGAACGACATGCCGTCGCCCTCGCCGTTGAAGCGCTTCTTCACCGAGTCCTTGGCCATCATGTAGTTCACGGTGATGCACTTACCGATGTCGCGCGCGAAGTCGAGGAACGAGAACTCCTTCATCCAGTCGTAATTGTTAACCAACAGGGCGTGGTTCTCGGCCGTAGAGTCGAAGTCTATGAGCTTGGCAAGCTGATTCTTTATCGCCTCCTGATTGTGGCGCAACGTGGCCTCGTCCAGAAGGTTACGCTCCTGCGACTTACCCGACGGGTCGCCAATCATACCCGTAGCGCCACCTATGAGAGCTATGGGACGGTGGCCACACATCTGGAAGTGCTTCAATATCATCACACCGACGAGGTGACCTATATGTAGCGAGTCGGCCGTGGGGTCGATACCCAAGTATGCCGTAGTCATCTCCTTCTGCAACTGCTCCTTGGCTCCGGGCATGATCGTGTGTATCATACCGCGCCACTCGAGCTCCTGAACAAAATCTTTAATCATCGTATCGTAAAATTTATTGATTTTTTATCGTTTAGTCCCTACTCCACATCGAGTTCGAGGCGTTCTATCATCTCCGTTATGCGCTCGTTCTTGTTCGCCATGTGTCGCAGCCTATCCTCCAAGGTTATGGGTCGCGCCACGCGCACCTGCTCGTTCACAACAACATTCAGCTCTATGAGCCCCTCAGCACCGCTGTGCTTGGCGAGGAAGCGCTGCCACTCGCTCTTGTCGCGCATAATCTCGGTGTAGAGCTCACCCGAGGGCACCGTGAGCGTCACCACATTTGCCGCCACCGTCATCGCCTGGAAGGCCTCGACAAAGCGCCTGCGGTCGTGCATGAGCACCTCGACCATCCTATCCTTCGCCAACGTAATCTTCTCCTCGGCGCGCGGGTCGACAACGACAACCCTCTTCTTCGCCACCTCCTCAGCAGCAAGCTCCGTCGCCGTCTTGGCATCACCACTAAGAAGACCATTGAGCGACACTCCCGACCTCGACGCGCGCGATGGCGCTGTGCGCCTTGGCGTAGGCTCTGCCACAGGCTCCACAATCACCGCAGGCCTCTCTACCGGCTTCGCCTCGACCTTGACCTCCACTTCAACTTTCGCAGGCTGGGGAGCGGGTGCAGGTGCCGGTTGTGGTGTAGGCGCTGCATTTTGTGCCGGAGCGACAAGCTCAGGGAGGGTTACTTCAGTGGCAAAGGTGTCGAATGTTACCTCGTCATTTTTTTTTTGGCCGAGACTCGCAATCTTCATAAGTCCCAGCTCAACAAGCAATCGTTGGTTTGACGACTGTCGTATCTTACCGTCAGCCTCCGTAAGGAGCGATATAGCCCCGAAGAGGAAGGCCTCATCGCACTGCGCCGCCTGCGCCTTGTACCTATCGACGAGCGTTCCCGTGAACTCCACGAGCGACACCGCAGGGCCCTTGGCCATGAGCAGGTCGCGCATGTGGGCATTCAGGCCCGCGATGAATATCTGTGGCGAGAAGCCGCGCGCAAGGACATTGTCGAAGAGCATGAGCGCATCGACATACTTACCCGCAAGGAGCAGCTCCGTGGCTTGGAAGTAGGTGTCGTAGTCGAGGACGTTGAGCGTCGTCGCCACATCCTTATAGTTGAGTCTATTGCCGCAGAACGACACCGCCTTGTCGAACATCGACAGCGCATCGCGCATACCGCCATCGGCCTTGTGGGCAATGAGGTTTAGCGCCTCGTCATCAGCCTCGACACCCTCCTGCTGGGCGATATAACGCAGATACTCCACGCCATCCTCAACCTTTATGCGGTTGAAGTCGTATATCTGACAGCGCGAGAGGATGGTGGGTATAATCTTATGCTTCTCGGTCGTCGCAAGAATAAAGATGGCGTGGCGCGGGGGCTCCTCAAGGGTCTTGAGGAAGGCGTTGAATGCCGCCGCTGAGAGCATGTGAACCTCGTCGATGACGAACACCGAGTAGCTACCCTGCTGCGGGATGATGCGCACCTGCTCGATGAGGTTGCGGATGTCGTCGACCGAGTTATTCGAGGCGGCATCGAGCTCGTGAACATTCAGCGAGCGACCCTCGTTGAACGAGCGACACGACTCGCACTCGTTACACGCCTCGCCACCCTGCGGGTTTAGGCAGTTTATCGCCTTGGCGAAGATACGCGCACAGGTGGTCTTGCCGACACCGCGCGGGCCACAGAAGAGGTAGGCATGAGCGAGCTGTCCGCGCTCTATGGCATTCTTCAGTGTCGATGTAATATGGCGCTGTCCCACGACCGAAGCGAAGGTCGCAGGGCGATACTTACGTGCTGAAACAATAAAATTCTCCATAGTTCGATTACTGTAACGACGGCAAAGATAACAAAATTTTCGATGTGCGCGCATACGTGCGCGTACTTTTTCGCTACCTCATATTGCAAATTCTCTGCTATGCACTATCTTTGCCAACGCAAAACCTAAATAATAGAGCGGTTTTGCGATACGTTACGAACAACCAAAAAGACTATATTCTTATGAGAAAAATACTCCTCACCCTGCTACTTTTAGCCACCCTCACACACACCCGAGGCGAGGGCTTCAACCTTATCGTCGTGGGCGACCCGCAGCCTCAAACCGAGGAGCAAATTGCGCGCTTGGAGCACGACATAGTACCACAGATAGGCACCATCGTCGAGGAGTACCGCGCGACGGGATACCCCACAGCCATACTACTCACAGGCGATGTGGTGTGGGACACGATGGAATTCCTGCCCCGCGTGAAGGCCATGTTCGAGAGCCTTGGCGTGCCGGTATATGCCGTTATCGGCAACCACGACCACCCCGCCGACATATCTAATAATGAGCGACTTGCCGAGAAAAATTTCGAGTCAACATTTGGTCGTAGGTACTACTCGTTCACGTTAGGCGACACACACTTCATTGCCCTCGACAACATACGTTACAGCGACCACGACAACTACTCGATAGGCATCGACCGCAAGCAACTGAGATGGCTACGCCGCGACATACGCAAGGTCGGTCGTGAGCAACGCATAGCCATCGCCATGCACGCCCCCGCGATGAATTTCCGCAAGGGAGAGGTACTCGACTATGCCAACGAAATCATTGATATTGTAGAAGATAGGGAGGCGCATTTCATCACCGGCCACCGTCATCGTCATGCCACGGCCGACATCGCCCCACGCATCGTCGAGCACAGCGTAGCGCAAGTAAACGGCAACCTATGGTTTGCCCCCATCTGCTCCGACGGCACACCGCAGGGTGTATTCTGCATCGAGGAGCGCGACAACGAGTGGCGCTGGCACCATCGCATATTAGGCAAAAGCGATGATTTTCAGATTGTTGCATGGCGCGAAGACTTCGTCAAAGAGCACGAAGAGTATATCGTCGCGAAGGTTATCGGCTGGGACGATAAGTGGCGCGTGGAGTGGCAGGAGAATGGCATCGCGATGGGAGCGATGGAGCAGATAGAGATTGTCGACCCCGACTATATGTACTATGTCGAGCATGAGGCCGATTACAGCGACATAATCATGGCGCGCCTACGCCGCTCGGCATATCCTCACAAGCACTACTTCCGCTGTCGCAGAACAATCGAAAATAGCGAAATTACCATTGTTGCCACCGACCGCTTCGGGCGCACCTTCACCCACAAAGTCGAGTAGCACGAAACTTTCACATAACATCCATTTAGCGTATGGCCGTGATACGACGTGTTACGGCAAGCGCAGCCACCGACACGCGACAGTCGGGCACGGCATCCGTAATAGCGCGTATCGCCTCGGTCATCGTAGCACCTGTGGTGAGCACATCGTCGACCAAGAGTATATGTTTCGCCCGTAGGCGCTCCGCATGGCGGACAGCGAAGAGGTTTTCTATATTCTGCCAGCGCTCGGCAGTATGTCGTCGTGCCTGCGAGGGGTTATTCCTACGACGGTAGAGGGCACCGCGTTCAACGCTGACACCCATCATCTCGGCCATACCCTCAGCGAGGTATGCCGACTGGTTATATCCGCGCTTAAGCATCTTCACGGGATGCAGCGGTATCGGCACGATGACATCCACATCATCATAGCGCCCCGAGCATTTAAGCTCCGCGCCATACCAGCGACCCATCGTGCGGGCGATATGCCAGCGGCCGCCATACTTGAAGCGGTGCACGAGGCTACGCCAGAAGCCGTGACCCGAGTAGAAGAAGAGGGCCGAGCCCTCGACAATAGGTGCGATACCCGCGAAGCGCTCCTTCACCGGGTTATCCTCCTCGAGCCAATAGTTCGTCAGAGGTATATCGTAGCGACAGCGCATGCAGATGCCGTGCATCGCCTCCGTGACATACTCGCCACAGGCGATACATCGCCGCGGAAAGAGAAGCGTGCTCAACGCCCCGAACATCCTACGAAGCATCGACATCGACATTTATCTTTACTGATTTATACGCCGGATTGTCGCCAATCGCCTTAAGCGCCTCGGCAAGGAGCCTACGTGCGCGCGACAGCGAGGCACCCGACTCTATCTTAACCATTATCTCGCTGCGGTGCTCGCCACGCAGCATCTCCAACGCTGCCGACACGGGGCCCATGACCCTCGCGCCAAAGATTCGGCGCAACACATCGCTGAGAGCGTGCGAGGCGCGGTGGAGCGTGTCGTACTCCTCATGGCGCAACAGGAGGCGTATGAGGTGCGAATAGGGAGGATAGCCGAAGGCCTGGCGCTCCGCAAGCTCGGCACGCGCCATGGCGTGATAGTCGCCCGAGGCGACATACTGAATAACGGGGTGCTTGGGCTGCGAGGTCTGAATGACAACACGCCCGCGGTCGTTACGCCTGCCGGCACGCCCCGCAACCTGCATCATAAGCTGAAAGGCGCGCTCCGAAGCCCTGAAATCGGGCGTAGAGAGCAGGTTGTCGGCATTGAGGATGCCCACGGTCGTGACACCGCCAAAGTCGAAGCCCTTGGTTAGTATCTGCGTGCCCACGAGGATGTCGGCATCGCCACTCTCGAAGCGCTCGACGATGCGCTTAAAGGCACGCTCCGAGGTCGATGTGTCGCCATCGAGGCGCTCCACACGTGCCTCGGGAAAGAGGCGCGAAACCTCCTCCTCGACCTTCTCCGTGCCGAAGCCCATGGTCGCCATATCTTGGGTCTCGCAGTTGGGGCACACCGATGGTCGCTCCATGGTATATCCGCAGTAGTGGCACTCCATACGATGTGTCGTGCGGTGCTCCGTGAGTGTCACGTTGCAGTGCGGGCAGCGGGGCGAGTAACCACACGTGCGACACTGTATATAGGGGGCATAGCCACGTCTATTCTGAAAGAGGATGGCCTGCTCGCCATCGTCGAGCGAGCGGCGCACAAGGCGCAATAGGTCGAAGTTGAAGTGCGTCTTACGCTCGCCACGCTTCACCGCGCGTAGCGTATCCGACACCACGACCTCGGGCAACACCCCCTCGCCCCAGCGCTCCGTAAGCTCCACATAGGCATACTTACCTGCGAGGGCGTTGACATAGCTCTCCAACGAGGGTGTGGCACTACCCAGCACCACATGTGCTGCGAGCACCTTGCTCATCACCACAGCCACATCGCGGGCGTTATAGCGCGGTTGCATGTCGCTCTGCTTATAACTCGGGTCGTGCTCCTCGTCGACGATGACAAGTGCGCCCCTACGCAGGGGCAGGAAGAGCGACGAGCGCACACCCACAACGAGCTCACCGCCATTCGAGAGCGCAAGGCGCAGGAATGTCTGGCCACGGCGCAGGGGTGTGAGGCGCGAGTGATATGTCGTCGTGCGACCCTCGAAGATGCGCTCAAGGCGCTCGATAAGTTGCGAGGTGATGACTATCTCGGGAACGAGCATAAGGACATCACCACCCCGAGCAAGCTGCTCGGCAATAAGGTGGATATATATCTCCGTCTTTCCCGAGCCCGTGACGCCATGCAGCAGGGCTACCCTATTCTCATTATGAGCCTCACGTATGGATTGCAGGGCGCGCTGTTGTGCCTCGGAGAGCGTAGGAAGGAGGAATTTGTCGCTATTGCCACCACGCATCACAGGTCGTTGCTCCACGACAATAAGGCCACGCTTACGCAGGTCGGCAAGTTGCTCGGCCGTGGCATCCACAAGGCGGCGTGGCACAAAGCCATCATCGCTACGACACTCTATGGCGAGGGCTGCGATGCCATCCAACAGTTGCGTGCGGCGTGGTGCGCGGCGCGAGTGCTTCGCCACATACTCCATAAGGGCCTCCTCCGTGCGTAGCGCCTCGGCGAGGGCCACGAGGCCCTCCATCGGTGGCTCTATGCTACGCTCGTCGAGCTCCGCAAGGGTCGTTGCCGAAGGCTTAGCTAACGACGGCAGCGCCATGCGCATAACCTCGCCCACGGTACACATATAGTAGTCCGCCATCCACTCCCACAGGCGTTGTGCCTCGGGGCTAACAAGTGGCGCGGAGTATAACTTGGCAATTATCGGCTTAAGACGCGGAAAGTCGGGCTTCATCGTCGTTATGCTCCAGACGATGCCCGTATAATAGCGACTGCTGCCAAACTGAACGACAACAGCATCGCCCACCTCGACAGCCAACCCCTCGTCGAGCGAGAAGGTATACATCGGCTGTGCCAAGGGTAGAACCACCTGTGCGTACAACATGGCAGCAGTGTTATTTAGTGGTAGGCGCTACACCCCGAGGGTTACGCCTTATTCAGCGCATCGAAGCCCTGACCATAGACACCCATAACCGAGCCTACGGTGAGGAAGGCATTGGGATCCTCCTCCTTCACGAGCTTCAGTATCATCGACGTGTCGCGCTTGCGGCATACGACCATCACAGCCTTCGAGGGGGTCTTAGAGTACCAACCCATGGTGTCGATGAGCGTAGCACCACGGTGTGCCTTGGTGTTGATAGCCTCGGCCATCTTCTCGTAATCCTTCGAGAAGATAAGAATCTGGTTCGACTGCTGGTTGCCCGACTGCACGAAGTCTACGGTGTAGCCAATAACGGCAATCATGATGAAGCCGTATATCACGCGGGCAAAGGCCAACGACGACAGGGGCTCGATGACGATGTCGTTGCCGAGCACGGTGATTGTCGTAGTGAGGAAGAGCGACGAGATAAGAATACCACAGTCGGTCATGAGCAATACGCGGCCATAGCTCACGGTGCGGAACTTATTGATAATCATTGCCACGATGTCGGTACCTCCGGTCGAGCCACCCTGCATGAAGGCTACGGCGATACCCAGGCCACACGATGCAGCACCCGCAACGACGAGCAACAGATTGTTGGCATCGACCTCAGTCATCATCTTAACCATCAAGTCCTGAGGCACGTAGGCCTCAACGATGTTAAACATGATAAACATCATGAAGATGCAGAAGAGAGTCTTGATACCGAACTTCCAGCCTACAATCATGACACCGAGGATGAGCAGTATGACGTTGATGATGAACACCAGCGTACCGATTGTCAGGAACGATGCAATGCTTGTGGGGAGGATGGCGTTGATGATCGTCGCCAGACCTGCAGCGCCACCACCCATGCCACCTGCCGGGAGCACGCATATAAGCCAACCAAAGGCGTAGCAGAACATACCGAAGGTCATCAACAGATACTCCTTGATGCCGATAAGAATGTCACGAGATGAGATCTTGATACCCATATCCAAACAATGTTAATTAAGTTTAGCTGTTAGCGTCACTATAGTTTACGTTAGTAAAAATTCAATTTTGCGGCGCAAATGTACAAACTTTCGCACAAATTGTACAACTTTTACCAACTATTTTATGCGCCCACGTGCAAGCGTCTGTAAATTAGACGCTTGCACGCATAGACGCATTAATACCACTTGGTCTTCTCCTTGCCCATCACAAACTTAAGCTCGCCACCCGAGATAATCTCCTTATGTGTGATGTAGTAGCGGCCGAGAGCCTTGCCGTTAAGCTCCACGCTCTGCACGTAGCGTGCCTCCTCGCTATAACCCTCGCGTACCACGGTGAAGATGCCACCCTCGACATCGACCTCCGCGCGGTCAACCATAGGCACACCAAGAACATACTCACCCTTGGCGGGCTCCACGGGGTAGAAGCCGAGTGTCGTCATCACGTACCATGCCGACATCTGGCCCACATCCTCGTTACCCGAGAGGCCATCAGCCTCAGTAGAGTACATCGTATCCATAATCTCGTAGAAGAGGTCGGCACCCTTCCAAGGCTCGCCGAGCATCGTGTAGAAGTAGACGATGTGGTGGCTCGGCTCGTTGCCATGGACATACTGGCCGATAAGTCCCGAGATGTCGGGCGTGACATCCTCGCCCTCCATCTTCGTATCTGCCGTAAAGAGGCCGTCGAGGCGCTCAATCGTAGCCTCCACGCCACCGAAGCACTCAACCAACAGGTCGAGGTCGTGGGGCACTAACCATGTATACTGCCAAGCGTTACCCTCGCAATACTCGTTAGCGATACGCGAGGCGTTGAACGGATTGAAGTCCTCGCGCCACTGGCCCGTAGACGACTTACCGCGCACGAAGCCCGTCGAGGGGTCGAAGTAGTTGAGCCATGAGTGGCTACGCTTCTCGAGGTAGGCTGCATCGTCGCTCTTGCCGAGCATCGTTGCCACCTCCAAGGCCGCAGCATCGGCAATAGCAAACTCCATATCGTGGGCGATAGACTCGGCCTGAAGGTCGCGAGGCATATAGCCATACTCCTTGCGGCACTTACCACCGCGCATATCGTGCATATACGAGAACTTGATAGCCTCCCATGCGCGCTCGGCATCAACACCCTCGATGCCCTTAGCCACAGCATCCGACACGGCAATGATACCCGGCGAGCCTACCATACAGCCATTATCCCAGCCCCAGAGGTGCCAGATGGGAAGGAAGCCCTGCTCGTAGCCAATGTTTACCATGGTGTTGATGACGTCGGCCATACGCTCCGGATGCGTGATGGTCATCAGTGGCAACTTCGCGCGGTAGGTGTCCCACAACGAGAAGGTGGTGTAGGTGTCGTGACCCGGGTTCTGGTGAATCTCCTGGTCGGCACCACGGTATGTGCCATCGACATCCGAGAAGAGCGACGGTGCAACGTACATGTGGTACATCGCCGTATAGAATATCTCCTCCTGCTCGGGCGTAGCACCCTCGATGCGTATCTTACGTATCTCGTTGTTCCACTTCTTATATGCCTCCTTGCGTACGGCATCAAACTCCGCATCCTTAACCTCGGCATCGAAGTTCTTACGTGCACCCTCGATGCTTGTCGACGAGAGCGCCACCTTGACGCCAATCTGCTCACCCTCGGTGGTTGTAAAGTTCAGGCGGTAGTAGAAGTTATCCTCGCCAATGGGCTCGAAAGAGTCGAAGGGCTTCGAGAACTCGGCAACGAAGTATACCTTCTGGAAGTTAGCCCAGCCGTATGTGTGGCGATGACCCTCCACGCGGTTGTTGCCCACAGCCTCGGCATACAAATCCTCGGGGCGATCCCAGCAGCCGCCATGCACAAGGTCGAGGATGATGGCAGCCTCCTGGCTTGCAGGGAAGGTGTAGCGGTGCAGACCACCACGCTCCGTAGCCGTCATCTCGGCAACGATATTGTAGCGCGTGAGAGGCACAGAGTAGTAGCCCGGCTCGACAACCTCCTTCGTGCGGTCGGCCTCCGACCAGAAGCCCGTAGAGTAGTCACCCAAACGGCCACGACCATAGTTCACCTCACCCGTGACGGGCATGAGCGTGATGTCGAAGAGGTCGCCACAGCCCGTACCCGAGAGGTGGGTGTGCGAGAAGCCGATGACGCTATTCTCCGAGTCGTGATAACCCGAGCACCAGTCCCACTCCTGCGAGATGCTTGTGGGGCCCACCTGTGTCATACCGAAGGGCACGTTGGCACCAACGAATACGTGACCATGGCCTCCCGAGCCAATCTTGGGATTTACAAGAGCCGCGTAGTCGCGCTCCTCGGTCTGCGAGCAACCCATAGCCAGAGCCGCGACAACCGTAAATAGTAGTAGTTTTCTCATTCTCATAGATTAGTATGTTTTAAGTTTTAGTTCCTTTGCCTTCATCAGCTCGTCGTGCGATATGCGGTAGCGCTTGATGCGCTTGTCGCCAAGCGTTATGCCGCACGTGGCGATATAGTCGCCCGCACCCTCCTTGCTTATTACAATGGTGCCCTCGCGAGTATCTATCTCCACACGGTCGAAGCGCGGTGTCGTTATCGTATAGTAGGGCTCACCCGGGCAGTCGGGATAGATGCCCATCATCGAGAATACCGCCCACGCAGACATCGTGCCCGTATCATCATTGCCGGGCAAGCCATCGGGCGTGGTAGTATAATTCTCCTCGAGGAGGCGCTTAACGTACTCCTGCGTAAGGTGCTCGTACCCCTTCACGCGGCTAAAGAGGTAGGGGTAGGCGATGTCGGGCTCATTCGTCGGGTCGTAGTGACCCTCGTCGAAGACCCTCTTTAGCTTCGTCACGAAACACCGTCCGCCACCCATAGCCTTAATCAGGCCCTCGATGTCGTGGGGCACAAAGAAGGTATAGTTCCACGAGCTACCCTCATGGAAGCCTATGGTATTGGAGAAGTTAGCACCCGCCGCAGGGTCAAACGCGCCTACATACTCGCCATCCATGCCTATGGGTCGCATCGCCCCATCGGCCTTCGAGTAGTAGTTGCGCCACCCTCCGGCACGGCGCTCCATCTCCTCGGCAAGGGCCTCGTCGCCCATCTCGCGCGCCATGGCTGCAAGAGCATTATCCGCAACGTAATACTCCAAGGCGTGCGACACAGAGTTGTCGCCCGACATATCCTGCGCAAAGAGCCCCACGGGGATATATCCGCGCTCGATGTAGGGGTCTATATCGGGGCGTATGGCGTTACTCCTACCCTCGGTCGTTGCCGAGCGCTTCATCGCCTCGTACGCAGCCACAACATCGAAGTCGCGAAGCCCCTTGAGGTAGCTATCGACAATCACCGGGATTGCAGGGTCACCCTCCATGGTGAAAGTCTCACGGCCGTATAGCTCCCAGCGTGGCAGCCAGCCCCACTCCTTCGACATCTCGACCATCGAGTTGAGCATGTCGCTCTGCACCTCGGGATAGGCAAGCGTAAGCAGCTGGTGTACATTGCGGTAGGTGTCCCACAGCGAGAATACCGTATAGCGCTCATAGCCCACAGCGACACCCGTAGCGTCGGACTCCATCGCGGGGTACTCGCCATTAACATCGCTCGCGATGTTGGGATGCAGCAACGCATGGTATAGTGCCGTATAGAAGATGGTCTTATCCTCCTCCGTACCACCCGTTACACGTATGCGGCCAAGTGCCTCGCTCCACTTGTCATGTGCCTCACGACGCACCATATCGAAACCCTTCGTGCCAACCTCCGCATCGAGATTCTTACGCGCATTCTCGATAGAGGTATACGATATGCCGACCTTAACCTCCACCTCTGTGCCCGCAGCAACATCGCCGAGCGAGAAGATAGCACCAATGTCGTTGCCCATAATCTCACGACCATAGCGCTCATAGAATTTGTACTCCCCGCTATCACCCGACCATGCTGCCTCGATGCCCGTCATCTCGGGTTGCAGCTTCCAGTAGCGTATGCTCTCGGCGGGGTGCGACAGGCGCACGACAAAGTATATAGGAAAGACGGCCTGATTCGTATAGCAGAACGTACCGAGGAGGCGCATGCCCTCAATCTCCCTATCGCCAACCTTGCGAAGCATCGCTCCCGACTCGTTGGAGAGGGCCGTGCCAAGGTCGACGATGATATTTGCCCGGCCACCATCCTTAAACGTATAACGCTCCACCGAGGCACGCTCCGTGGCTGTAGCCTCGGCACGAACACCAAACTGCGTATATGTCGTGGCGTAATATCCGGGCTCTGCAACCTCATCGCTGTATGTCGACCCACGCAAGGTACGGTCTGCCTCACCCTTGCCCGTCGTCGCCATCGTAATAACTGCGCCCAACTCCGGACAGCCGACACCACTCAAAGCTCCATGAGCAAAGCCTACGCTATACTTGTTACGCACATCGTAGGGCGTGCTCCACCAGCGGTTATCCTTATCGTAGCGGTTGAGCTCCGAGCCCGTCACATTGAAGGGCACGGCCGCCATCATGCCGTGCGGAACAACAGCCCCGGGGTGCGTAGCCGAGTAGTCGGCCGTACCGATAAACGGGTCTACATATCGGGTATAACCCGTCAGCTCCGCAGCCATAAGGCTTAGGCATGTTACCGTTGCCAAAAGCGTTAATACGAGTCGCTTCATAATCAGTAGGTTATATCTATGTTATCTCTTCTCTGCCGTCGAGAGCAGTCCGCATGCCGCCTCTATATCCTCGCCACGCGAGGCACGCAGCGTCGTCTGTATGCCACGGCGCGTGAGCGTATCCCTAAACTCGATAATCCTCTCCACCGGAGGTGAGAAGAATGGCGAGTCGGGAATCTTATGGAAGCGTATGAGGTTGATACGGCACTTTATACCGTCCAACAGGCGCGACAGCTCCTTGATATGTCGCGCGGAGCAGTTCATATCCTCCAAGACGATATACTCGAACGACACACGGCGCTGGTGCGTGAAGTCGTAGCGGCGCAGGATGTCGCACACCTCGCGTATGGAGAAGGCATTCTCGATGGGCATAATCTCCCTACGCTCCTCGGGGAAGGGGTTGTGCAGCGACACGGCAACATGCACCTTCGACTCATCAAGCAGGCGCACGAGGTTCTTGGCAAAGCCCGCCGTAGACACCGTGATGCGCGTGGGCGACCACGCCATACCCCACTCTGCGGTGAGGATGTCGAGCGCACGCATAAGGTTGTCGATGTTATCCAGCGGCTCGCCCATGCCCATAAAGACGATGTTGGTAAGCCTATCGCGCTCGGGGATGGATATCACCTGGTTGATAATCTCCGTTGCCGTAAGCTGGTGACGGAAGCCCATGCGCCCCGTGGCGCAGAATTTACACCCCATACGGCAGCCCGCCTGTGACGACACGCAGAGCGTCATGCGCTCACCATCGGGGATAAGTGCCGACTCGATATACTCGCCCTCCGAGGTGCGAAAGAGGTATTTCTTCGTGCCATCGGTCGAGGTAGACACCTTGAGCGGTGGCGTAAGGCCCACATCGCACGCCTCCTTAAGTTTTTCACGTGCCACCTTCGACAGGTCGGTCATGGCGTCAATGTCGGTAACAAAGCGCGTATAGAGCCAGCGCGCAATCTGCTTCGAGGCAAAGCGCGGCAGCTCCAAATGCTCGCATAGAGTCCTTAACTCGGCAAGCGAAGCACCATATAATCGGGGTCTCGGGGTCATCGTCATCCGTACACTTTTCAATTCTCGACTACAAAATTAGTAAAAAATAAATATTTTTCGGCCTAAAGTTACTTTTTTTGGAAATTTATATATACCTTTGCATAGTGTAGCGCGTAGGTGTACGAGATAACGGAGGGAGTTTTTTCGTGTTGCGCATTAGTAATATATTAAAAACTAAAAAATTAGACATAAATGGAGATTAAAAAATCACCTAAAGCGGATCTTCAAAACAAGAGAATGATTTTCTTGTTGTTTGGTCTCGTTATTGCCCTTGGCATCACGGGACTGGCATTTTCTATGAGTTCTAAGCCCGAGGCCGGAGAGTACAAGCCGCCCAAGCGCGAGACTACCGAGATGGAGCAGATCGACAACACACGTCAGGATCAGCCCGAGACTCCCCCCGAGCAGCAGAAGGCTCAGGCACAGGTTGTAACCGACGTGCTTAACATCGTATCTAACGACCAGAAGATCGAAACAAACATCGTCTTCGCGGAGGATGCTGACGAGTTCGACGACTTCGAGATGATTATCGAGGAGAAGGAGGAGGAGATTGTCGAGGAGGAGATCTTCATCACCGTAGAGGAGATGCCTAAGTTCCGCGGTGGTGGCCTTCCCGAGTTCCGTACATGGGTACAGCAGAACGTGAAGTATCCCCAGATTGCCCTCGAGAACGGTATTCAGGGTAACGTGGTTATCCAGTTTGTCGTAGGTGCCGACGGTAAGATGACAAACTTCAAGGTGCTCCAGTCGCCCGATAAGACCCTCTCGGATGCTACCATCGACGTGTTGAAGAAGGCTAACGAGATGAAGAACGGTTGGAAGCCCGGTAAGCAGCGTGGTAAGCCTGTGAAGGTATCGTTCACACTGCCCGTAGCTTTCAAGATTCAGAACTAAGAGGCCACGGCATAAATCTAAAGGGGTTCACTTCATCGGTGTACCCCTTTTTGAATATTAGGTGCGCACCGTGATAATGAATGTACCTATTTGTATATAAGAATGAAAGAGGAGATACAAAAGAGAGGCAAGAGTAAGGAGCCCATACCTACGGTCGAGGAGCGTAGAACACGTGCCGTGCTTGTGGCCGTGATACGCGACAGCCAAAACCCCGATACGGCAACGGAGTACCTCGACGAGCTCGAATTTCTTGCCGAGACCGCAAACATAGAGAGCGTACGCCGCTTCACACAGCGCCTGCCACAGCCCCTATCGAAGATATACGTCGGCCCGGGCAAGTTGGAGGAGATAGCGCTATGGTGCAAGGAGAACGAGATAGATGTCGCCATCTTCGACGACGAGCTCTCGCCCGCACAGACACGTAACATCGAGCAGGCGATGCCATGCCGCATAATGGATCGCACGCGCCTCATCCTCGACATATTCATGTCGCGAGCACAGACGGCCTACGCCAAGACACAGGTGGAGTTGGCGCAGAACGAGTACATGTTGCCCCGCCTCGCAGGCCTCTGGACACACCTCGAGCGCCAGCGTGGTGGCACGGGAGCACGTGGTGGTGCCGGTGAGCGCGAGATTGAGACCGACCGTCGTATCGTGCGCAACCGCATATCGAAGCTCAAGGAGGACCTCAAAAAGATAGACCGTCAGATGGCCGTGCAACGCTCCAACCGTGGGCAGATGGTGCGCGTGGCGCTGGTGGGATATACCAACGTGGGTAAGTCGACACTGATGAACCTCCTATCCAAGAGCGAGGTGTTTGCCGAGAATAAGCTCTTCGCCACGCTCGACACGACGGTGCGCAAGGTGGTATTCGACAACCTGCCCTTTTTGATGTCCGACACCGTGGGTTTCATACGTAAGCTCCCCACGGAGCTTATCGAGTCGTTCAAGTCGACACTCGACGAGGTGCGCGAGGCCGACCTGCTGCTGCATGTCGTGGACATATCGCACCCGGGCTTCGAGGATCAGATTGCCGTGGTCAAGCAGACACTCGCGGACATTGGCGCGGGTGACAAGCCCACATTCCTCGTGTTCAACAAGATTGACGCCTACACCTACACCCCGAAGGAGGAGGACGACCTCACGCCCGTGACGAAGGAAAACCTCTCGCTCGACGACCTCAAGAAGAGCTGGATAGCCAAGGCCAACACCCCCTGCATCTTCATCTCGGCACGCGACAAGACGGGCATAGACAAGTTACGTAGCGACCTCTACGGCATGGTGCGCGAGATACACGCGGGGCGCTATCCGTTCAACAACTTCCTATACTAACCGAACAAAACCACAACGCTATGGTAAAGATACTCAACAAGGAGAATACGATTCTCAACAAGTTCCTCGCCCAGATGCGCGACAAGAACATCCAGGGCGACTCTATGCGCTTTCGTCGCAACATGGAGCGCGTGGCCGAGATTATGGCCTACGAGATATCTAAGACGCTAAACTACAAGACCCGCATGGTGGAGACACCCCTTGGCATTGCTGCCGTGGAGGAGATTGCGGATAAGGTTGTCATCGCAACGATTCTACGTGCCGGCCTTCCATTCCATCAGGGCTTCCTAAACTACTTCGACGATGCCGACAACGGCTTCGTGTCGGCATACCGCAAGAGCCGCCCCGACGGGTCGTTTATCGTCGATGTGGAGTATGTGTCGACCTCAGCACTCACGGGCAAGACCCTCATCCTCGTCGACCCTATGCTTGCCACGGGAACATCGCTCATGCTCGTATACGACGCCCTCATTCGTCGTGCCGGCGAGCCCGAGCATACGCACTTTGCCGCAGCCTTCGCCTCGGAGCAGGGTGTCGACTATGTGCTTAAGCACACCGACCCGAAGAGGTGCACGCTATGGTGTGCGGCTGTCGACCAGGAGCTAACATCGAAGTCGTATATCGTGCCGGGCATTGGCGACGCGGGCGACCTTGCCTATGGCGAGAAGTTATAGCAATAGGATACACATATAAAGAATATACCACGTCAAAACGACGTGGTATATTCTTTATATAGTTCGACAAATGTTTCTGCATCGCCCCTATCCTCGTATTGGAAGGTTATCGGCTCGGAGACGAACATCTCGCCAACGTAGCCATCCTCATCTTCGGCCAGGCCACAAACGACATACTCGTTGCCGTAGCTGCACAGCGCCCAGTCGGGCGACGAGGTGTAGGAGTACTCCAGAAGGCTCTCGCGGATGGCCTCAACGCCATACTCCTCATATACGCTCTTAGGGAATATATCGAAGTGAAGCGTGGGCGACGGCTCAGCGGTGACAACCTCAACCGACATAAAGTAGTCGGCATAGCCCACATAGCTTGAGTAGTAGGGCTCGAGCGCAACAACCTCCTTAAGGTCGTAGGCCGTGCACCTCACCTCCGTGATGGTATTTCCGCCCGCACCATCCTTGGCCGTAGCGAAGCGGTGAACATAGAGCCCCGTAGTGGGCACACCCGCATAGTAGCCATAGACGGCGAGTATAAACTCCGTAGCGGGAGGCAGCTGGTCGATATGCTCCTCGTAGACGCCCGAAAGCTCGAGGGGCGCATACTTCTTATTTATATATTCCAACTGCTCCTCGGGGCTGCCCTCTGGAAGATTCGAGGCGTACATAACAACGGCGGTATACTGCTCGTCGGTCGAGGGGGTAATCCTGATATCCACCGAGCGGGGTTTTATGTTACATATGTCCACCTCGAAGGTCATCGTCGACAGCTCTACATTGCCCGTAGTGAAATACTTTATCACGGGGTGCGACACGACCATAGGCACGTTACCCTCATCCGAGGCGATGGCGTAGGTCATGACCATATATTTATGGTTAGCATTGAGCGTCCGCTCGATGGTCGTCGCGCCACGATGTCCCAGCTGCAGCATAACCTCCTCGGCCGTGAGCTCGTCGAAGTAGTATAGGTGGTCGGCGACATAGAAGAACGACTCAGCAAGAGCCACCTCACGCTCCGCGCCAAAGGGCTCACCCTCGGGCACAAAGCCCGCCTCCGTATCCTCGACAAACTGCACCATATAGTAGCCATCCCACGCCTCGGGAGCCACCTCTACGCTCACATCGGGGCCCTCGGCCGTGACCGTAAGCGCAAACGCTACATCGTGGCGCTCCGGCAGGCGCGCCTCGATAAGGTGGTGATATACGGGCGTCGTTCTACGATAGTTGTCGTCCTCGACATCTATGCCGTAGCTATATATGACATACTCCTTCGCCTGCGACAGATCCTCCCAGCGCTGCGTAATCTTACCGTGGCGCTCTATACCACTATCGGCCAAGAACTTCTCGAGCGTGATGTCATCCGACATAAGCGTGCGGAAGTATGTCTCGTCGGCAGCAATAAGGTCATCACTATCCTCGATGTAGCTGCTTGCGAAGTACCCCTTCTCGGCAATCATGATGATATACGAGGCCGTAGCATCCTCGGGTGTCACCTCGGCCGTACACTCGGCATAGTCCACGTTGGTGACATTGATGGCGAGGGCCGTGGTCGTCGTTGCCGCCTGGTTTACCACAACCTCGGGGAACTCGGCAGCCGCAGGGTAGCGTAGCGTGATGGTCGCCTCACGAGCATCGGGCGTGTCGTTGCACTCTACGACAAACTCTACGATGCCATCCGTCGAGACATCTATATCTCTTATCCACTCCGCCTCGCTATCTGCCGCAAAGGGCATGCCGGCCACAGCGCCGCTTATCTCGTAGGTAAACTGAAAACTACCTCCCTCCTTGGGGATGTCGAAGCGATACTTTTCGGGGGTGATGACCGGTGCGCTATCCTTTGGCTGCATATCGTTGGTACATGCCACGACACCAAGGAGCGCACACAGCACAAGCAATCTCTTCATAGCTATGTGTAATATGTGTTATAGACTCTACATGCTGAGGTACGTCACCGCAGGTATCGAGCGCATAACGGGTATGGCGCCCTCCTCAGACTCAACGGCAAAGACGATAATCATATATTGTTGGCCGCTCGACAGTGCCAAGGGGAACTGACGAGCACCCTTGTAACACGACGAGTTAAGGAACTTCTCGACGGGATTACCCTCGGAGATATACTTGCGCGCACTATTATAGAAGGCATCTGCCAACGAGCGTATCGTAGACACCGAGAGCGGCTCGCCGGGGGGCACGTAGTACAACGAGTTGCTCGGCGCAACCTGCACGCTGTAATACCCCGTCCAATTTCCCGGGTCGACATCGAGCATGGCACTGCCCGAGCCACTCACCGCAGCCTTGAGCGTAAACTCAACATCGTACATCGAAGGCATGGGGAGCTCCACGATGGTGTGGTGCACAGGCGTAGTAACATTATACGTATTGCCGTCAAACATCACACCGTAGCTATATACCACATACTCACCACCATGCTGCATGCCGTCAAACGTGCGTGTGACATCGCCCTTATATATCAACTGCGGGGTGGCATTGGCCATAAGCTCCTCGAGGGTCATGTTGTACTCCGCAGCGATACGCAGGTAGTTCTTCATCTCCGTGTCGACAAATATCGTCTCGTCATCTATGCCCGAATACTCGAAGAACTTCTTGTCGATGACATTGGCCATATACGGCATGTTGTCATCAGCGCACTGGTAGTGTATCTTACAGCTCTTATACGTGATGTCCGACACCTCGAACTTGAACGTATTCAATATCGCCTTATCCTGCTTCACGGTGATAAACATAGCGCGCTCGAGGCCGGCATAATCAACCGAGACAAGAGCCTCGCGGGGTTGGTTGGCGGTATTCTTATCGATCGTCAGGATTATCTGCGAGGCGCTGAGCGTCTTCAACGTAACCCACTCCTCGAACGACTTTATCTCGAGCGAGGCACCCTCCACAGGGTTCTTGATGCGATAGATTATGTCCATATCACCGCCATCGCCATCTACGTTGAGCACGTTACGGTCGAAGACTATCTCCGACTTCTTCTCTACCGCATCATCACCATCTGTCGTGCCGTCCGTCGACGGAACATTCGCATCAGGCGAGTCTATTTCACAACCGACGGCAAGGGTTGCAAACATAAGCAGTAGCACTGCAAAAAAATCCCTAAATCTCAGCATATCTCATAGATTAATGTTTCCTAACGCAAAGGTAGTCATTTTTATGCGACAATGAAATAATTATAACCATTATTTTCGCTGTGACGGAATAATTTTCGTAACTTTGTCGAAACTTAGCACGCTATGGTGAATATTAGCGACATCCTTGGCATCACAACGCCCGCGGAGTTTTCCGCACTTGCACTGAGACTCTTTCGCCTTCAGGCGGAGCGTTGTGCCCCCTATCGTCGTTATGTCGAGCTCCTCGGCATCAACCCCGCGACCATCACGCGCGTGGAGGATATACCGATGCTCCCCATCGAACTCTTTAAGAGCGAGGATGTATACTCTGCCGACAGCACCCCCGAGATAGTCTTCACCTCGAGTAACACGGGCTCTACCGTCGCCTCGCGCCACATGATGGCGCGACTCAGCGACTACCGCCAGACATTCCTCGCAGCCTTCACGCAGTTCTACGGCAACCCCGCACGGTGGAGCATATACGGGCTCCTGCCCAACTACCTCGAGAGGGAGGGCTCGTCGTTAGTATATATGGTCGATGAGCTTATCCGCCGAGCCGGCAGCGGAGGCTTCTATCTCAACGATTACGAGCGACTTATTGCCGACATGAAGGCCGACACGAAGCCTAAGATTCTGCTCGGCGTGAGCTACGCCCTCTGGGACTTGGCCGAGAGGCATGCGCCGAAGTTCGAGGATACGGTCATCATGGAGACGGGCGGCATGAAGGGGCGCAGACGTGAGCTATCGAAGCGTGAGCTGCACGACATCCTCTGTCGCGGCTTCGGCGTCGAGGCCATACACTCCGAGTACGGCATGGCGGAGCTCTCGTCACAGGCATACTCCACGGGCGAGGGCATCTTCCGCGCACCCGCATGGATGAGGGTGCTTGTGCGCGATGTGAACGACCCCTTTGACCACGCACCCGCGGGCATGCGTGGCGGCATAGACATAATAGACCTCGCAAACATATCGTCGTGCGCCTTCCTGCAAACACAAGACATGGGTCAGCTCCTCGCCGACGGCAGCTTTAGGATTGAGGGGCGCATTGCCGGTAGCGACATACGTGGCTGTAACCTCTTAGTACACGACCTATTATGAAGTACAACAGCGACATACTACGCCGTCTGCATGCAGAGCTGATGGATGTGATGCGCGAGGTTGTGCGCGTATGCGACATCGCGGGCATCCCCTACTTCATACAGGGGGGCACAGCCATAGGCGCTCACTTCTTCGAGGATATCGTTCCGTGGGACGACGACATAGACCTCGGCATGACACGCGAGAACTACGAGCGCTTCCTGCGTGAGGCACCCTCGCTCCTTGGCAAAGAGTATCATCTTCAGGAGTTTACCACCGAGCCCGACACCCCCTTCTACTTCGCCAAGGTGCGCAAGCGTGGCACACGCTTCGTCGAGAGCGAGTGGGTGGGGCTACCCATCGAGGAGGGCATATATATCGACATCTTCCCCTACGACCGCATCCCCGACAACCGTCGCGCGGAGCGTAGGCAGCGCTCACGTGTGCGCTTCTGGATAAACTGCTTCACCGCAAAGAGCGCATGGCTATGGCGCTGGTTCGGCAGGGCCAATAATGGCGTTGTCATGCCCAAGAGCATCGTATCGTGTGCCGCGATACGTATCGCGACACTCTTTATGAGTAAGCAGCAGATATACAATCGCTTACATCGCGAACTTACGCGCTACAACCATACCAACGCCTCGCGCTACAACATCGTGCGCATGCCCAAGGATATGATTGCGGTGGCGGCTATTGAAAACCCCGAGCGCCGACGCTTTGGCGACATGGAGGTGTGGGCGCCTGCCGACCTCGAGGCATACCTACGCAACCACTATGGCGACATACAGAAGTGGCTACCCGAGGATAAGCGCCTAAATCACGCCCCCGAGGTGTTGCACTTTGGCGAGCGCATGACGACCGAGGAGTCGGAGCGCATATCTGTCGTCATACCCCTCTATAACAAGGAGGCAGAGATTGAGCGTGCCCTGCGCTCGGTCGTGGAGCAGAGCCTCGCGCCACGCGAGATTATCGTCGTGGATGACGGCTCGACGGACAACTCACGGCTGGTTGTCGAGCGCCTCGTGGCAGAACACCCCGAGGCGGGAATAAGGCTTATAACACAGCCTAATAGTGGCGTTAGTGCTGCACGCAACCACGGTATACGCGAGGCCACGGGCGACTATGTCGCTCTGCTCGATGGCGACGACATGTGGCTCTCGGGATATATCGCCGAGGTGTGCCGACTCATGGAGTACTACCCCGATGCCGATGCCTACGCTACGGCCTTCGACATAGTGAACAACGACAAACGCATTGCCGCCCCCGTGCCCGCAAAGGAGGGATATATCAACCCTGCGGAGGAGGCGTTGCAGGGTCGCTACCCCATAATACCCTCCACGGCAACGCTCCGCAGGAGCACCGTCGAGGCTGCGGGAGGCTTCCCCGAGGGGATGAAGATAGGCGAAGACCAGTGGCTATGGGCGAGCATGATGCAGCGCGGAGCTACGTTCTGCTTCTCGCCAATGTCGCTCGTGCGCTACTGGCGCACGGCCTCCAACCGCTCCGCCTCGATATACCGCCAGGAGCACTCCGCACACACCATCGAGGAGCTATACGACCCCACGGGCGATGCTACGACAAACGAATATATCGCCCGCATGGCCATCGGCAAGGCCATAACGCAGTCCGTGCGCGGAGGCACCGACGATGCCCGCCAAGCGGCCGAGGTATTCTCCTTCACGCGCCACTCACGCCGCCAGCTGCGCCGCCTCAAGGCCCTCAACGCCCTACCCGCAGCGCTACGACCCATGGCCGACGGCCTTTACCGAGCCGTGGCATGGGCAATAAAGCGTAAGGGGCTGTAATCAAGAGTCTTAGTAATGGATACAGGGAATTTAGGGGAATAAGTGTTTTTAATGCGCCATCCCTAAATTCTCTAAACTCTCTAAATTCTCCAACCTCACTACAACAGCACCATAATATCATACGAAGGGAAATATTTCTTTGCTCAAATTTTGCAGTATACGCAACTTTTATTACATTTGTAGGTTGAAATAGTGTTATTTATGAGTAACAGACTAAGAATAGGCATCACTCAGGGCGACACCAACGGTGTTGGCTGGGAGATAATACTCAAGATATTGTCGGACGGTCGCATCGCGGAGTTGTGCACACCCGTAGTGTACGGCTCGGCAAATGCCGCAGCATACTACGCCAAGGGTCTCACGGAGTTGGAGCCCGTGAAGTTTAACATCGTGGCGGGTGCCGACTACGCCGCAGAGGGTCGCATGAACCTCGTGGAGTGTGGCGCAAAGGAGATAAAGATAACCCCGGGACGACCCTCGAAGGCGGGAGGCGAGGCTGCCGCAGCAGCACTACGCAAGGCCATAGAGGATCTCAAGGCGGGAAACATCGCAGCACTCGTAACAGCCCCCATAGACAAGGAGATGATTCAGGGCGACGACTTCAACTTTACGGGACACACGGAGTTCTTGGCCAAGGAGCTCGAGGGTAAGCCCCTGATGATTATGACGTCGGAGCTTATGCGCGTAGGTCTTGTGACGATACACGTGCCCGTAGCCAACGTGGCCGAGGCGCTCAAGAAGGAGCTTATCGTGGAGCGCATAACGCAGATAAACGCCTCGATGCGCGAGGATTTCGGCATAGTACGCCCACGCATCGCCGTGCTTGCCCTCAACCCCCATGCCGGCGACGGCGGTCTTTTGGGTGCCGAGGAGAATGACATCATCAAGCCCGCAATCACCGAGGCCTTCGAGAACGAAGTGTTGGCGTTTGGCCCCTTTGCTGCCGACGGCTTCTTCGCCTCGGGGCAGTTTAAGAACTACGATGCCATCCTCGCGATGTATCACGACCAGGGCTTGGCTCCCTTCAAGACATTGACACCCAACGGTGTGAACTTCACCGCCTCGCTACGTAAGGTGCGCACATCGCCCGACCATGGCGTGGCATACGACATTGCGGGCAAGGGTATTGCCGACGAGCAGTCGATGCGTAACGCCCTCTACGAGGCCATCGACATCGTGCGTCGCCGCAGAGAGTGGAGAGAGTGGAACAAGAACCCGCTACAACACTTCGAGCGCGACAAGGGTCGCGATGTGTCGGTGAAGGATCTGCCCGAGACGGAGCACAACGATTAAACAATTATTAATTTTTAATTAGTACTGGTTCGATAAATTTTATTAAAATAATTTTAGTTCTTTGATATTTTGGTTATCGATTGTTGATTGCGTTTCTGCAAGCAGTTCACGAATTGGTGTTTTTGCAAATACTGACACGCCCAAAATGCGAGCGAC
>JAFTNV010000028.1 GCA_017451685.1 Alistipes sp.
GATACAACGCTCGGCGAATTTCGAGGCGATGGGCTGTACTTAGGCGTACTGCCCATTGACGAGATAATTCGTTAGCGGAAGTAGATGCGCCATTATCACAACAAAGAACGACAAAATACACTTTTTATTCACTCTCTTTTGACTGAGGTGCCGAAGTAGGCCCCTTATCACAAGAATTTTTAGTCGAAGGGATAGGCCGCAACAAAACAATCCTTAACACGTAAATCCTCCTGATGTGCCTTAAGGTTGGCGAGCGTCACATCACCAACGATATAGTTGTACTCCTCGGAGGTGTACTGCTCGCGTATCTTAAGGAAGTTGAGAAGGTTACGCTCCTCGGCAGTCTTATAGCGGAAGTATATGCGGAAGATATGGTCGGTGGTGTAGTGCGGTAGCACCGAGTCGTTGCGCTTCTTATACTCGTAGCGGTAGTTATAGGCGCAGGCGGTGATGTCGCTAAGGACGGCCGAGCCCGTAGGATGACCACCGGCACCACGGCCGAACATAAACTGCTTATCGTAGAAGAGGCCCTTGATGACAACGCCATTGAACTCATCCTCGACGCTATATATATATTTGTTGCGCGAGATAAGTTGCGGCAACACGCACATGATAAGGCGGTCGTCGATCTTCTCGACATGTGCCACGAGCTTTATGCGACGATCCTTCTCGAGGGCAAAGCGTATGTCGGAGTCGTTCATCGTAGAGATGCCATAGGTGAGAATCTCCTCAGGAGCTACATATACGCCAAAGGCATGCATGGTGATGATGATAAGCTTGAAGAGCGAGTCCCAGCCGTCGATGTCGAGCGTGGGGTTACTCTCCGCGAAGCCCAAGTCCTGAGCGAGCTTCAGCGCATCGCCATACGACATGTTCTCGTTGAATATCTTCGAGAGGATGAAGTTTGACGAGCCGTTGAGGATGCCCTTCACGGAGCATAGCAGGTCGTTGTCGTAGTACTCCTCAAGGTTGCGGATGACGGGGATAGAGCCACATGCCGAGGCATCGTACAAGAGGGCGGTATTGTACTGCTCCTGCATGTCGATAAGCTCGGGGAGGTGGTGGCCGAGCATCTTCTTATTGCCCGACACCACGGGGATGCGGCTCTTGAGCGCACGGCGAACGATGTCGTACGCAGCATCGGCATCGTCGATAACCTCGACGATGAGGTTTATATCCTTATCGTTGAAGATGTCGTCGGGGTTGTCGGTGAACTCCGCCTTCACGCCACGATTTTTAGAGATGTCGCGCACGCATACGCGCTTTATATGTACGTTGTCCGAGTCTATGCGCTTGAGCACGTCGTAGAGGCCGTGACCCACGTTACCAAAGCCAAAGAGGCCTATATTAAGATTCTTCATAGGTTACGATTGTTTTAAGAATGTTTGTATTATCGTATTTAGTTTTTCGTGTTCTACAAGGAAGCCGTCGTGACCAAACTCCGACTCTATGAGGTGGTACTCCACATCGGCGATATTCTCGCATAGGGGCTGATGCGCCTCGGGCGGGAAGAGTATGTCCGATGATATGGCCACAACGAGCGTGCGCGCATCAATCTTGGCAAGAGCCTCGGCGACGGAGCCACGTCCACGTGCTATGTTGTGCGAGTCGACAGCCTCCGAGAGGCGGTAGTACGACATGGCGTTAAACCTGCGGCGCAGCTTCTCGCCCTGATACTGCTGGTAGCTGTGTGCTCGACGCTCGAAGGATGCCTCCGTCCACGCCTCCTGCTCCTGCTGTGTGGCGTTATAGGCAGCACCTCCGCGGTAGCTTATGAGGGCTATGCTACGCGCCACGGCCATGCCGTCGATGCCGGCATCATCCCTACGCTCACCCCACGTGGGGTCGAGGCGTATGGCCATGCGCTGCGACTCGTTGAAGGCCGCAGCCCACGGCTCGGAGTAGGTCGTCGTGGCGATGAGCGCGAGGTTCTCGGCAAAGTGTGGCTCCATGATGGCCCACTCCATACACTGGAAGCCACCGATAGAACTGCCTATGAGTAACTTAACACGCTCGATGCCGAGGTGGCGGGCAAGAATCTGATGACACACGACCATATCGCGCACCGTGAAGCGCGGGAAGTCGTAGTAGTACTTCTCGCCCGTAAGCGGATTTACCGCAAGGGGCGATGTCGTGCCATAGTGCGAGCCGAGGAAGTTGGCACAGACGACGAAGTAACGCGCAGGGTCGAGAAACCTGCCCTCCTCGACCGTATGTGGCCACCAGTCCGCTACATCGGAGTTTGCCGTGAGGGCATGACATACCCAGATGACATTATCCTTCGCCGCGTTAAGTTCGCCAAAGGTGTCGTAGGCAATCTCCAACTCCGAAAGCACAGCACCCGATTCGAGCGTGACGGGAGCGTTATGTCGGTAGAGCTTCGGCATCCTATATGTTATTTAGTGCCTGCTCGTAGTCGGCAATGATATCCTCGACATTCTCCAGGCCGAGCGATATGCGTAGCAACGTCGGCGTTATGCCCGCGGCACGCTTGGCCTCGTCCGAGAGTTGCTTATGTGTTGTTGAGGCGGGGTGCGTAACGACCGTTATAGAGTCGCCTATCATCGTCATATTGGCCGACAGCTTAAGGCTCTCGACAAACTTTACGGTACTATCCAAGTCGCCCTCAAGCTCTATGGTCATCACGGCCGAGGCACCAAAGCGGTAGTATTTCTTCGCAAGCTCGTGACTCGGGTGATTCTCGAAGCCCACGAAGCTCACGCGCTTAACCTTGGGGTGCTGGCGACAGTACTCCGCAAGGCGGTATGTAGACTCCACCTCGTGCTTCACACGTAGCGACAGGGTCTCGAGGCCGAGCATCATAAGGTAGGCATCGAAGGCCGAGGGGCAGCATCCGAAGTCACGCATACCGTCTACCCTACACTTCACGATAAAGGCCTGAGCACCAAAGGCATCATACAGATTGAGGCCATGGTATCCCTCCGACGGGCCATCTATCTGCGGGAACTTACCCGACTGACGCCAGTCGAACTTACCGCCATCGACGATGATACCACCCATGGCCGTGCCGTGGCCATTTATCCACTTTGTTGCCGAGTCGGTGATGATGTCGGCGCCCCACTCGAAGGGGTTACACAGGTAGCCTCCCGCACCGAAGGTGTTGTCGACGATGAAGGGGATGTTGTTGGCATGTGCCACCTTAGCGATAGCCTCAAGGTCGGCAACGCGACACGTGGGATTACCCATAGACTCCACGAAGATGGCGCGTGTACGCTCGTCGACAAGCGCAGCGAGATCCTCCGCAGCATCGCTCTTTGCCAGGCGACACTCTATGCCCACGTTGCGCAGCGAGATGACAAACTGGTTGTGCGTACCGCCATAGAGGTAGGGCGAGGCAACGATGTTATCACCCGCGTTGGCAAGTGCCGTCACGGTGAGAAGTATTGCCGACATGCCAGAGGCCGTGGCCAACGCACCCACACCGCCATAGAGCGCTGCGATGCGCTCCTCGTAGGCTGCCGTCGTGGGGTTATGCAGACGTGTATATATGTATCCCGCCTCGCTCAACGTGAAGAGGTTGGCTGCATAGTCGCACGTAGGAAAGTGGTAGGCTGCCGTAGGATGTATGGCAACACCTCGCGACTGCGAAGCATCGACATGATAGCCACCATGTATTTGAAGTGTTTCGAAATGTAACTTTCTATCGCTCATATTCGTACTAATATTTAGATGTGCAATTCTCAATATTTTTGCAAAGTTAATAAAAATTTTGCAAAACTCCAAAGGATAACAAAATGTTTGATTATTCGTCGAAAAATCACCCGATTTCGTTTTTCGGTTTTTATTTCGTATCTTTGTAGGCTAAACAAACATTGCGCATAAGTTATGAAACGAACATTGGACATATCTTACGAGCACTACGCGACGATTGACGACCTCGCCGAGGCCGACCGCCAGCTTGTACGCGAGGCCGAGGAGGCCACCGCAACAGCAAATGCACGCTACTCACACTTCCACGTGGGTGCTGCCGTGAGGCTTCGAAGCGGCCGCACGCTCCACGCCTCGAACTTCGAGAGCGAGGTATACCCCGCAGGCTTATGTGCCGAGCGCTCGCTGCTCTTCTATGTCGAGGCAAACTATGCCGACGACCCCGTGGAGGCGTTAGCCATAGCATCGAACCCCTCGGAGAGGGAGTGCTACCCTTGTGGGCAGTGTCGCCAGGTGATTGTCGACGTGGAGCGACGACAGCAGTCGCCCATACGTGTCATCATGACGGGCGCAGGCACAGCAACCGTCGTGGACAGCGCAGAGAAACTTCTTCCCTTCACATTTAAGTTGTAACATGTTTACTATTAACGACATACTATACGAGGACAACCACCTCATGGTGGTGAACAAGCATGCCGGCGACCTCGTGCAGAGCGACCCCGACGGCACGGAGGCGTTGGAGGATCAGATAGAGGCGATGATTAAGGTGCGCGACCATAAGCCCGGGGCAGTATTCCTCGGCGTGGTGCACCGCATAGACCGCCCCGTGAGTGGTGCCGTGGTCTTTGCCAAGACATCGAAGGCTCTCGCACGACTGAACGAGATGATACGCACAGGGCAGATAAAGAAGAGCTACTGGGCAATAACCGAGAATCGCCCCAACGAGGAGGAGGGTACGCTACGCCACTGGATTGTGCGCAACGCCAAGACCAACCGCTCGCATGCACACATACGCCCCAAGGGTGACGGCAAGGAGGCCATCCTCGACTACCGCGTGCTCGGCGCCTCGACAAACTACACCCTCGTGGAGGTAGACCTCAAGACGGGTCGCCACCACCAGATACGTGCACAGCTCGGAGCCATAGGCTGCACAATAAAGGGAGACCTTAAGTATGGTGCCAAGCGCTCAAACCCCGATGGCGGCATATCGCTACACTCGCGTCGTGTGGAGTTCCTGCACCCCGTGGGTGGCAAGCCCATATCGGTCGTAGCACCCGTGCCCAAGAGCGACAACTTATGGCGCTTCTTCGAAGAAACACAGCAATAAACAATGAGTAGTGAGTAATGAGTAATGAGTAGTGAGTAGTGAGTAGTGAGTAATTATTCCTTAAACTCCCTGCATTAACTACTACCCAATAAATATGCGACTACTAATTCAGCGAGTTACGGAGGCTAAGTGCCACATTGGCGGCGAGGTCTTCAGCCAGATAGGCCAAGGCCTTGTTGTGCTCGTGGGCATAGGCAACGACGAGAGCACGGAGGACTTAGACTGGCTCACGAAGAAACTCGTGCAGCTACGCATCTTCGACGACGAGGCGGGCGTGATGAACCGCTCGGTGATAGACATCGAGGGCGACATCATGATAGTAAGCCAGTTTACGCTCCACGCCATGACAAAGAAGGGCAACCGTCCCTCGTGGATAAAGGCTGCACCCGAGGCCATATCCAAGCCCCTCTACGAGGAGTTTGTGGCGATGGTCAGGGCGGCATTGGGTCGCACGGTGGCAACAGGCGAGTTTGGTGCCGATATGAAGATAGAGCTCACGAACGATGGGCCCGTGACAATATGGATAGATTCAAAAAACAGAGAATAAGATGCGTAACATTTTCATTACCCTCGCAGCCGCACTACTCGTTGTAGCCTGCGAAGAAGAGAGCCAACCCCTGAGCTTCGGCCTCGCCAACTACGACATTGAGGCCATAAGCGACAGCAGCGTGACACTCACCGCCACGGTGAATGCCACGGACTACAGCAAGATAACCCGCATGGGCTTTGCCGTATGTCCCGTAGATGGCGATGCCTACGACTTCTACTACGGCAACGTGTCGCGCATAATAACCCTCACCATCGACGACCTCGCCCCCGACACCGAGTATAAGTGTATGGTCGTCGTGCGCGCCGAGGGTGGCGGCTGGCAGCGACCCCTCGACAACTTCAGGACACTCCCCGCCGACAGTGAGCCTGAGAACCCTGACACCCCCGACACCCCCGAGGAGCCGGAAAATCCCGAAAACCCCGATACTCCCGACACCCCCGAGGAGCCAGAGGATCCTGACACTCCCGACACTCCCGAGAATCCGGAAACGCCCGTAGACCCCGAGGAGCCCGAGGAGAAACCTGCAAGTGGCATGACCTATCGCAGCGGGTGGTTTGAGCTTCCCATAGAGGTAGACCAGGACAAGGATGGCATTGACGACAACAACGACACCTACTACTACGCCCACCACCTCTGCGGTGGCTCGGAGAAGAATGCACAGCGCTCGGGTCGCGCACGCAACTACTCGGTATGCTTCTCGTCGGAGCACCACTGCCCCGTATGGGTAGCAGCACCGCGACACTCGATGTACTCGGGCTCGGCAAACCGCACAAATGCCTACACGCAGGATCCGCAGATACCCGCAAGCATACAGTATACGAAGAAGGATGCCGACAGCGGTTGCAACAACGGTCACATGCTCGGCTCGGCAGAGCGCACATCGTCGACCGAGACAAACCGTCAGGTGTTCTACTTCTCGAACATAGCACCTCAGTATCAGGACACCTTCAACACCGGAGGTGGCGCATGGAACAACCTCGAGGATCACATCGACGGCCTCGTGTGTGCCGACACGCTCTACACCGTGATAGGCTGTTACTTCGACAAGTACACCGACAAGTATGGCAACACGGGCACGCCCAGGAAGATATCGTTTGGCGGACGCTCGGACGTATCCAAGCCCACGATGTTCTACTACGCCCTGCTACGCACAAAGAGCGGACACACGGGAAAGAGCGTCGCAGAGTGCTCGGCAGCGGAGTTGCAGTGTGCTGCCTTTGTCATCTGCCACGAGCAGGCGAAGGGACACAGTCCCGAGGCCAGGGATATAATCACCATCGAGGAGTTGGAGCGCCTAACGGGCTTCACCTACTTCGACAACGTACCTAACGCCCCGAAGAGCGTGGCAAACGCCTCGGACTGGCTATAAACGATATAACAGCATGCTCATAGCACTACAGAAACGTCGCGAGAATATCGCCGAGTACATCCTCTACCTATGGCAGGTGGAGGATCTGCTCCGCGCCCTGCAGTTCAGCCCCGAGGCCATATATGCCACGCTGGTAGCCAAGACCGAAGGTACGGACGAGCAGCAGAAGGAGAACATTTTCAACTGGTACATGCAGATTGTCGAGCTCCTACGCAAGGAGGGCAAGGCCGAGAAGGGGCACATCGAGCATACGCTACACCTCATTGCCGACCTGCACAACCTACACCTGCAACTGATGAAGCTACCCGTGGGTGAGCACTACCGCACGACGTATGCCCCCCTCGCCGCCGAGCTGCCACGCCTACGCACGCTCCTCGACAATGACGACATAAGCGACACGGAGCTATGCTTCCGCGCGCTCTATGCCGCGTTGCTCTACCGCATAAAGGGCGGTGGCGAGCAGGCCATAGCCGACACCCTCGCCGTGATATCACCCGCCATAGGCGAGCTGGCAGCCCTCCATGGCAAGGTGGAGCGTGGCGAATTAGACCTCTTCGAGGAGAAATAGAGGCACGATTTTAGCCCCAACGAGCAGGTCGAGAGGTCTAAAAATGAAATATTTTTACGATTTAGTTTGCAATTAAAAAAAATCGTTGTACCTTTGCACCTCGCATAGAAAGCGCTAAAAGGAACAAAACAATAAAAAACAGATACAACTATGGCAATGAAAAGAACTTACCAGCCTTCTCGTCGCAAGAGAATCAACAAGCACGGTTTCCGTCAGAGAATGGCTACTGCTAATGGCCGCAAGGTATTGGCTGCACGTCGCGCTAAGGGTCGCAAGAAGTTGACCGTATCAGACGAGGCAACATTCAAGTACAACTAGTCTGTCGTCGCGAAGCGAAAATTAGAGGGTGCTAACTATTTGTTGGTGCCCTCGTTTTTTAAGAAGGGTATGGTTACAGTTATAAAGTCGGTGCCCTCATTTATTAAAATAGGAATATTATCATGGCAGGAAGCAACTTTGTAGATTACGTTAAGATATTTGCGCGCTCGGGACATGGCGGTGCCGGCTCGTCGCACTTCCGCAGAGAGAAGTTCGTAGCCTTCGGTGGCCCCGATGGTGGCGATGGCGGCAAGGGTGGCAGCATCATCCTCCAGGGCGACAAGCAGTATTGGACACTCATACACCTCAAGTACAAGCGCCATCAGTTTGCCGAGGATGGCGAGAATGGCCACGGAGCACGCTCAACGGGTGCCGATGCCAAGGATATCATCATCCCCGTGCCCCTCGGCACTGTCGCCAAGCAGGTGATAACCGACGAGGAGACGGGCGAGACATACACCGAGGTTGTGGGCGAGGTCACGGAGCATGGCGAGCAACTCGTATTGCTCAAGGGTGGCCGCGGAGGCCTCGGCAACTGGCACTTCAAGACCCCGACAAACCAGGCACCACGCTATGCGCAGCCCGGCGAGGAGGGCCAGGAGGGTGCCTTCATCCTCGAGCTTAAGGTCTTGGCGGATGTAGGCCTCGTGGGCTTCCCCAATGCCGGCAAGTCGACACTCCTTTCGGTTGTATCGGCCGCGAAGCCCAAGATTGCCAACTACGCCTTCACCACACTCGAGCCTAACCTCGGCATCGTATCGGTGCGCGACGACCACTCGTTTGTCATGGCCGACATCCCGGGCATCATCGAGGGTGCACACGAAGGTCGTGGCCTCGGCACGCGATTCCTGCGACATATCGAGCGTAACTCGGTGCTCCTGTTTATGGTGCCGGCCGACAGCGACGACATAGCGCGCGACTACGAGATATTACTCGGTGAGCTCACGGAGTACAACCCCGAGCTCTTGGACAAGCAGCGCCTCTTGGCCATAACGAAGTGCGACATGCTCGACGACGACCTCATCGCAGAGATGCGAGCGCACCTCCCCGAGGGCATAAAGTCGATATTCATATCGTCGGTGGCGAACATGAACATTGTCCAATTGAAGGATATGCTCTGGGAGGCATTGCAGCAGTAACAGCCCATCATAATACGCATAAAGCCCGCCGATTGGCGGGCTTTATGCGTATACATCATATCGTTGCTACATGGCTGCGCGGTTGTACACATCGACATTCTTACAGTGGCACTTACCCGAGAGCTTCTTGCCGCGGTCATCAACGACATCAAACGTAACAAGAGCCTCACCATCACCATAGTGCTCCACGGTGAAACTACCACCCGCGATAGCCGCAGCCACATTACCGAAGTAGCCATTACTTACGGGCATATACCATGAGCCATAGAGGTCGCCATCGTACTTGTATCCGGGCTCGAAGGTTCCCGCAGCGTAGGTAGAGCCTACATCACCGGTAAAGGTGCGATATATAAGTTCCGAGTTGTACTCTGCATTCTCGGTAACAACATCGAAGCGGAAGAAGTCGCCGGCCATAAGGTCGGACTGGGTCATGAAGCGCACCTCCCAGCTGCCACGACCTATGCCGTAGTAGTCGCCATCGTAGAGAAGCATCATAGCGCCATCCTTGATGTCGAAGGTGAGATCCTCCTCGATGGTGCTATAGGGGCCACGGTCTATTGATG
Source organism: Alistipes sp. (assembly GCA_017451685.1). GTDB lineage: Bacteria > Bacteroidota > Bacteroidia > Bacteroidales > Rikenellaceae > Alistipes. The sequence continues at coordinate 9,504 of JAFTNV010000028.1, forward strand.
TGAAGTAGAAGAGGTTAAGGCTGCCACTGTACGACACCTTATGCACCTCGCCATTGTCGAGCGTTATAAGCGCCTCGATCTTATCTTCGGTGACAATAACATCGCCACCCGAAATCTTGTGCACCGTCTGCTGGCCCTCGTTGTCGGTAATGACAAGCTCACTGCGGTCGGCAGCGAAGGTGTCGGGCCTATACGTATTCTCGGCATCGTAGCCATACTCGCCCCATGCCAAATAGGGGTCGGCAGCGGCGGGGATAGACGAGTAGATGATGAACTTGTAGTAGCTGTCGCTCGGGTAGTAGTCCGTTTCGTGCGTTGTGCCATACTTCGACAGGATGACGGTATACTTATAGGCATTGGGGTGCATGGCATCCTTATTCTCGAACTTACCGTTAATCTTCGAGGCACGGAACTCCACATCGGGCTTACCCTTCTGCTGGATGATTACCTGCTCGGCCTGGTCGCCATAGCATACGAGGATTATGGTCATGCGCTCCTCGACGAGGTCGTTGGCCGCAACCGTGAACTTAATCTCGTTGCCCACCTCGGTGATTGTCACCCACTGGTCGTCGCATACGGCCTCCACCTCGGCATCGTCATCTGCGCCCACAAGCGTATAGTTGATGACACCCTCGCCACCACTCTGCGCAAAGTTCATAATGCCGTCAGAGGTTATGGTCAACGTGCCAAGCACCTCATTTCCATCTCCTGCACCGAGAGTATCGTCCGGTGTACACGACATGGCGAATGTCGCCATCGACATCACCATAAAGAGAAATAGTCTTTTCATATAATATATGTTTATGTCCTTAATAACACACTAAAGGTCGTATGCCTGATTCTGGTAGTCGCCCACCCTTCCGCGGAACGTACCCTTAATCTTGTTGCCTATGTCGTCCTTGCCATCCATCGTGAGGGTGTAGTCGTCGCCCTCCTTAGCGATGGTAATCTTACCATCGACAAACGGAGCCCCGTTCGAGGGGTCTATCGCGCTGTTTATACAGTTCATATACCACGTATGCAGCTGCCAAGTATCGTCGCGCACACATCCCGGGGCAAACGTACCCGCGAAGTTCTCCATCGTGTGGTTGAGCACCGTGTACTCACCTACGAAGCCATCCCTATTCTCATATCCGCCCTTCGACTTGTCGACCAAGATATCCATCATAAGATACGTGCCCGAGAAGGTGGCCTTATCCTCAATCATGTGCAGGAACCACACATCTGCATTCTTGCCGTAGTAGTCGCCACGATAGTAGGCCATGATGGTGCCTCCCGTGACATCGAACTCCACATCCGCCGTCAGCGTGCTCGCAGGAACATCCGCAATCGTAGGCTGCGTGTAGTCCAGGGCGAGGCTTCCCTCGTATGTCACACGATGCACCTTGCCACTTATCATGCGCACCTCGGCAACAATCTTATCCTTCGTCACCGTCACCGTGGCATAGCCGAAGTCCATATCCGAGCCATCGGCAGCGATATAGTAGCTACGCGCAGCATCAATAGTGCCCGGGGTACAGTCGCCAAACTCGTATACACCCTCGGGGAGGTAATCCACAGGCTCGAAGGCTGATGACACATCCGAGTATAGGTCGAAGATATACTGCGTAGCGCCATAGGCAGGATCCTGATAGTTAGTAAGACCCACATCCGAGAGTACGATGAAGTAGTTGTAGCCGTAGGTCTGAAGCTTGCCGAAGTATGTGCCACTGAGGTGTGTAGCCTTGAACTCCACATCCGCGGGCGATGACGACAGCTGACGTACCAACACCTTCACCTCCTGCTTCTCGTACGCGAGCACGATAAACGTCTCGCGCTTGTCGCCCTCGTTGGGTAGCACGTTGAACGACACCTTTGCCCCCACGACGATGTCCTTAATCCACTCCGCCGTGCATGTCACCTCTACCGACGGCTGCTTCTCGGGCCTCTCGTCGGCAGCACTGTCGCCCGTGATGGTCTCATCCTCGGGGACATCCACATCGGAGCCCTCATGTGCGCGCGTAACCTCCGTGAGGGCGTACTCTATCTCGCCCTTGCCACCCTCGGCGCTGAACTCCATTACCGTCTTCGAGGTTAGCGTTAAGGCATACTCCTTTGCATCCTCCGGCTTACCCGCAGGCACGTTATCTCCCCCATTATCAGTTTCACATGCGATAAACAACACGCTCAATAGAGCAACAAATGTAAATACTCTTCTCATCTCGGTATGTAAAATTAGTTTTAGGTTGAAACATTCTATGTCCTCCATAGAAACACTCTCACTATACAAATATACGAATTATTTTTCAATCTCAAGCATCTTCCTTCGACTAATCATCGCCCCACGGTAGCAAACACAAAAAAAACGGCCCCAAAGGAGCCGTTTTTTCATATATGCACGAGAGTATTACAACGTACCTGTGTAAGAACCAGTCCACGATATTTGGCCAACCATGAGGTCAAACGTGATAGTGTAGTTAGCACCATCCTTCGCTACGACAACCTCTCCACTTGTAAGAGTGAGACCATTAATCTCTGATTCATGCGAGAAAATACCACCCGTATTGTCAATAAAGCGTGTCTCAGCCTGCGCTGTATCTTTGTAGTTATAAGTGGCAACCACATACGTGCCAGCGGCGATAGAACCCTCCTCAGGATCAACATGATTACAGAAGCAGAACTTAAAGTTTGAGCCAGACTCCGTCTCGGCCAGTACGTATGTACGGCCGCCAGCCTTCTTAACCCATGTGCCATCCTCCATCATATAATTCAACGTATCCTGGTAATCTATTTCAAAGGTCTTCCAATCAGTAACACCACCAGATACAACCTCATTATAACGGAAACCCTCTACTACTCCATTCCACTCGAAAGTGAAGTTCTTACCGGCAGCTGAGAATGTACCAGAGAGCTTAGCAGTCTCATTCTCCTTATCGATTACTACAGTCAACTCGCACGCGGTCATCTGACCACCATCCTCTGAACGATTAGCGCGATAGAAGCTAGTATTTTTGATAGAGCCATCAGCGATAGTGTATGTGCCGGCCGTAACATGCGAAGCATTGGTTTCTGCGAGATCAACATAAATTCTTGTCTGCGGATCTCCAAAGTATGCATAATCCTCGATAAACACAAGCTCCCATGAGAGGCCATCATCCGTGCTTGCCGTAAGCTGCTTAACCTTGAACACCTCGGGAGCGCTGGGATCCTCGATGCCATCTACATTACCCGTCCAGTCGATATTGTATACAACACCCTCAACAGACTCGAAGCTACCCTTGATAGTCACTGTCCAGTCGTCGTTAACCGCAAAGGCCAATGTTGCAGCCTCTACACCCACGTTCTTGGTGCCATTGTAAATCTTCGACTCGTCAACATTGATAGTCTCATCCTCCGATGAATAAGTGCCGTTGCTGAGGTAGTAGTGGTTAGCATTGGCTGTGGTGTCATACACGTCGAACTCGTGATAGTTCGTATCATCAACATAGAGGTCGAGCATGAAGTTACCCGCAGCCCAATCCGACTTGTGGCTCGAGATAACCTTCACAGGAGCGAAAGCCACGGGCTCACCGGGGACAACGGGAACGTCGGGCTCATCGATTGTGGGCCCATCCGTATTATAAATCATGGGCTCACCATCAAATGTCACAACGTGCTGAACGCCAGCGATGGTAACGGTAAGAGTAACATCATTCTCAGTGACAACGAACTTACCGGCCTCGAAGGGAAGCATATCCTCTGCGCCGGGAGCACAGTAACCGCCCTCCTCGCAACTGAAGGTGCCTATCTCGCCAGAGTCAGTAGCATCGAATGTAAACTCACCCGTAGGCAGAGGCATAAGCTCGCTCCACTCCTCGGTGTACTTCTCGCCAAAGAGGCTAATCATGTATACTGTTGCGTTCTCAGCATAGTAGCCATCCTCCTCAAGATCGTAGAACATAATGTAGTAGAAGCCTACATCTCCGTCAGTGAAATACTCACCAACGAGATAGTTTGCCTCAAAGTTAACAGTCTCGGGATTCTCGCCCTGATCCTTCGCTGCCTGCTTAACGGCAACCTCGAGCTTCTTATCTGCGTAGGTCACAACAACCTTCGTCTCGCGAGCCTCGCCATCGTTGGCCGCAACACTAAAGGCAGCCTTCGTGTCCGTAACCTCACCGATTGTTACCCAAGCATCAGCGCAGTTGGCCGAAACAGTCGCGGGAGCAGCCTCGCGCGTAACCTCAACCATCTTCGCGGTGTAGGTAATCTCGTAGTCGCCAGCCTCGGCAGCAACCTCCATCGTAGCCTCCGAAGTAAGGGTCAACTCGGCTGCATACTCCTTCTCGGGAGCCTTATCAGTATCCTCCGAGCCCTTGTCGCACGCTGCAAACACCAAAGGAAGTGCAAGCAACAAATAGAATAAGTTCTTGAGTTTCATAATGTTAATAATTAAAGTTATAGTTTATGGTAATTCGTCATCTCGGCCATACATGCTTCTTCGCGGGAGTTAACATGCTACGCTGTCACAAAATTATCAATTTTTTCTTAATTTACAAAGTATCGCTCAACTTTTTTACATCTCGATGCACAACAAAACGGGGATGACCAAAATGAGCCATCCCCGTTGTTAGGAGGTTGAATAAAAAACCGAGCTATTTGTTGCGAGAATGCATTAGATACAACGCTCGGCGAATTTCAAGGCGATGGGCTGTACTTAGGCGTACTGCCCATTGACGGCACTTTTTGTTAGCGGCAGTAGATGATGCCGTATCGCAGCGTGGTATTTGTTGGGAGAAGGCATTAGATACAACGCTCGGCGAATTTCAAGGCGATGGGCTGTACTTAGGCGTACTGCCCATTGCCGAGATAATTCGTTAGCGGAAGTAGATGATGCCTTATCGCAACAAAGAAATTATCTCGCTACGATAGTACCCTTAACCGCGTGACCCAATCCGTCGGTACAGTCGAAGGTAAAGCTCTTAGTGCCATCGCCATTATCCGTAACGGTGATAGTACCATCAGCCAAGGGAGCCCACGTATCCTTCACATAGTACTGCTGGTGGTAGTACCACGAGCTTGCATTGCCATAGTCGCCAACAATACCCGGGGTAAAGGTTCCCGCTCCGAACTGATTAGAGGCCGTATAAGTGCCTACATAACTCTCATTAGATGTTGCGAGCAAGTCTAACTGAACATATACGCCATTACCGTAGGTCGCATCCTCCATGATGTTAATCAACCAGTACTGTGCGCCTGTGCCATAAATATCACCGTAACATGCACTTGTTACTATCGTTGCGTTTGTGACATTGACAGCCACATCTGCAGTCAACGACGATATAGGCTCTGGCTCGGGGAGCTCGATAGAGAGGTCGCCAGTATAGGTGATGGTGTGCGTAGAGCCATCGTCATAGTTGATGGTGGCTTCGATGCCTGTCTCCGTAACGGTGAGAGTGCCACCCTCAGAGCCCAACCATACAACAACACCGTCAGTTGTCTTCATCTCCATATAGGTATAGCTTACACCCATAGTGCCATCTGCATACGAATCCTCAATATCGAAGGCGTACGTACCTACGGGAACACGGGGATTATCCGTATCCAATGTTGCCGAATAGAGGTCAAACCTATAGTATGCAGCTCCAAGAACATCCTCCTCGGCAGCATCCGAGAGAGTGATATAATAGTTATACACACCGTCGTAGTCGCAGTGCTCACACGTGAAGTACTGCGCCGTGAAGCTCACATTATCGCCGCCCGTCTCAAAGTTGAAGCCCTCGACAGTACCCGTCCAGTCAACCGTGATATTGTGGCCCTCCTCCGACTTGACATAGCCGACAATGGCAACGCTATTGTCATCGTTGATGGTGAGGGTAATCTCGGCATCCGCTATCTTGCACGTCTGGTCGTTACCCTTGTAGAATGTCGACCAGGCCTTACCAATGCTTCCGTCGGCTGTCGAATACTTGCCTGCAGAGAGGTAGTTGTTGTTAGGAGCTACCTTATCGAAGATGTCGAGCTCGTGATAGTAAGCATCATCGACATAGAGGCGAAGACCGAAGTTTCCTGTTTCATAAGAAGACTCGCGATAAGCCTCAACCTTCACAGGCTCGAACACCTCGGGAGCAACAACGGCGGGAGTCATATTGTCGACCTCACCCTCGTAGACAAAGTGATAGCTATAGCCATCCTTATCGGTCATGACAACATCGAAGCTATATACCTCGCCCTCGAGCTCCACGGTAGCCTCAACAGCGGTGAACGTGTACAGGTTCTCCGCGTCGTCGGTGGCTATGCACGACGAGAGGTAGATGCCAAAGTCCTTATTCGTATACGTTCCTGCCTGGAGCACGGTATCCTCCTCGGCACCAACAAAGTGTATCATGGCACTGAACGCTTCGTTCACAAAGAGGATGGGGAAGTCGTAAGCCTCGAGCTCCATCTCCAAATCCTCGGCCGTCATACGCTCGGCAGCCAGCATCGCCACATCGAAGAGATATGTGGGAGCCTCAACAACCTTCGCAGCCTGCTTGACAGTAACCTCGAACGACTCGGTGTCGTACTTTACAACGACCTTCGCCTCGCGTGCCTCGCCCTCGTTGGCAGCAACATTGAACGTAACCTTCTCGTCCACAGTTACATTGCTAACCCACGCAGCCTCGCATGTTGCCTCGAGCTCTACACCCTCAACAGCATTCTCCAGCGTGTAGGTAATCTCGCCATTGCCACCCTCGGCCGTGAACTCCATCACCTCGTTCGATGTGAGGGTCAGGACGGGGTCGGGAGCAGGCTCCTCGCCCTTAGCCACCTGCTTTACCGTCACCTCGAAGCGCTCGGTAGAGTACGTAACAACAATCTTTGCCTCGCGTGCCTCGCCATCGTTGGCAGCAACGCTAAAGGCAGCCTTCGTAAAGTCAAACTCACCGATGGTAATCCACTCGGCCTCGCACGCAACCTCGGGCTCGTACTCGGGAGCGGGCGAATTGCGTGTCACCTCCTCCATCTTGGCGGTGTAGGTAATCTCGTAGTCGCCAGCCTCGGCAGCAACCTCCATCGTAGCCTTCGATGTGAGTGTCAATACGGGCTTAAGCTCGGGAGCCTTGTCGGTATCCTCCGAGCCCTTATCACATGCCGTAAACACCAACGGCAGCGCAAGTAACAGATAGAATAAATGTTTAATTCTCATAGACTTATAATTTTAATTTATTAGGGTTTACTCTCTGCGGGCGCCCGACATAGGCCGTAACGCTAAGACAAAGGTATAAATTTATCTTCAAGGATGCAAATATTTTTATCTTTTTTTACTAATTTTCCTCTGCCGAAAGGTCAAAAACCTCAACATCACCACTATAGACTATCTTATGCACAGCCTCGCCAAAGTGCACCTCAGCGACGACACCCTCCTCGTCGACCGTGACGGATGCCCAGTCGGGATAGCGAGCATCGGCATAGCCCGTGGCATCGCTGTTTATGACATAGTATTTCGTGTAGTAGGCACTTATCGTCCCTGCGGCGAGGGTGTCCTTATCATCCCACACGTATGCGCCATACGGGAGCTGTAGCGGGGCTGCGCTGTCGACCACACCTATATATAAATCGAAGCCGTAGTACGTACCCTCGGGGTACTCGAAGCCCAACTCGTCGAGCCCCTTATCGCTGAGGTAGAGGTAGAAGTTATCCGCCACGCCTATGTTGAACTTATCGCCATAATATAGGGCGTAGGCGTGCTCCACGCTCCACTCCTTGCTCTCCATGGGTCGGGGCAGCATGTTGGCGATGATATGCTCCCCCGCGAAGGTCACCACGTGCTGCTCGCCCTCGATGACAGCCGTCAGCGTCGCGCTCGCGGCCGTCACGACCAGCACTGCCGCCTCAAACTTAACCTGCTTCACAACCTCGCTCTCGCCCGTCACGACATACCCCGAGCCGTCGGCCGAGAGTGTCCACGCCTCATAGTCAGCCTCCGTGCTGAGGTGATACTCACCCTCGGGGAGCGACATGTATTCGCGGTAGTCGCCCTCGTATTTCGGGGCGCAGAGGTCTAAACGGTAGTACGTGGAGTTGGGGCGCACATAGCCTCGCTCGTCGAAGCCGTTGTCCGACAGCGATATAAAGTATAAATCCAAGCCCACACCGTAATGGTCACCATAGTATGCGCCACTCGAATATTGCGCCTCGAAGGTTATCCCCTCGGGCTCGTTGGGCTCGTTGGGCGTATCTGGTTGCTCCTCGGCAGGGGGTGTTGTTGTGTTGTTGGGCGCCTCACACGACGAAGCGATAAGTGCAAATACAACAAATAGCGACAGTATGTATCGAAGTCTCATAACACAAAGGTTTTATCTGCAAGATACTCATTAACAACACAAAGCTACGAAAAAATATCCATATATACAAAAAAAGAGAGGGCTGACTAAAAAGTTGCTTAGCCAGCCCTTGATACCTAAGAGAGTGAATATCTACTACCAATCTGCGCCATAGATAGGCATCTCACCTACCCAAGTGCAAGTATATGTCTGGTTAGAACCATTGTTGGGAATCCACGATGCGTTGATAGTGGTAATACCATCAGCATTGGTTGTAAATGTAGCCGTTACGCTCGCCATTACGCAGCCGTTATTGTTATCCCAAAACAAATGATAACTCGAACTTGCTATCATTGTACCATCCTCACTGCTATAGGTGCCGTCGGGAATCTTGTTATCAGCAGGAATATGCGATAGGCACAACCTAAATGTCTTGTACTCTTCATTAGCATCGGGAGCAGTCTTAAGGAGAAAATCACCTGCGCGAGTATCCTCGTCAATCCATGACCATACGAACTCTGCAATCTCGAAGTGGTAGGGGTTAACCTCGCTGCCGCCATCCTCGTTGCCATCGTCCTCGCTGCCAGAGCCGTAGAGTGTACCGGTGATAGTACCGGTGATGGCGTTGTCAGCATCGTCGTAGCAGTTGGTGAACGTAAGAGTATATGTGCCATCAGCTGCGATATCGAGTTTCAATGTACCCTCAACGATAGGAGCCATCACAGAGTTCATCTCTGTTACTTCATCGATAGGAGAGTCCATATCTACATACCAGCAACCACAGTCCATACTTGGATCACCAGGGAACGACGTGTAAGGCATCTCCGTGTCGTTAATAGCATACTCACCTGCAAGATTAGCAGCATCGCTTGCTACCAAGAGGTCGAGCATAAGGTAGTCACCACCACCAATATCCACAGCATCTTCATTCTCAAATACGTATAATATGTAGTTGTTAGCACCATTAGCATAGTAGCCGTAGTCCGCAATAACGAATGAAGCACCTGTCAAATTGAAATTAAGATCACCCGTGAGAGTTGAAACAGAATCCTGCTCCTCCTCATCATCACCAGTGCCAGGCACATAATCTGAAGAACAATCCTCGTAAGAAACAGTGCCCGCGAAAACTACCTCGATAGTCTCACCAGCAAGCACGATCTCTGCCGTGATGCCACTCTCTGCAACAGTGATGTAAGCAGCATCGTATGACAGCATCTGCTCATAATCTTCGCAATAGCTATCGATTAACATATAAACAGAATCTGAATGAATAGTATTAACAGCCTTGCTATCCGCGCCATCGAGCATATAAGTACCATAAGGAATAGCTATACCTGCAGTCTTATCGATCTGTGTGCTATACAACTCGAAACGATAGTGCTCAGCATTTGCTGCCCAAATACCATCATTGTACACATCTACATCGCTGAGAATCAACGTGAAGTTATCAGAAACGCCCGTACCATCCATATCGCCGTTATAGTATGCGTGTGCGTAGTCAACATTTACCTCGCGAACCTCAACAGGCTCCTTAGAGTCGTTGAGAAGGTTCATAGCGCCCTCGTAAGTCACGGTGTGCTCAACACCCTCGATTGTCACCGTAAGAGTCAAACCAGCCTCCGTAACAACGAGCTTACCGGCCTCAAACTGCACGATGTCGTCCGTAGAAGAGTCGGCCAAGTAAACAGAGCCCTCCTTGAAGAAGGTGCCGGCAACATACTCCTGCTCAGACAACGTGTACTCACCAACGGGGAGTGGCATAAACTCCTTCCACTCGCCATCGTATGCCTCGAGGTAGAGGTCTACCCAATATACTACAGCGCCATCCGGCATGTCGCCCTCCTCGGTGAGGGCCTTGTCCGTAAGAGCAAAGAAGTAGTTGTCTACATCCAACTCCTCCTCGGCGCCACTTACGTAGTAACCACCAAAGCCAAGAGCTGTAACCGTAACAGGCTGCGCGGGCTCATCAGTGCCGGGCTCGTCGGTGCCGGGCTCGTCGGTGCCGGGCTGCTCAGTATCGGGCTGCTCGGGAGTCTTGTCGACATCCTCGCCACCCTTCTCACACGATGCAAATACCAAAGGTAATGCAGCTAAAAGACAGAATAAATTTCTAAGTTTCATGATGTTAATGTATTTGGTTAATGTGTGTTTATCCCCCTCGAGTGCATAAATATGTATCTCGGTATAGCAAAATTAGATATTTTATTCTTTTTAACCAAATAAATATCTTACAATGTTGATAAAAATTTATCGTGCAGCCTCCACATCGCTCCATATTCCGCGCGAAATCGCGTGGCGCATCATGAGCAGATAGCGCGACTGCGCTGGTCGGTGCACGAGGCACAGCATAAGCGTTGCGCACCACTTCGCCACCTCGCCAACATACAGCCTCGCCACCCTATCGTGCAGCTCGGCACGACGACGCTGGCTCACACCCGTATTGTAACATAGTCGCGCGAAGTACTCCTCGGTGAGCTTCTCCGAGGGGATGATGTGGTACATCACCGCACGTGGCACATAGTAGGGACGTATGCCCACCGCAGCCATGCGCTCGAAGAGGTCGCTCTCTTCGCCACCGATAAGGCGCTTGCCCGTGCGCCCAAGCGTGGTGTCGAAGATGCCCACCCTATTCAGCGCCTCGCGCCTAAAGGCCATATTTCCGCCTCCCGGAATCTTTCCCGCGGGGAAGAGGCACACGCTGTTGCCATAGTGCATGGGGTTGGCTATCGGCTGCTCCGCATATCTCGACATCCAGCGCGGGCGCCCCGTGGGGTACTCGGCGATGATGCGCCCACCCGCAGCCATAGCCTCGGGCATGGCATCGAAGAGGTCGATGTATGCGCTCAAGAAGTCGGGAACGATACGTTCATCGTCATCGACAAAAGCGATAATATCACCCCCAGCGGCACCAATGCCCGCATTGCGTGCTGCCGAGAGCCCCTGTTCGGGCTCGAAGATGTAACGAATGTTTAAGGTGGGGTGCTCCGCGCAGAGTGCCACCACGCGCTCGCGTGTAGCGTCCGTGGAGTTGTTATCCACAACCACACACTCCCACGCCTCGGGTGCGAGGCTCTGCTCCACGACCGACCTGAGTGTCGCCAGAAGCTGCTCGGCACGATTATATGTCGCTATGACCAACGATATGCGTATCATAGAGCAAAGATAGCTATTTTTTCTATAAATAATATGGGGCTGACTAAAAAGTTGCTTAGCCAGCCCTTGACACCTAAGAGAGTGAATAAAAAGATGTAGTTTTAGGCTTGCGAAGCCCGAAAAAGCGGAGTTTACTCGACGTAAATGAGCATTTTGAGGGCGAGCGTAACGACAAAATACACTTTTTATTCACTCTCATACTATACTACACGACTGCCCTACTCCTCAGTCTCGGTCTCATCCTCAACAACCTTCTCCGACATGGGCGAGCCATCGAGACAAATAGCAAAGTTTACCCATCCGTACTCCATGGTGTTGGTCATACCAAGAAGCGTGCGGCCATCACCCGATACGCCCACGATGATGATACCATCCAAGAGGTAGCCCGTGAGGTCGATGTTATGCTCCTCGAGGAGCCAGTCGTCGATGCGCTTAACATCGTTGACATCCTTGTTCGTGTCGATAACAAACGATGTGGTACCAAAGCCTGCCGCTACATCGTTAAGGAAGGCGACACCATCCTCCGTCATAGCCGACACACCACCCTGGCGCACGCTCTCAAACATGATAAGCTCCTTCTTCTCGCGGTCGTAGGCAGCAGCGCAGTTCTCGTTCACACCATTGACATAGGTCGATGCCTGATTATACACGAAGCGACCCTCGGGCGAGAAGAAGCACATACCCACCGAGCCAAAGGCCTTGGTAGGCTCTTTGTCCTCGTTTGTCTCCATATATACATACTGCCAATCAGCGGTAGCGCTCTCCCATATAACGCCAAACATACCCAAGACAGACTGCTCCAGGCCGAGGATGGCGCGGTTGGGGTCAACGGCATACGCCTGCGTTGCGTTACGATACTGGGCATAGGTCACATCCTCCTTGAGCACAGTCACGATGTTATTTGTGATGTCATACGCGAAGGGCACGATAAGGCCGAAGCGCTCGGTGTAGTATGTATCGGCATAGTCCCAATACCAACCCACAGCATACGTACCATCGGGCGTGACGCTCGTCAACGAACTACCATAGAGGTTGCCGGGGAGCTCGCCGAGTTTAACCTTGTGAGCCTCGCCATCCTTGTAGTATACAGCCTCGCCACCCGAGCTCTCCGAGGGGAAGTAAGCACCCACAGCAACGCCATTATCTGAAATATCCGAGAACTCATAGCCGGGGAACTCCGTCTGCTTGTTGTTCTGGAGGTCGTAGATAAAGCCGTTGTGCTGGAAGGCACCAACAACCCAGCGGCCATTGTTCGATATAGCCGCAGCACCCGATGCCGAGTACCACTCGCGATAGGCAGGAACCTCGAGTGCGGGAATCTCAACCTTGAGCACCTTAGCCTCCGAGTTAGCCTTCGTAGCCTCGTCTGCCGAGATGGCAACAACCGTGATGGTGTACTCCGTGGCGTAGTCCAAGTCCTCGAAGCGGTAGGGCGAGACATCGGTCGACACAGCCTCACCACCATTAAGCGTAAGCTCGTAGCGGATGGCGAAGTCGACAGCATCCCATGCTACGATAACATCATTCTCCACAACCGTAGCCGTGGCATTGGGCGTAGGCAACATCTCCTTCTTGTTGTCGTCGCCACCCAAAACATCACCCTGCTCGCAGCCCACAACGGCAACAAGAGCAATAGATGCGAAAAGTAGTCTAAAAATGTTTTTCATAATATTTGTGTGTGTTAGTCCAATAATTTGCGTTTCGCGGTTTGCCCGACATAACGGGGAAACTACCTAATTATTAGGGCGGTGCAAAGGTAGTAAAAAATTGCCACTTTGCAAATGTCACGATTTTTTCAGCATAACCACCTCAATTTTTCGACATAACTATGCAAAAAAAAACGGAGCCTCCCGAGGGAAGCTCCGAAAGATGTTGAAAATAGCACCTGCAATACAAATTAATTTAAGCCGCCTGTATAAGTTGCAGTAAGCTTCTCGCCATCGACAGTCACACGATATACTACGGTATAACTATCACCTGACTTAGATATCTCCACAGTCTCACCCTCACCGAACTCCGAAGTGCCGCCAAACAACCCGGCCTGTGAGTTTGTATAGCCAGAATAGAGAATTGCCTCACTCTTATCACTGCCGTTGAGAACAAACGTACCCTCTGTGATACCATTACGGAACGATGTCATAAAATATATCGCCTCATTATTAGCATTCAAATATAAAACATTGTCCATATATGCAAGGAAGTTCATCTTCACAGCACGGCCATTCCACTCACTGTTGCCGCCATCGTCGTTGCCACCCTCGTCGCCACCAGCGTTGGGGTCTGCATCAGTAGTGAATGATGCCGTACCTGCATCCGAAGCGCTATTTACAGTTGCATCAGCAGGGTTAGCAACAACCGATACGTTATACGTGGTCGAATATGCGAGGTTGTTATATACGACATAAGCCTCTTCTACGGTCTGAACATCAGTGCCATTGAGCGTTACGGTGTAGTCCTTAGCACCCTCAACAACCTGCCAGCTTACCGTAGCAGCATTGCCATCAGCAAGGCCCTTCACCGAAGGCGTAGCAAGCTTAGTAAGCTGTGTACCCTCGCCACCTTCGTTGCCACTACCCTGCTGGCCGATAGCGCCCACATACTTCAACGTCTTCTCTACGCCAAGTACCGTAACATTAATCGTGATAGTATAAACACCACCCTCAACAGCAACGGTACAAGTACCAGCGCCTACCTGGCTGTTGGCATACTGCGTACCAGCAATATAGAGCGTCGTATTTACGAATGAGAAGTCTGCATTGCCATCACCATTATAGATGTAAGAGGGAGAGTCGACCCACGAATAGGTACCAGCTGCAATCTCTGATGCTTTAGCAACGCTGCTATCGAGCGTCAAAGTCACCTTATTCTCACCACTATCATCCTTCAATGCATACTTATACACGTTAGCAATGAACTCCGTACCCTCAGACATAGAGGTGAAGGTGATTGTCTCATCGCCCTCGCCACCACCAACGGTAGGCTTGGTAATCGCGCCCGTATACTCGATCATATAGACCGTACCACCTCTACCATTGAGCGTAATCTGGATATGGTACTCCTCGCCCTCTTTCTCAACAAGAGCCTTACCAGAGTCAATAATCTCAGAGTATATCATTACACCATCAACATCTCTGATAAGGAACTCACGTGTAGTGAACATATTGTCGAAGTCTACTTCTGATGTTCCCCACCAAGAGGTATTCACCCAGATATACTCGCCAGCAGCAAGACCCTCAGCCGTAGCAAACTCCGCAGGGAAGTGAACATCCAACTCAAAGCCTTCACCCTTAACGTCATACTTATTGCCATAGCTCGTTGCATCGCCCCAAACCCACTCTGTGGCAACGTGCGTAGCCTTGAACTCGTCGGTAGGCTGGCTGCCACCATCATCTACCGAGAGGTCACCCTCGAATACGGCACGATGAGTAGAGCCATCCTCGAACTCAACAGTAGCCACGACCTTACCGTCGCTGATAACAAGGTTGGCATTCTTGTACATAACCATACCCTGCTCTAACTTGCCATCTACCATCTTGTAGTGGTACGACAACTCGTATACGATAGTGTTAGGTGTTACAACCTCGCTAAGGCTATACGTGCCATTAGGAAGCACGCCATTACCCTTAGCCGAAGGCGCGATGATAAAACCATAGTAGGTACCACCATCAACACCCCAGCCATTCTCTTGCCAGCCTTTATCACCGAGCTCTACAGCGTAGAAGTTAGCACCATCCTCAATAATATAGTCGGTCCTAATCTGTGTTGCAACGAACTCTACATCGTACTCCTTATCATCGGGATTCTCAGGGTCGTCAACACCGGGATTCTCGGGGTCGTCAACACCGGGCTCGCCGCTGCCCTTCGAGGTGGTCATCGTCTTCTCCGCCTTAACCGCAGCCTTCTTGTTCATCGCAGCAGCAACAACCAAGTACTCCGTGTTGGCCTTCAAATCGGTAGCCGTAACCTCAACGCTCTCGTTAGCATTAATCGTCGTACCGCCATTAAACACCTCGGTAGCCGTAGGCACAGCCTCCGTTGCCTCGACAACAATCCATGCCACCTTCTCGGCCTCGGTAGAAGTAACCTCGAATGTTACGGTGTTCTCCGTAGCCACGCCCGCAACGACAGCAACGGTAGGATCCTTAACCTCGTCAACCTTATCCTTCTCGCAAGCAACGAAAACTAAAGGCAACGCCAATAATGCGTAAAATAAATTCTTGATTCTCATAGACTTTTAAGTATTTTAGTTAGTTAAAAATTTCTATTCCGTGCATCCAACACTACACATATTACTCACAAAACTACGTAGTTTTTTTCTTTTCTGCAAATTTTTATTCATCTAAACGAACTTTTTTATTTACAGCGCACCCCGTTATAGCACCGCGACATAGCCACACCATCACTTTTATACGCACACGCTTTTACCTTTCATATTTTTTGTGTATCTTTGCACGTTATATATACATAAATGGAGTTCAAATTACAACATACAGCGCCCCAAAGTAAGGCGCGCGCGGGACTTATCACCACCGACCATGGCGTGATAGAGACCCCTATATTTATGCCCGTAGGCACTGCCGCAGCGATGAAGGGCATCTTCCACCGCGACATTGAGAATGAGGCTAAGGCGCAGATTATCCTCGCAAACACCTACCACCTATATCTCCGCCCCGGCATGGATATCCTGGAGCAGGCGGGTGGCGTACACCGCTTCTCGTCGTGGACAAAGCCGATGCTCACCGACAGCGGCGGCTTTCAGGTATTCTCGTTGGCCGCATGTCGCAAGCTCAAGGAGGAGGGTTGTCACTTCCAGTCGCACATCGACGGCTCGCGCCACCTCTTCACGCCCGAGAGTGTCATCGACACCGAGCGCACCATAGGTGCCGACATAATGATGGCCTTCGACGAGTGTCCCCCGGGGGATGCTCCACACGACTACGCCTCGAAGTCGTTGGCACTCACCGAACGATGGCTCGACCGCTGCTTCAACCGCTACCATCAGACAGCGCCCAAGTGGGGCCACTATCAGGCCCTCTTCCCCATAGTTCAGGGTGCGGGATATGCAGACCTGCGTGAGCGTGCAGCACGCAACGTGCTTCAATACAACGCCGATGGCTATGCCATAGGTGGTCTTGCCGTGGGTGAGCCCACCGACGTTATGTACGCGATGATTGAGGTGTGTAATGCGGTGCTGCCAACCGACAGACCGCGCTACCTCATGGGTGTGGGCACGCCCGTAAACATCCTCGAGGCGATAGACCGCGGTGTCGATATGTTTGACTGCGTGATGCCCACGCGTAATGGCCGTAACGGTCAGCTCTTTACATCCGAGGGTGTAATCAACATCCGAAACAAGAAGTGGGAGGCAGACTTCTCGCCCATAGACCCCAATGGCGTCACGTTTGTCGACCACCAGTATACACGTGCCTACCTGCACCACCTCGTGGTATGCAAGGAGATGCTCGCAGCGCAGATTGCCTCGCTGCACAACACGGCCTTCTACCTATGGCTCGTGGGCGAGGCGCGCAAGCATATCATCGCCGGCGACTTCAAGTCGTGGAAGGAGGCTATGGTAGTGAAACTATCGCGCCGCCTATAACACACAGCACACGCCATGAGATTCAGACTTATACCATCCATCCCGGGCTACAGAACCCTCGACAGATACATCTTGGGGAAGTTCCTGCGCACCTACATCTTCGGACTCATGATGATGGTCATCATCCTCGTGGTGTTCGACTACGTGGAGAAGGTCGACGACTTCACGGAGCTCAAGGCACCGTGGGATGCCGTGATATTTGACTACTATGTCAACTTCGTGCCCCACTTCATCAACCAGTTTAGTGCGCTCTTCACATTCATATCGGTGATATTCTTCACCTCGAAGATGGCGATGCAGACCGAGATCGTAGCCATACTCTCGGGCGGTGTCAGCTTCCGCCGACTGATGTGGCCCTACATCATCGGTGCGGCGCTCATCGCCACGCTGAGCCTCGCGCTGAGCCTGTGGATAATACCCGAGGGTCAGAAGGATAGCGTCGAGTTCCAGAGTAAGTATCTGAAGAGGAATCAGGTTATCGTCTATGACCAGCACGTATATCGTCAGATAGAGCCCGGCACGTTTGCCTACGTGCGTGGCTACTCGCCCAACCTCGAGCGCGTGCCCTTCTTCGCGATGGAGCGCTACGAGGGCTCGACGATGGTAGAGACCCTCAACGCCTCGAGCGCCTCGTTCGACGAGGAGTCGGGGCGCTGGACAGCACCGCGCTACGTGATATACTCACGCACCGAGGATGGCTCGCTCGGATATAAGCAGTACCGCAACCTCGACACACTCATAGACCTCGATGTGAGAGAGTTGGTCGACGTGAGGGATCTTGTGAAGACACAAAACATCGAGGAGCTAAACGACTTCCTCGCGCAGCAGCGCCGCAAGGGCTCCGACAGTGTCTTCATCATCGAGGTGGAGCGCCACACGCGCTTTTCGTATCCCTTCTCCACGTTCATCCTCACAATCATAGGCGTGTCGCTCGCCTCGCGTAAGGTGCGTGGCGGTATGGGCATGCACATAGGCCTCGGCATAACCCTCTGCTTCGGATATATCATGCTCGGCCGCGTGTCCGAGCAGATAGCCATAGGTGGCTCGTTAGCACCATGGCTCGGAGTGTGGTTCCCCAATATAATATTCGCCATAATAGCGATATACGTATACCGTAAAGCACCTAAATAGCGATGCGTAACATTAATGAAATAGCCGATGCTGTTCGTCGTAACGAGCGCATAACATGTGACGATGCCCTCGTGCTGTGGCGCGAGGCTCCGCTATGGCTCCTTGGCGAGCTCGCCACGGAGCGCAAGCGTAGGACAAGTGGAGAGAGCGTGTACTACAACCGCAACGTACACCTCGAGCCCACGAATATATGTCTGTTCAACTGCGAGTTCTGCTCGTTCCGCCGCAGGGAGGGCGACAACGATGCGTGGTACCTCTCGCTCGACGAGGTGGAGGCCTGCGCCGCAGAGCATAAAGGTACGGACATCACCGAGGTACACATCGTCGGGGGCGTACACCCGAAGCACGACCTCGGCACCTACTGCGCAATGATACGTGCCGTGAAGCGCCAACTGCCACATGTCACGGTCAAGGCCTACACTGCCGTGGAGATATTTTACATGATACGCCACGAGGGCATATCCGTCGTTGAGGGTCTACGTCGCCTCAAGGAGGCGGGCATGGAGTGCATACCGGGTGGCGGTGCCGAGATATTCGATGCCGAGTTACGTGCCAAGATATGTCCCGAGAAGTGCTCGGCCGAGGAGTGGCTCGCCGTACACCGCGCAGCCCACAACATGGACATAGCGACAAACTGCACGATGCTCTACGGCCACATCGAGAGCATCGAGCAACGCATCGACCACCTCGACCGCCTGCGTAAGTTGCAGGACGAGGCCCCGGGCTTCGATGCCTTCATCCCGCTCAAGTACCACAGCCGTGGTAATCGTCTTGCCGAGGCGGGAGAGTGCAGCACCGAGGAGGATATGCGCACCATAGCCATAAGCCGCATATTTCTCGACAACATACCCCACATCAAGGCATACTGGGTGTCGTACGGCAAGGCCACGACCGAGATGGCCTTAGCCTTTGGTGCCGACGACATCGACGGCACGATAGGCGACACCACGAAGATATACTCCATGGCCGGAGGCATCGAGCGCCCGACGATGAGCGTGGCGGAGCTCGAGGCGATGGTCACAGCGGCAGGCTTCCGCCCCGTGGAGCGCGACTCACACTACAACGCCGTAGAGCGCAATACTATGGTAACAGCCACACCCATCGCTACCGTACACAGCAGCGAGAAAACGAAGATAGATACCGATATGAACAACACAAAGGTAGGACAGCCGAAGGTCGAAATTAAGGCTCAGGCGAAGGATACACCCAAGCCTAAGAGTGCGCCTAAGAGTGCGCCCAAGAGCACAAAGAAGACAACAGTGACGAAGGGCAGCGGATTTATGGAGCGTGTGAAGCGCTTCTATGGTCGCTTCCCCGTAATATCGCACATGATACTCATCCTCGTCTTTGGCTTGTTGCTCCTCGTAACCCTCTACTTCGGCCTAAACCTCGGCACACGCCATGGCAATGTCATCAAGGTGCCCAATCTCCTTGGCATGAACATCGAGGATGCACGCCGTGAGGCTCGCGACATGGAGCTCAACATCATCGTGCGCGACTCCATCTTCGATGTCAACCTCCCGGGAGGCACGATTGTAGACCAGCTACCACGCACCTCGAGCGTTAGGGATGTGACCGTAAAGCCCGGGCGTAAGATATACGTGACGACAAACGCCTACAACCGTCGCATGGTAGACGTTCCCTACGTTGCGAAGCAGACACTGCGCCAGGCGCTCAACCAGCTACAGCGCTCGAGCCTAACCATCGACAAGCTCATCTACGAGGCCGACATGACATCTACGGACTATGTTCTTAGGGAGAGCATCGACGGCGAAGATATAACCCCCACATCGAGCATCAAGATGGCCGTGGGCACGGGCGTAACGCTCACCGTGAGCTACCGTAGCGACGAGCAGCATACCACCGTACCCCTCCTTGTGGGCCTCAACCTCCAGCAGGCGAAGAACAGCCTCTGGGATAGCGGCCTCAACGTAGGTAAGATCGTCTACGACGAGAGTGTCGAGGATCTTATCTCGCGTCGCACAACGAGAGTATATAAGCAGTCGCAGCCGCTCGGCACAAGCCTACGCCGTGGTAGCGAGGTGACACTATACCTCTCATGCGACATGGAGCTCGTCGATTCCTTGGCAAAGATTGCCAACGACGAGGCCAAGCGCTACGAGGAGCAGCGACGTAAGGCCCTCGAGAAGCAGCGCCGCGAGGAGAGAGAGGGTAGCAGCGCAACGGAGGAATAATATTAGAATAAAAGATTTAACCACGTGAGTGACAAGGATATATACGTAGATGACGAGCTTCTCGACATGGATGTCGAGGGCACGGATGCCGAGGGCGAGGGTGACGAGATGTACGAGCACTTCTCGGTGACGGTGGATAAGGGTCAGTCGATGATGCGATTAGACAAGTTCCTCACCATACGCCTCGAGCACACATCACGCAACCGCATACAGGCTGCTGCCGATGGGCAGAACATTCTCGTCAACGGCAAGCCCCAGAAGTCGAGCTATAAGGTGAAGCCCCTCGACCAGATATCTATTGTGATGCCCTACCCGCGTCGCAAGGAGGAGATTGTACCCGAGAACATACCACTGAACATCGTCTACGAGGACGACGACATCATCGTCGTAAACAAGGAGGCGGGCATGGTCGTACACCCGGGCGTGGGCAACCATAGTGGCACGCTCGTACACGCCTTGTCGTACCACCTGCAAAACCTACCCATGTTCTCTGAAGGCAACGCCCGCGCAGGCCTCGTGCACCGCATCGACAAGGACACCTCGGGACTCCTCGTCGTGGCAAAGAACGAGCGCGCACACGCTTCGCTCGCCAAGCAGTTCTTCGACCACACGATATATCGTCGCTACGTGGCGTTGGTATGGGGCAACATTGCCGAGGATGAGGGTACCATCACGGGTAACATAGGCCGCAGCCCGAAGGATAGGTTGCAGATGTATGTCTTTGCCGACGGCTCGGATGGCAAGCATGCTGTCACACACTTCAAGGTGTTGCGCCGCTACGGATATGTAACGCTCGTAGAGTGTCGCTTAGAGACGGGGCGTACACACCAGATACGTGTACACATGTCGTGGCAGGGACACCCCCTCTTCAACGACGAGCGCTATGGTGGCAACCGCATACTCAAGGGCACGACATTCATGAAGTACAAGCAGTTTATCGACAACTGCTTCAAGCTCATCCCTCGACAGTCGCTCCACGCCCGCGCCTTAGGCTTCGACCACCCCACGACGGGTAAGTACGTGCAGTTCGAGTCGGAGCTTCCGGACGACCTCAAGGCCGTACTCCAGAAGTGGGAGACGTATACCGACTCCGTGGGGCTCGACATAGACGAGATATAAGGCTATAACACACCCTAACCATAGAATAGATGTTTCTACCAACAACAAATAAGGAGGTTGAGGCTCGAGGCTGGGACGAGCTCGATGTCATCATCTTCACGGGTGATGCCTACATAGACCACCCCGCCTTTGGTGCTGCGGTCATAGGTCGCATCCTCGAGGCCGAGGGCTACCGCGTGGCCATCGTGCCACAGCCCAACTGGCGCGACGACCTCCGCGACTTCAAGAAGCTCGGCAAGCCGAGGCTCTTCTTCGCCGTGACGGCAGGCGCCATGGACTCGATGGTAAACCACTACACCGCCAACCTACGCCTACGTTCGAACGATGCCTACACCGCGGGGGGTAAGGCGGGCTTCCGCCCCGACCGCACGGTAGATACATACACCAGGATACTCAAGCGCCTATACCCCCACACACCCGTGGTAGTCGGTGGCATCGAGGCCTCGCTACGCCGCCTCACGCACTACGACTACTGGAGCGATAAGTTGCAACGCTCTGTCCTGGCGACAAGCGGTGCCGACCTGCTCGTCTACGGCATGGGCGACAAGCCCATACGCGAGGTTGCCAAGGCACTACGAAACGGCTTTAATATGAAGCTGCTGCGCGGGCTACGACAGGTAGGATTCCTCGCAAACAAGGAGTATGTCGAGAAGCTGTACAGTGGCAAGACCATCGTTCTGAACTCCTACGAGGAGTGTGTCGGCGACAAGCGCAAGTTTGGCGACAACTTCAAGGAGATAGAAGTGTTAAGCAACATGATGGAGTGCGAGACGACGCTTATCGAGAAGGTCGACGACAGCTACGTTGTCATCACGCCACCCCACGCCACGCTCACCACCGAGGAGCTCGACCACTCCTTCGACCTACCCTACGAGCGAGCGCCCCACCCGCGATATAAGGGCAAGGGCGACATCCCCGCATGGGAGATGATAAAGCACTCGATAAACATACACCGCGGCTGCTTCGGAGGCTGCTCGTTCTGCACCATCTCGGCACACCAGGGTAAGTTTATCAACTCACGCTCGGAGCGCTCAATCCTCGCGGAGGTAAAGCGCCTCACGGAGATGCCCGACTTCAAGGGTTACATCTCGGACATAGGTGCCCCCTCGGCAAATATGTACCGCATGCGTGGCCGTAACGAGGAGCTATGCAAGCGCTGCAAGCGCCCCTCGTGCCTACACCCGAAGTTGTGCCCCAACATGAACAACGACCACACGCCACTTATTGACCTCTATCGCAAGATACGCGAGGTGAAGGGCGTAAAGAAGGCATTCATCGGCAGTGGCATACGCTACGACCTCTTCGACACGTCGCCCTACTTCGAGACTGTCGTCAAGCACCACACCTCGGGGCGCCTGAAGGTTGCTCCCGAGCATACCGAGGATAGAGTCCTAAGCCTTATGCGCAAGCCGTCGTTCACGCTATTCGAGGATATGAACCGAAGGTTTCAGCAGATATGTCGCCGCGAGGAGCTTAAGTATCAGCTTATACCATACTTCATATCGTCACACCCGGGATGCAGGGAGGAGGATATGCAGGCTTTGGCACGCAAGGTGCTCGGCAAGCTACACTTCAACCTCGAGCAGGTGCAAGACCTCACGCCCACGCCCATGACCCTATCGTCGGTGATGTTCTATACGGGCATAAATCCCTATACGGGCGAGGAGGTGTATGTAGCACGCACACAGGAGGATAAGCGCCGACAGAAGAGCTACTTCTTCGGTGGCATACTGCCAACGGATAGTCGCCATGAGGCGCAACATAAGAGGAATAGCAGCGGTGAGAGGCGCCACACGCCACCACGCAGAGGCAGAAGATAGAGATAACTAACATAAATATTTGCGTTATGAGAAAGAGTCTTTTTTTGATGGCGGCAATGATTCTTGCCGTAGCATGTGGAGGAAATAACACCACGACCCCCAACACCGAGGAGCAGACATCGACACGCGATAAGCGCATCGACGAGATTACGGCAAATGCCAAGGAGGCATTTCGCAATGGCTCGGAGGCGGTGAGCGACTTTGCCGAGGAGGCAGGTGAGGCGTTGGGCGAGGGTGCCGAGGAGGTAGGCCAGTGCGCTAAGGCATCGCTAACGAAGAGCGAGGTGCTTTATAATAAGGCGAAGGTCGAGGTTGTCGAGGCATCGGCTACCGCCGTAGTCAAGGGTGCCGAGATATATGAGCATACGAAGGAGGCTGTTGTCGAGGCTGCCGATGTGGTGTCGAAGAAGAGTGTTGAGTTTGGCGCCGCAGCCTTGGAGAAGGGTTCTGAGGTCATGGTAAAGGGTGCCGAGGCCATGGAGAAGGGCAGCGAGGCCCTCAAAGAGGTTCGCCAGAATATGGAGTAGACAACGAGTGTAGACATGTAGGGGATGACTAAAAGCGATTAGTCATCCCCATTTTGTCAAGAGGTTGGGAAGGTTTTACTCGTCAACGTCGTTCATTCGCTGCTGCAACATAAAGATATCTTTCTGTTTTTCAATCTCGTGACGCAGTTCCTCCTCCGAAGGTAATACCGAGAGATACTTGGCGGCGAACAATTGGTCATTGCCATTGAGGATAGAGTATCGAGCGATATCCTTGCTCGTTTCCGAACATAGAACAATGCCTATAGTTGGGTTATCGCCCTCCGTGCGTTTCATCTCGTCATACATACGCACATACATATCCATCTGTCCTACATCCTGATGGGTAATAGTGCCAACCTTTAGGTCGATTAGGACATAACATTTTAGAATGACATTATAAAAAACAAGGTCGATAAAGTAATCCTGCGTATCCGTGCGGACAAGTTGTTGACGCGCCATGAAAGCAAAGCCTCGCCCCATCTCCATAATAAAGTCGTGCAGATGACCTATTATTGCACTCTCCAACTCCTGCTCCGAGAAACCATTATCTTGCTTAAAGCCCAGAAATTCTGCAACAACAGGATTCTTTAACAGCTCCAATTTGTTAGGATTCTCCTCGCGCATCGGCAGCTGTGGCTGATTGAAATGGCGCTCAAAGTATTGCGTACTTATATTCCTATCAAGTGTACGTACACTCCACATCTCCTCAGATGCCATCTGCAAGTACCAACGGATACTCACATCGGAATCCGCACGCAAGGCTGTAAGGATATGCGACCATGTGAGATTTTGCAAACGTGTTTGCAAAATCTGCAAGTTGTCGATGGAGAGATAAAACTTACGGAAGTATGCGAGGTATCTTTTGCTAAACCCTTTTCCATAGCGATATGTCAACTCCTTGGATAGATGTTCTATTATACGTTTACCATACTCTGCTCGCTCACTACCACTTTGTTCCTCCTCAACAATTCGCTGCCCAATTCTCCAATATGTTTCAATCATAGAGCTATTGACAGCACTGTACGCCTTTTGCCGCCCCGCCTCAATAATTGAACACACATCGCTTACGATTGCGTTGTTAACAACTTCCAGCTGTCGCGAATTATCCTTGGTCATGGTTTAGTCTTTGTAAATATTGTAAATGAGGATTTTAATGCGAGCACAACATTAAAGCCATCTTGTTATGCTGCCTTTTCACACTGAATTAAAATAGGTATTGCTCCGTGCGCACGCGCTCCATAAGCTGAAATATCTCGCGCCACGCATCCTCACCAAAGGTGGTACCCACAACCTCGATAACCTTACCCGCAGTGATGGCACCGACAGTGCCACACTGGCGTAGCGACATGCCCTCGCACAGGGCCGAGAGGAAGCCTGCGGCGTAAAAGTCACCGGCACCCGTAGTATCTACGCGCTTGGCAGCCGCCATGATACCCACGTGCACAACCTCGTCACCACGCTTAATAAGCGCACCCTTCATGCCTATCTTTACCACCGCGAGCTCGCACATAGTGCTTATATATTGCAGGGCGTTGATGGGCTCCTCCTCGCCACTAAAGGCGCGCGCCTCATCCTCATTGGCAAAGAGGATGTCTACGTGCTTCGCAACGAGGTCGCGCAGGAAGTCGCGGTTCTCCTCGACGACGTTGAACGATGCAAGGTCGATAGCCACCTTCAAGCCGTGGCGCTTGGCTTTCTCTACGGCCGTGCGTATAAGGTCGTGGTCTTGAACGAGGTAGCCCTCGATATATAGGCAGTCGTAGTCGTCGAAGATGGCACCATCAATATCCTCGGGGTGCAGGTGTGCCGCAGCACCGAGGTGCGTGACAAGCGTGCGCTCACCATCGGGCGATACCAACGATACGCACTTGCCAGAGCGGTACCTCGAACGCAACATGTATGGTGCAACGCCAAAGTTACGCAGCGCTTGCTCGTAGAAGTCGCCCGTGGTGTCGTTACCCACCTTGCCGATGAAGCCCACCTCGGTGCCAAGGCGTGCCATGGCGCGGATGGTGTTACCCGCCGAGCCGCCCAACGACAGCGAGTAGGGACATCCCGCCACGTGCTTCGATATATCGGTCTGCAACTCGTTGTCCACAAGGCTCATAGAGCCCTTGGCAAGGTTATAAAGGTTCAGCACATCGTCATTCGACATGTTGACGAGCATATCCGTCAACGCATTACCAATGCCTATAACTCTCTTCATTGTATTTTCAGTTTTTGGGGATTTATTATGCAATCATGTTCGGCCTATATCGACAACATTTTTACGATGTCAAGCTCCGCACTTCCAATCGTATGCTTATGTGTTGTCGCCTTCGAGAATGGTACATATACCAACTCGCCATTCTTTATGCCTATCATCACGTTGCGCTGCCCCTCCTTGAGTGCCGTAATGGCCTGCGCACCCATGCGCGAGGCGAGGATGCGGTCTGCAGCCGTGGGCGACCCGCCACGCTGTAGGTGGCCGAGGATTGTCACGCGCGCGTCGTACTCCGGAAACTCCTCCTTGATGCGTTGCTTAAGGCCCAGCGCACCTCCCGTTGCGGGGTTCTCCGCCACGAGCACGATGGCTGAGTTCTTACTCTTGCGGAAGCCGTGGTTTATGAGGTCGGCAAGCTGGTCTATCTCGGTCTCCATCTCGGGAACAATGGCCGCCTCGGCACCCGAGGCTATGGCGCCATTGAGGGCGAGGTATCCCGCCATGTGACCCATGACCTCGACGAGGAAGAGGCGCTCATGGCTCGTTGCCGTGTCGCGAATCTTATCCACCGCCTCGACGATGGTGTTGAGTGCCGTGTCGTAGCCTATGGTGCTATCCGTACCTCCGAGGTCGTTGTCAATCGTTCCCGGGAGGCCGACGATGGGTATGTCGTACTCCTCGGCAAAGATGCGGGCACCGCTGAGCGAGCCGTCGCCACCGATGACTACGAGGGCGTCGATACCCTCGGCACGCATATTATCGAATGCCTGCTTGCGCCCCTCGGGTGTGACGAACTCCTTGCAGCGCGCCGTCTTAAGTATGGTGCCACCCTGCTGTATGATATTACTCACCGACTTAGAATAAAACTCCTCCATCTCGTTGTATACCAAGCCGTAATATCCTCGCTTGATGCCCACAACACGCATGCCGTTAAATATTGCTGCGCGTGTCACGGCCCTAATCGCCGCATTCATACCCGGAGCATCACCTCCCGAGGTGAGCACTCCAATACACTTTACCTGTGCCATAGTTCAGAGTCTGTTTTCACGGTAAAGGTACTAAAAATATACCACACAGCAAAAAATGTGGGGCTGCAACACTATTGCAACCCCACCATTGTATCACTAATGCGCTCTATTAGATCTCGCCCTCGCCACGAAGGTCCTTGACTGCGGCCTTTGAGGTCAATGCCTCGATAGCCGCCTGGCCCATCTGCGACTCGCGCTGGGTCATCGACGGTGTGCGCTCCGTGTCGATAGCCGTGAGGTCTACATCGCCATTGATGGCATCAACAACGAATACGTAGGCACCCTGCGTACCCTTAACCTTAGTCTCGATGCCCGTCTCGCGGCTCGATGCGATAGCGCCAACAAGAGCCTGATCGTACTTGCCATCAACGCTATAGTCTGCGAACTTAACGCCCGAGAACTTACCCGTAGTGGCGCCCTCAATCTCAGCGCCCATAGCCAACTGCGAAGCGATAGCCTCGTACTGCTTGTCGCGCTTCAACATATTCTCGATGGCACGTGCGTTAATCATCTCGTACTTATCATTGTTAACAGCCGAAACCACAACAACATAGATTACATTCTCGCCATGGAAGCTCTTAACCTCACCCACGGGAGCATCGTAAGCCCACACTGCGATGTTACGCGATGCGGAGATGTTACGCACACCACGCTCACGGTTCATCATAGGAGTATAGTCGTTGCGGTTAGCCGTAGTCACGAGAATCTGGTAGTGTGCCTCTGTAGCGGCAGCATCGAAGGTCTCAACGCTATTGCCGGCACTCTTAACAAAGGCATCAACGCTCTTAACGATGTTGTTGTGCGTAAGCTCGCTCGCCTCGATGCGCTTGGCTACATCTGCTGTGAGGACAAAACGCTTAGCCTCGCCAAGCTTCGTGAGCTTAACAACAGCGGGCTTATTGTTGTATGTATAGGTGAAGATGTCACCAACTTTGCGGCCGATGAAGTTCTTAGCATCGCTCTCGTTCATAGCCTCCATCCTGCGGCTGTCGGTAGCCACATCTACCGCTGTCTCAAGCTTCGTGAAGTCACCACCGTTGGCAACGAGCTCATCCATAAGGGCCTTAGCGGCAACAACATTGTCGGCCGTAACAACCTCGAAGTCGAAGCTCTCGGGAGCCTTAACATCCGACACTATGTAGCTTGCCTTCCACTCGTCGTCAACGAGCACGGGGCCATAGTTCTTACCACCCTTTACAGCTGCGGCAACATCTGCATCGAGAGCCGTGAAGAGCTTATAGGTGTCGGCCTTACCACCGATAGAGCGTACCGCGCGCTTGATAGCATCGCCATCGCCCTTAGCAGCAGCAACCTGTGCATCAACATCCATAACCATCTTCTCAACCTCGGCCTTATCCTCAGCTGTAGGCTCCACCTCGAAGGTGACGTAGCGCAACGTGCGCTCGCCAAAACGCTTGTTAGGCTGCTTGTTAGCCTCGTAGTATGCATTAATCTCCTCCTCGCTAACCTCCACTGCGGGCATTGCGGCGTAGGGAACCATGACATAGCGGCCATCGAACGTGAGGTTCTGGTCGCGCATCTGCTTCTCAACCTCAAGGCGGTTAACATAGTTAGCGGCAACATAAGCCTCCGTAAACTTAGTATAGCCGAGGCTCATATCGATCGTAGGAAGACCTGCAACCCAACGACGCTCAATCTCGTTCTTGATAAGCTCTGCGGGGTAGCCGTACATGAGGTACTGCTCAGCCCACTGCTCGCCAACAACCTTGGCATAACTCTTGATGTCTGCATCCGAGACACCGAGGCCGAGAGCCTCGAGAGCCTCCTTCGAGAAGGCGTTGAAGAGGGCATACTCATAAGCGAGGTCTGCCTTAGCATCTGCCGAAAGGTTAGCCTCGCGGTAGAGCTCCTGATACTTGGCATACTCCGATGCCTTGATATCCTCACCATTGACGGTGATAACAGCCTTATCCTCGGGAATCTCGCTCTGACGTCCCTGCATCGAGAGCTGGTCGCCAAGGATAAATGCAACAAGCACTAAGGCAATGACTACAGAGAGCACAATGCCGTACTTCGTTCTTAGTGTGTTTAATGAAGCCATAGAAAATATTATTTTATCGTTATTAATCGTTTAAGCCTCCAAAGGTAGTAATTTTTTATCAAACAAAGCATATATTTCCAAAAAAAGGCTCGCAACCATAGAAATATATACCTATATATTATAATCGGCGCAGACCCACAAGGTCGAGACGCGAGCCCTCGCGCTTAAGAATCTTAACGCTGAAGTGGCGCGTGTCGAACTTATCGCCCTCGTGCGGAATACCACCATGCTCGGCAATGATATATCCCGCCAGCGTGTCGTACTCATCATCCTCGGGGATGGCGAGATTGTAACGCTCGTTAAGATACTCTACCTCCAGGCGCGACGAGAATATCCACTCATCATCGCCCACCTGCTTCTCCACCAACTCCTGAACATCGTGCTCATCCTCAATGTCGCCAAATATCTGCTCCAGGACATCCTCCAACGAGATGATTCCCGCCGTGCCTCCAAACTCGTCGATAACCACCGCGATGCTCGCCTTACGCTTCGTAAAGGTCTCGAGCATAGCCTGTAGCGGCATAGTCTCGGCAACGTAGATGGTCTTAATGAGCACATCCGAGATAGACTCCGGACGCTCAAAGAGACTCTTCGAATTAACATAGCCGATGATGTTATCTATCGTGTCGTGCCACACGAAGATACGCGAGAAGTTGGTCTCGACGAAGCGCTCCGTGAGCTCCGCAATGGATGTCGTCTCGAGATCCACAGCCTCGACATCCACGCGCTGCACCATGCAGTCCCTCACGCGCAGGTCGGCAAAGTCCAACGCATTCTGGAACAGGCGTATATCCTCCTCATCCTCACTATCGACCTCCACATTGTCGGCCTCGACCAACGAGGCGAGGTCGTCACGGTTAAACTCCGTAGGCTCCTCACGACTCTCAAGGCGCGTACCCGTGAGGCGGATAAGGCCACACGAGATAAGCGTGGTGAGGCGCGTAACGGGGTACAATATTATATATAATAGGAAGATTACGGGCGAGAAGAACGTATAGTAAAAGTTGGGATTATGTCTTACTACCGACTTCGGTATATACTCACCCACGAATAATATCACCACCGTAGATACGATGGTCTGTGCCAGAGCATTATCCATATTGAAGAGCTCAAATAAGAGCTGCGACATAAACATAGAGTATACCACCAGCGCGATGTTGTTACCCACGAGGATGGTGGTGATGTAGTTGCTCGCATTGCGCGAGAATATGTCGGCAATGTGGTTGAACATCGGGTTTTGCTTACGGTCTATCTCTTCACGCAGGCGGTTACGCCCGAGGAAGGCTATCTCCATGCCCGAGAAGAATGCCGAGAAGAGCAGCATGACTGCTATAACCACGACCGTCGTCAATGAAACATCTCCCATAATATGCCTGTTTACTCTATCTTTACTCCGCCTCCGCCGAGTTCTTTATCTCCCTATCTCTCCTTGCCGCCCCCGCCGTAGGCTTAAGCGCGGCGTTACCTGCCTGTATCGCTGATGGCGACAGGCTCTCTGCACCCATAGCACCCTTCTTACCCTTCTGCACGCCGCCACCGAGCGATGGCGCCACGGGCGTCACCGAGCCCTGCTCACGCTTCGTGGGCTGTGTTGCCGTGGGGCGAGAGGCTCCTCCAACGGGCAGAGGCGGGGTGTTACGCTCACCACCTCCCACCGTATGGCTTATATCCTTCTGCGGTACCGTCTGGCGCTTAGTGTCACTATTATCCGACTTCTCCTCCTTCTTACTCTCCGCCTTATCGCTCTCCTTCGTCGTCTTATCCTTGGGCTCCGGCTGGCTCATGTCGAACTCCATCTCGGAGCTATACTTACGGAAGTGGATATTCTTCAGGTCGTCATCGGCATCGAAGCCCACACCGAAGTGCCAGCCGTCGGCCTGCAACACCTTCGTGTCGACGTTGGAGTATATCTTCTTCGTCGTGGCGTTCCAGAAGAGCTGCTGAGTATATATCTCCGTGAGATCCTTCACGGTGGTATCACCCTCCTCGCGGTTATTCTTGATAATCACCACGTTACCCTTTGCCTCCCAGAGCCTCTGGCGCTCGTAGTAAATGGCGTAGTTTGCCGTGATGGTGGCATCGATGAGCGACAGCGAGTCGGTATATGTCGTCATGCGTATGCCGCGACGAAACTCCTGGTAGGGGTTTGAGGCCATGCTATAGCCCTCCATCAGCGGTGAGGTGAAGGAGTAGGAGCGCTTACCATTCTCCATCATCGTTATTGTGCGGTTCTCGCTCGACTCCGTCATCAGCGTCTCATAGTCGTAGAGCGTGGCTGCCGGCTTAGTGTCGCACGATGATAGCAACGAGGCACTCCCCACAAGGAGGAGTGCCAACACTGCATATCTGCACAATGCGATGCGCATAGTTCTACCGTTCTATATTAGCGGTAACGTACCGTTGTTGTCTGACCCGCAGCGAAGCCACACTTGATCGTATAGCGGTCACCCGAGGTGAGCTCTGCGAAGAAGCAAGTCTCCTGGGGAGGGAATGCTGCGCGGTAGGCGTTCATAAGCTGCTGTGCAGCCTTCTGCACCTCAGGCTCGTCCTTCAATAGGTTCGAGGCCTGTGCCATAGCGTCGTATGCTGCCCAGTATACCGAGGCGCCACCAATCTTATCATCCGTGCATGGTGCCGATGCGTAGCACTGACCGAGGATGAAGTATGAGTAGCCATTGTCGGGGTTGATGCTGCGGAGCTCGCGTGCTGCCTCTGCTGCTGCCGAGTAGTTGCGGCTACCAATCTCGATGAGGGCAATCTGAACATAGAGGGGCTCCTTAGCTGCGGGGTTGGTCTCCACGGCCAAGGCCTCACGCAAGTACTTCAACGCCTTGTCGTTCTCGCCACGACCCTGGAAGCCCTGAGCGAGGAACAATGCTGTCTCCGACGAGGGATTCACGGTGTAGTACTTCTCGGTCGTTGCGAAGAAGAAGTCGCTCGAGCACTGTGCACGCGACATCAAAGCCACGGCCTGTGCAAGGATAGCCTGGTTGTCGGGGTCGGCAGCGAGCTTCTGGCTGAAGAGCGCCTCGAGGTTCTCGCAGCTGGCAGCACCGCTGGTGCCGAAGCTATTCTCGAAGCTCTCCTTATACTGCTCGTCCTCGGCCGAAACCTCAGCAAAGAGGGGCGAGAGGCGCTCGTACTCACCGAGTACCATGTCGCTCGTAACGCTATCGTCATACTCGAAGTCTTCGCAGAGGAACTTGTAGTACGAAGCGACGATGTCGAGGTTGATACGTCCCGAGGCGATGGCTGCATCGACAGCATCCTTCAAACCTGCGCGGAGCAGGGGACGATCCGTCGTGCAGTAGCGGAGCATATCACGAGCCTTCATGTCGAGGATATAATCCTTACCGTTCTTCTGATGGTCACCAAAGTAGATGACACGCTGGTCGTAGATGAAGAGGATTGAGTCGACATATACTCGCTTCTCCTCGACGCTACGAGCGCGCTGTGCCTTATTCTTGTAGAGCGTCACGCCACGTGCGAATGTCTGCTGCGATGCTGCGGGGCAGTTGTTGAGCAGCTGCTGGAAATACTGCGTTGCGAGCTTGAAGTCCTTAGCATCCAACGCCTCCTTGAGGTAGTTACTTGCGCTGATGTTAGCCTGGCGCTCCTCAACCGTAGCACCCCACTTACCATAGACCTTGTCGTCGCTGAAATCCTGAGCCACAGCCGTAAAGCCTACGCACAACGCAACAGCGGCCAAAAGAAATTTTACTCCTTTCATAAGTTTTAGTTTTTATTTTATTTTGTTTCTGTATATATCTCTAATCTCTAAAAAACAGAGTATCAACCATTAATCATACTTCTGACGCACAAACCAGTAGTCCGACGTATCGGCCGAGAAGAGGCTGAAGCCGACAGATATTTTGTAGTAGTTCTGTGTCACGAGCCCCACCTTCTGTCCGTTATGGCTTATCGCACCGCGTGATGACATGCGGCCATACTCGAAGCCTATGTTCACCGACGAGGCGCCCCACACCTTCACCGGAAGGCCAAGACCTGCCGTGATGGCCAACTTATTCACGCGCTCACCGCCAAACGTCTGGTAGTAGTTACCCAGGCGTGCACCTACGCGGTACGATATGCGGTTGAAGTAGTTGCGCACATCGCTCGAGCGTGGCGTAAACTCGAAGCCCGCCTTAATATCATGCGTGTCGGTATACTGCACTGCGATGTTACGGCTGTTGCTATTCTCCGCAAACGACTTATTATCGCCACCCCACGCTGCGTAGTTGTAATCCACAGCCCACGCTATCGTCCTATCGCGATAGAACAATCCCACGCCCACCTGATGTGGCACACGGAGCTCCACGTTGTCGATGCGCTCACGCACGGGGTTACTCTGCAATGAGTTTATGATGTTGTCGGTATACACGTAACTCTCCTTCTCGGGGTTCAGCCTACCGCCCAAGTCGTACGTAGCACCGAGGGTAAGGATGCGTGTCTCGGAGTAGAGGATGTTCCACTGCACACCCGCCTGGAACTTGAAGTTATTCACACGATACTTATCCACGCCCTCCGTGGTAGCGTATGTTCCCGAGCCCGTGACGACATCCGTAACCTTCGTTCTGTACGTTCTCTCGATATATCCCCAGTAGTACTTCGCAGCCACACCTATCGAGAAGTTACGCCATGGCTCCCAGCCGATAGAGAGCTTAACCTCCGAGATGTCGCCATCGCCATTGTAGCCATACATCACGCGGCCGATGTCTGCCCAGTTATCGTTATTCTGATCCGTGAGCTTCACCTTGTAACCTACGCTGCTATACGGTGCAATGCTCACCATGGCACCCAGACCCTTGGCCAACGGAAACGCCAGGTATACGTTGTGAATGTTCACCGTGTTGTACACCGTCTTTGCCGTGTTCTTCTTCACGCCCGAGGCATCGAACTTGGGCTGGCTATTACGGAAGTGTGTGCCATCGAAGCTCATGTCGAAGAGAAAACTCTTGCGGGGCGTGACGCTTGCCGCCGCAGGGTTGAGGATGTTGACCTGACCGAGCGAGCGCACACCGATACCGGCACCACCCATCGCGCGCATCTGCACCGTTCCCGGGGTCAGCAACTCTCCCGGGCCATACATCGAGTAGGGCGAGTAGGCATTGACACTACTTGTCTGTGCCGACACCGCAAAAGGCATCAACACGACAAGGGTCACAACACCCAAAAGTATCTTAACAATGCTTCGCATTATACTCCAAAATTCTACTTAGTCCGTAAACCACCGGCTCACAGTCTGCAAATATCGCATTTTTAATTCTCTTTACAAAATATTTCGCATCACCTCCGGTGAAAATAACGATTTTTTTTGCATTTTCTTGCAAAAAGGCCTCAACATAGCCCCTAATCTCGTGTTCAACACCGCGCATCACGCCCTGCTCTATCGCCTCGCGCGTTGTGCGACCATACTCCAAACGCTCCTCCGTCGCGGAGCATAACGGCAGACATGCGGTGAACTCACTTAGGGCACGGAAGCGTGTCGTCACACCTGGCGATATGTTACCCCCGAGGAACGCCCCATCAACGACATAGTCGATGGTTATTGCCGTGCCGAAGTCGACAATCATAATATCGCTCTCGGGATATAATGCCGCAGCACCCACGGCCGCAGCAAGGCGGTCGGCACCAAGCGTATCCTTCGAGTGGTAGCTGTTAGCCAGCGGTATAGGCGTAGTGCTTGGCGTAAAGACAACGACACATGGTATCATCTCACGAAGGACGGCAGCGATAGCCTCGCCATCACCACGTGTTGAGGCGACAATGGCGCACTCCACCGCACAACCCGCAACAACGCCCTCGAACCACTCCTGCGAGTACTCCTCGGCAACATGCTCCGCAACGACCTCCATACCACGCACGACGACAGCCTTCACGCGGCTATTTCCCACATCTACAATAAGATTCATCATCACTCTGTTTTACTCTCTGCCGCAGCCTTAAGCCTACGCAGCATGGCGACACCCTCGGCTACGGAGTATATCTTTCTAACGGTCATCGACAGGCGATTATTGTACTGCTTAACGACAAAGCGCTCAGGGTCGGCAACAACCATCCTCAACATATTGAGGAACGTGTCGGTCTTGAAGAATGGCGAGTTATTATCGCCCACAAACCTCACAATCATAAGTCCGTTCTTCACCTTCACGTGCTCCATGCCGAGGTCTACGGCCTCACGGCGCAGCTTGACAACATTGATAAGCTCCTCGACAGGCTCGGGCATAGCGCCAAAGCGGTCGACAAGGCGCAGCCTCAAAGCATCGAACTCCACATCCGTGCGCATGGCATCAATCTCGCGATAGAGGCGCAGCTTCTCGGCCTGCGAGCGCACGTAACTATCAGGGATTGAGGCATCCGTATCGATATCTATCGTAGCATCGTCGACAAACGATATATCCTTCATCGCCTCGTTCTCCGCCTCCGTTAAGCCCGAGACGTCCAAGCCCTCGGCACGAAGCTCCGAGATAGCCTGGTTGAGTATCTTCTGGTAGGTCTCGATGCCCACATCGGCAATGAAGCCACTCTGCTCCGCACCAAGGAGATTTCCCGCACCGCGGATATCCAAGTCCTGCATCGCGATATTAAATCCCGAGCCCAAATCCGAAAACTCCTCAATGGCCCTCAGACGACGACGCGCATCCCCACCGATAAGCTCCTCGGGCGGCGATAGCAGATAGCAGAAACCCTTCCTGTCGGAGCGGCCCACGCGGCCACGTAGCTGGTGTAGGTCGCTGAGGCCGAAGCGGTGAGCATCGTTGATGATGATGGTGTTGGCGTTGCCAATATCTATGCCGTTCTCGATGATTGTTGTTGCCACCAGCACATCGAACTCGCCATAGATGAAGTCCATGATAAGCTTCTCCAACTGCTCGGCAGGCATGCGTCCATGTCCCGTCATCACGCGCGCCTTGGGGCATAGTCGCGTAATCATGCCCTGAAGCACTGGTAGATCCTCCACACGGTTATGCACGAAGTATACCTGACCGCCACGTGCCAGCTCCTCCTCGATGGCATCGCGGATGACATCCTCGCTGAAGAGGTGCGACTCCGTGACTATGGGCTGACGGTTGGGCGGTGGCGTAGAGATGACCGAGAGGTCGCGCGAGCCCATAAGCGAGAATTGCAACGTGCGCGGGATGGGCGTAGCGGTAAGTGTCAGCGTATCAACAGCAACGGATAGTTGCGTAAGTTTCTCCTTGGCCGCCACACCGAACTTCTGCTCCTCGTCGACAACGAGCAGGCCGAGGTCGTGAAACTCTATCTGCTTCGACAGCATCTTATGTGTACCGATAAGGATGTCTATCTTTCCCGACTTAAGTTCCTCGGCGATGCGTCGCGCCTCCTTCGCCGACTTCGTGCGGTTGAGATACTCCACCGTGACGGGGAGGTCGCGTAGACGGTCCGTGAACGAGCGGTAGTGTTGCAGTGCGAGGATGGTCGTCGGCACGAGCACGGCCGTCTGCTTGCCATCGACCGCAGCCTTGAAGGCGGCACGTATCGCCACCTCTGTCTTGCCGAAGCCCACATCGCCACATACGAGTCTATCCATCGGCTCGTTAGACTCCATGTCGTGCTTCACCGCAGCGATAGCCTTCTGCTGGTCGGGCGTATCCTCCCACTTGAATGAGGCCTCCAACTCCTGCTGCAGGTATCCATCTGCCGAGAAGGCGTAGCCCTTCGATGCCTTACGCTTGGCATAGAGCGCTATCAGCTCGCGCGAGATATCCTTCACGGCACGCTTTGTCGTGGCCTTGAGCTTCTGCCATGCGCCATTGCCGAGTTTATATATCTTCGGAGGCTCGCCCTCGCCACTCTTATATCGCGAGATGCGGTGCAGCGCGTGGACATTCACAAAGAGAATGTCGTTATCCTTGTATATCAGCTTTATAGCCTCCTTCGTTCGGCCATTCTCGTTGAGCCTCACAAGGCCTCCAAACCTACCTACGCCGTGGTCTATATGCACCACATAATCACCCACCTTCAGAGCGTTGAGCTCCGCCACGGTCATCTGCTCGTCGCGCTTAATCTCGCCACGCAGGCGGTAGCGCTGGTAGCGGTCGAAAATCTGATGGTCGGTATATACGCAAATTTTGAGGTCATTGTCTATAAATCCCTCGTGTAGCACAAGGTCAGCAGCACGGAACGTGACGCCACGACGACCCATCTGATGGAATATATTTTCGAGGCGCTCGATCTGCGCCTTGTTGTGCGAGAGTATCGAGGTGACGTAACCACGCTCGGCATTCCAGCGCACATCGTCGGCCAGCATCTCGAAGTTACGATTGAAGGCGGGCTGTGGCGAGGTGTTAAAGCTAAGTGTCACCAGCGCCTGACGCTCGCGTATGTTGTTCTTCTGCACAAGGAGTGTCGAGCCCTCCCAATCCTGCAACAGCGCCTGGCGCGATGTCACACGGCGCGTGAGAGCACGTGCATCATCCTCGCTCTCGGCCTGCTCCAGGAGGCGCTTGCGCACATCCGCAACCTTCCTCAGGGCATAGTCGCCATCATCCACCCACCACGTTGCTCGCCCCGTAAAGCGTGCCAACGACACGCGCTCGTTGTCCTCCGTGTCGCGCATCGTATTGGGGATGATGTCTACCTCATCGGGGCGCTCGGCCGACAGCTGGCTCGAGATGTCGAACCTACGCAACGAGTCCACCTCGTCGCCAAAGAAGTCGACACGATAGGGGCGCGACTCGACATACGAGAACACATCGACGATACCGCCACGCACGGAGTATTGACCCGGCTCGTAGACAAAGTCCACGCGCTCGAAGCCATGCTCCGCAAGCCACTCAACGAGCACGGTCTGCTTAAGGCTATCACCCACCTTGATATGTAGCGACTGTCCCTCGAGGTCTACCCTCGCGGCCACGCTCTCGGCCAACGCCTCGGGATAGGTGCAGACAACGAGGTAGCCATCCTTAAATCCCGTGATGGCATTCAGCGCTGCCGTCCTACGCACCACGCCCTGAGCATCCTCCGCGCCGTAGGCCACGGAGCGCTTATATCCCGACGAGAAGAAGGCCACGCGCTCCTCGTCGAGCAGCTCGTAGAGGTCGTTCACAAGGTATGCCGCGCGATCCCTATCCTCCGCAACGAAGATATGGATGCCGCCCACCTTCTCCACCACGGTGGCAGCATAAAGCGAATAGGCCCCACCGACCATCTGCTCAAGATGGACGGTAGAGCCCTCATTTCCCAAACATTTTGTTAGCTCGGCCGCATGTTTGGACTTACGGACGAGACTCTTCAAATAGTCCATATCGCTTCGATTACTCCGCAAGAAGCGACTCCCCCTTTTTGTCGAGGTAGCTTACATCTATCATACCGACACTAACATCGGTAGTTATCTTGATGCGTAGCTTGTACTTAAAAATCCAACGCATTCTGAGCGAGATGAGACCCTTCAACAGATAGGCGCGAACATAGGGGCTAACCCTCAGGTTGACATAGCGGCAACCCTTCTCGCGGAGCATCTGTATCTGATCCTCAATTCTCTTTTCGAGCAGCATCGTAGGGCCAACCTTGCCCGTGCCGTGACACGTGGGACACACGTCCGACGTCTCGTTGATGGCAATGGGCCTTACCCTCTGGCGCGTAATCTGCATGAGGCCGAACTTCGTGATGGGCAGAATCGTATGCTTGGCCTTATCCGTGGCCATGAACTTCTGCATCTCGGTATACAACGTCTGACGACTCTGCGCCTTGCGCATATCTATAAAGTCGACGATGACAATACCGCCCATATCCCTCAGTCGCAGCTGTCGCGCTATCTCTGCCGCAGCAGCGAGGTTTACCTCCAAAGCCGTCTGCTCCTGGTCGTCGGCAGCCTTCGTGCGGTTTCCGGAGTTGACGTCGATGACGTGCATGGCCTCCGTATGCTCGATGATAAGGTAGGCACCACGACGTAACGATACGTATTTTGCAAATAACGACTTTATCTGTTTCGCGACATCGAAGTTATCGAAGATGGGCACCTTGCCCTTGTAGAGCTTCACCAAGTGCTCCATGTCGGGCTTTATGGCGTGTACGTAGCTCTTAATCTCGTTGTACATAGCCTCGTCG
Organism: Alistipes sp.; assembly: GCA_017451685.1. Taxonomy (GTDB): domain Bacteria; phylum Bacteroidota; class Bacteroidia; order Bacteroidales; family Rikenellaceae; genus Alistipes. Next base: position 48,676 of record JAFTNV010000028.1, read on the forward strand.
TCGACCGATATCTGTGAGAACGTGTCGTTCAACGAGTCGCGAATAATTGTGTTCACACGGCTCATCTCGCTCATCAGGCGAGCCGGAGCCTCGCTCTTGCGCATGGCGCCGAGAGCTCTGTTCCATCTCTCAACAAGAGAGAGTATGTCTTGCATAATGTCGATGTCCTCGGCCTCGGCAGCTGCCGTGCGTATGATGACACCGAAGTTTTGTGGCAGCACCTCCAGCGCTACCTTTCTAAGTCGTTTCTTTGCAGCATTTGAGCGTATCTTCGTCGACACGTAGACCTTATTCGTAAATGGCACGAGCACCACATTGCGTCCCGCCAACGATATGTCGGCCGTGAGCCTCGGGCCCTTCGTGGAGATCGCCTCCTTGGCAATCTGCACCATCACTGTCTGTCCCACCTGCAGGTGGTCGCCAATGCGTCCCTCCTTGGCCAAATGTGGCTCGAGCTTCATACCCTCAACCTTCACCGTGCGCTTTCCCGGCACACGACTCTCGACAACACGTGAGAGCGAGGCGAAGTTCTCGCCAAGGTCGAGATAGTGGATGAAGGCATCCTTCTCGTGACCTATGTTTACGAATGCTGCGTTCAACCCGGGCATAATCTTACGCACGCGACCAAGGTATATGTCGCCTACGGCAAAGCCCGTATCACACTGCTCTTTGTTTAACTCGACAAGCACCTTGTCCTCGCATAGTGCTATCGAGACCTCCGTTGGATTTACATTGATAATCAGTTCTCTATTCATATCCGTGAACAATGTAAATCGGTTTAGTTTACGCTGCGACACGTATCCGTGCCACAGCCTCATTTGAAAATAGACAAAGCTAAGAGTATACACCCTTAGCCCTATCTATTGTGCAATAAGACGAATATTACTTCTTCTTATGACGATTCTTGCGAAGACGCTTCTTACGCTTGTGCGTAGCCATCTTATGACGCTTGTGCTTCTTTCCGTTTGGCATAACTTATAATTATTAAAAGGTTTGTTGCTTACTTAACCTCGCTTGCGAAGCTCTTTGCGGGCTTGAATGCGGGGATGTTGTGCTCGGGGATAGTGATAGTAGTGTTCTTCGAGATGTTACGAGCAACCTTCATAGCGCGCTTCTTGATGATGAAGCTACCGAAACCGCGGAGGTAAACATTCTCACCATTAATCATAGCACCCTTAACGCTCTCCATGAACGCCTCAACGATAGCCTGAACCTGAATCTTCTCTACACCGGTTGACTTCGCAATCTCGTTTACGATATCTGCCTTTGTCATAGCTGTAATGTAATTTATTTAGTTTTTTTATTGTAACAAAAGTTCTCCAATCTTTGCCCTAAAGGGGGCCTTGTAGCAAAAAATGTCCGCAAATATACGGCAACTTTAATGAATTTGCAAACAAAATGCGAAATAAAATCTTTTTTTTATCCGCGCAACATGTTGTAAAGCAAAGAATACGCCCTATCGACCAAGATTATCGAAAGCTATTAAGAGCATTGGCAAGGCCCTCGACAGCCTGGTCAAGACCCGACTGAATCTTGCCGCCAATCATCATGCGCATCATCATGTTAAGCTCAGCGTGGAGCACCATCCTGATGCGCGTGTCGCGCTCGGCAACCTCCTTGAGCTGAATCCAGAAGTTGAAGTCGATAGGTATACCACCACTGTCGGCAACAATCTTAACATGCTTATTCTCAACACGCTCGGCAATGCGCAGCGCCACCTTCATGCCCTTAACCTTAAACGAGCAGCTGTCGGGCGTGGCCTCCCACTCCTCGACCTTATCCTGCATTGCGGGCGACATCAAGTCCATGCGCGAGATTATCGGGAAGATAAGCGCCGCGGGGTGGTTTATCTGTTGTTGTTTCGATTCGTACTTTTCCATCGTAATTTGATTTTGACCCGCAAAGATAGTGCTTATTTAGCGAATTACAAAACGACGCTCCGTGTCGCCCATAATCTCTATTTTGACAACCATCGTATCCTCCGGCAACAGGGGTTCAATCTTCTCAGGCCACTCCACAAGGCACAACTCGCCCGACGAGAGATACTCCTCCGAGCCAAAGTCCAGAGCCTCCTCCACGCGCTCGATGCGGTACATGTCGAAGTGGTATATCGTTCGGTCACGACCCTCATACTGGTTTACGATGGCAAACGTGGGGCTTGTCACCGAGTCCTCGGCACCGAGGTATGCCGCAATGCGGCTTATGAGTGTGGTCTTACCCGCACCCATAGGTGCATCAAACGCCACGACCGTGCGCCCATCTAACGCCTCGACAACAGCCTCGGCAACCCTGTCGAGTTCTTCTATCGAATCTATCTCTATTACTCTTTCCATATAGGATATTTATATATCGGTCTATAATTTATATTAATAATTAAAAATTACTCATTACTAATTGTTTACTCATCTGTTTTTGGGTTCGAGTACCACGTAGGGCACAATCATCTCCTCCATAGATATACCGCCATGCTGGAAGGTATTCTTATAGTAGCGTATATATTTGTTGGCGTCGTTGTTATATACGAGGAAGTCGCGGTTGTAGGCAAATATATAGCTCGACGTTAGGCGTCCAGCGGGGAGCTGCACATCCTCGGGGCGCGTAACCTCGTATACCTCGCGGGCATTATAGGCGAGGTTGCGCCCCGTCTTATAACGCAGGTTTGCCGAGGTCTCCTTGTCGCCCGTGACACGCACGGGGTTATCCACACGTATGGTGCCGTGATCGGAGGTGACAATAACCCTATGTCCGCGCTCCGAGAGGAGCTTGAAGAGCGTATACAGCTCCGAGTGCTCGAACCATGAGCGTGTGAGCGAGCGGAACGATGCCTCGTCGTCCGTGAGGTCGCGGATGATGTCGGTCTCGGTACGTGCATGCGAGAGGATGTCGAGGAAGTTGTAGACGATGACCGAGAAGTCGGCATCGTAGACATGCTGCATGTTATCCAAGAGTCGTCGTCCCGCCTCGGGGCGCACGAGTTTATCGAACGACAGCTTATACTTTCGTCCTGTCTGTGCTATGAGCCTACGCAGGAACTCCTCCTCGTACATATTCTTACCCCCATCCTCGTTGTCGTTGAGCCACTTCTCGGGCATGAGTTTGTCGATAGCCAGAGGCATAAGACCCGCAAAGAGAGCATTGCGCGCATACTGTGTCGCCGTGGGCAGGATGGCGCAGTAGAGGTCGTCGGTGGCTATATCGTATATGCCGCGTAGCAGGGGCTCTATCGTGCGCCACTGGTCGTAGCGCATGTTGTCGATAAGTATCAATGTAGTTTTTGACCCCTTGTCCACCTCCTCGAAGATGCGGTGGCGCATGAGCGTGTGCGACATCGTGGGTATGTCCTCCTCGCGGGCACGACGATTTATCCAGTCGTAGTAGTTGCGGCGCACGAATTTCGAAAACTCCTGGTTGGCCTCATTCTTCTGGTACGTAAGCACCTCGCGTATGCTCCTATCCAACGAGCCCGCGAGCTCTATCTCCCAGCCCACAATCTTACGATAGAGGGCACACCACTCCGCAAATGTCGATGCCGACTGCTGCTGTGCCGCTATGCGCCCAAACTCCGAGCGGTAGTCGGCCGTCGTCTGCTCCGTGACAAGCTGCTCGGAGTGCAGATTCTTCTTTATCGACAAGAGCACCTGATTGGGGTTTACGGGCTTGATGATATAGTCGGCAATCTTCGAGCCTATAGCCTTATCCATGATGTTCTCCTCCTCGCTCTTCGTAACCATAATCACCGGCAGCGAGGGTCGCACCGCCTTAATCAGAGGCAGTGTCTCGAGGCCCGTCATGCCGGGCATCATCTCGTCGAGGATAACAAGGTCGTAGCCCGTTGCTGTGACCATATCCACGGCATCGTAGCCATTGTTACACGTCTCCACCTCGTAGCCCTTGGCCTTGAGAAACATGACATGCGGCTTCAAGAGCTCAATCTCATCGTCTACCCAAAGTATCTTATTCATATTCATAGTCTGTTGGTTTTATCATCCAACGCAGCAACTACCATTTTAATTGTTTCGTATGTCTGATTACGCCACGCGGCATCGCCCGCTGTTGTCATCCACGCCACGCAGGTGATGCCCTCCTCTGCTTGCGCCATGGGCTCGCCACCCGCGTAACGCATCCTCCACCAGCGTGTGCGCTTAAGCTCCCAGCGACCATAGGTATCGTAGGCATGCCATGTCGTTGCAAGAGGCTCACTATCACATAACTCGGCCACGATGCCCGTCTCCTCACGCACCTCACGCAGTGCTGCCTCGCTGTCACTCTCTCCCGCCTCGATGTGCCCCTTCGGGAGATCCCAGCGGTCGCGTAGGCGTATCATGAGCATCGCGCCATCATCGCGCACGACGACACCTCCGGCAGCCTCCACAACCTCGAACTCCTCCGCAAGAAGGGCGAATGTCTGCGCAGGGTTGGGGGTAATTATAGTCAGGAATTTGTCTGTTTCAACTTTTTTTAGTAATTTCGCTCGCGAAATTGACACGTGACCATCCACCGTGAGTGTGGCGCACTCCGTGGTGGGCGGCAGCGTTGCAATTACTACCTTCGCCCCGCCAATATGGATGGTATATGTGTGATTATCCTGCATTACGATGGCAAAGGTACGAAAAAGATTTAAGATGCCACCACTTGAGGCAAACTAATCTGCAACACCAAGCTGTAGAAGAACCATCGTTACGATGGCAAAGGTACGAAATTTTTATTTTAGTAGGAACAAACTAAAAACTACAACACAATATTTATGAAAAAATTACTCTTTATTATGACATTCGCTTCGTGCCTCACGCTCACGAGCTGTGGCAACAACGAGCAGGCGCTACCCGAGCCTCTCGCAATAGACAACGCCCTCACCGATGCTGAGAAGGCTGCGGGCATCCTCACTCCCGAGGTTATGTGGAAGATGTCGCGCATAGGTCAGCAGACACTATCGCCCGACGGCAGCAAGCTCATCTACACGCTCACGCAGTACAACCTCGCGGAGAATCGTGGCATCACACTCCTATGGCTCCGCGACATGGCTACCGGCCAGGAGCGCCAGCTTACCGACTACAACTCTACAAACACCGCACCGCAGTGGCTCGACAACGATAACGTAGCCTTCCTCTCGAACCGCACGGGTCAGATGCAGGCATGGAGCTTAAACATCAACGAGGATGAGGCTCGTCAGCTAACCTTCATCGAGGGTGGCATCGAGGGCTTCGGCATCGCCGGCGACCACGCCTTCTACGTTCAGCGCGTGGCTGTTGCCAAGCTCAAGGGCTCGAACAAGTATGAGGATATGGATAAGTCGAAGGTGCGCATATATGACGACCTTATGGCTCGCCACTGGGACTACTGGGATGACGGCTCATACCTCCACATCTTCGCTGCCGACTATAAGGATGGCAAGATTGCCGAGGGCGTAGACATCATCGGCGCCGACAAGGCCTACGATGCTCCGCTTGCCCCCTACTTCGACACTGCCGAGATACGCCTCTCGCCCGACGGCACGCAGCTGGCATACACCTGTAAGCCGCTGACAGGCACGGAGTATGCCCTCTCTACCGACTCTGACATCTTCCTCTACGACTTCGCCACCCAACAGACGCGCAACCTCTCGAAGGAGGCTGCTGCCAAGGGCTACGACAAGTTCGTGGGCTACGACAAGTACCCCGTATTCTCGCCAGACGGCACGAAGATAGCCTTCCGCTCGCAGCGTCGCCCGGGTAACGAGGCCGACCAGCAGCGCCTATGGGTCTTCGACCTCAAGACCAACGAGTGCAGCTACATCACCAAGAACCACGACATCTGCGCCACGGAGGTGGTGTGGGATGGCAACGAGGCTATGTACTTCGTTCTCCCCTGGCGTGGCACACATCAGGTAGCACACATCGACCTCGAGGGTAACCTCAAGCACATCACTGCGGGTAACCACGATATAAACGCCTTCACCATGGCCGAGGGTAAGATTGTCGCCAACATGAACACTATATCTAAGGCCGTGGAGCTCTACGACGTTAACCTCGAGAGTGGTGCTCTCACGCAGCTTACGGACGTAAATCGCGAGATTTACGACAACATCAAGTTCGGCGATGTCCAGGAGCGTTGGATAACGACTACCGACGGCAAGAAGATGCTCACATGGGTAATCCTCCCGCCCGACTTCGACCCCACGAAGAAGTACCCCACGTTGCTCTACTGCCAGGGAGGCCCCCAGAGCACCGTATCGCAGTTCTGGAGCTACCGTTGGAACTTCCAGCTTATGGCTGCTCAGGGCTATGTTATCGTGGCGCCTAACCGACGTGGCTGCCCCTCATTCGGTCAGGAGTGGACCGACCAAATCTCGGGCGACTACTCGGGACAGAACATACGCGACTACCTCGCAGCCATCGACGAGGTATCGAAGGAGCCATGGGTAGACACCGACCATCGCGGTTGCGTAGGTGCCTCGTATGGCGGCTACTCGACATACTACCTCGCAGGCGTTCACGAGGGTCGCTTCAAGGCCTTCATCGCCCACTGCGGCATCTTCAACTTCGAGTCGATGTATGGCCACACCGAGGAGCTCTTCTTCGTCACCAACGACTATGGTGGCGCATACTGGGAGAAGGATAATGCTGTAGCACAGCGCTCGTATGCCAACTCTCCGCATAAGAAGGTGGGCAACTGGGATACGCCCATCATGATCATCACTGGCGAGAAGGACTACCGCATACCCTACAGCCAGTCGCTCGAGGCCTTCACCGCAGCACGTGTGCAGGGCATCGACGCCCGCCTTGTGTCGTTCGAGAACGAGGCACACCAGGTATTCCAGCCCCAGAACAACGTGGTATGGAACCGCGAGTTCTTCAGCTGGTTAGATAAGTATCTGAAGTAGCAATAACCGACTTTGGATTAGGATTTTAGAGCATTTAGGGAGTCTAAGGATATGGTTTCGGCGTATGTTGCCAACCTCCTTAGACTCCCTAAATTCTTTAATTTCCATATCTCACCGTTAGTATTTGCAAAAAAATTGCTATCTTTGTGCGATTATATATATAAGTTATTGTGACACAACTTTTCAACGACATACTCGCACATTATTCTTGGCAGGGGTTGGCACTCGTCGGAGTGCTCCTCGTGCTCTTCTTCGTGCAGCTATACTACTATGCTATAGCCTATTATCGCATATATCGCTACCGTCTGATGCGCAGGCGCAAGAAGATTGCGGAGAACCCGCCAATATCGGTCATCGTGGCCGTGCGTGGCGAGAACGAGGTGTTTCTCACGGACGAGCTCCCCGTGCTCCTACATCAGGACTACGACCCCTTTGAGGTGGTAGTGGTATATATCGGTGGCGACATCGACTATTACGACGAGCTGCAACGCATACGCGACAACTACTCGAACATGCGCCTCACGCGCATGGGTGGCGACAGTCGCATATACATATCCACGAAGCAGGCGCTCAACGTGGGCATCAAGTCGGCACAGTACGACGCGCTGCTCTTCACCACAACGGGGGCCATACCCCGCTCGGAGCAGTGGGTGTCGCTCATGGCCAAGGGCTTCGAGCGCGGCATGGTTGTCGCAGCACCCGCCGTGCCTCAGTTTGAGCACAACACCCTAAAGACATTCCTCATGCGCATGGTGGAGTTTCAGCGTGAGCGCAACGCCATGGCACGCGCCGTGAGAGATAGACTATACTATGCCCCGCGCAGCAACTACGGATATACACGCCGCCTGTACGATGCTACGCGCGGCTTCAACCACCTCGGCATAGACATTGGCGACAACGACCTCTACCTCCAGGCCATAGCGACACCCGAGCGCACGGCCGTGGTGCTCTCGCGCCACTCTGTCGTCATGGAGGAGCGCCCCGAGAGGTGGAGCGAATGGCTGGAGCTCATGCGCTACTACTCGTCGACACGCGAGCACTACCCCGCCACGGCAAAGACCTTCGCACGCAGGGAGCGTGGCAGCCGTGTGTTATTCCTCCTCGCCACCATCGTAGCCATCGCCGTGCTACCCTTAGAGCTTAAGCTCGGAGCGTTAGGCCTCCTCTTGCTTCGCTACCTCATCGTCGTGGCTACATCGCGACGTGTGGCACGACGCATGGGAGAGAGGGGCATCGTCATGCGCTATTGGATATACGACATCCTCGGCCCTGCAGTGGAGTGGATGATAGGCTCGAAGCATAGCCATAACACACCCAAGCTATGGAGATAGACGACTACATCGTGGCGACGGATGTTCGCCTTGTGGAGCTTGCTGCGGAGGGCGACCAGCGCGCCTTCGAGTACCTCTTCACGCGCTACCGCGATGCTCTCATGCACCTCTTCGAGCAGCGCCTTGGCGACAAGGCGATGGCCGGCGACCTCCTGCAGGAGACCTTCATCAAGGTGTACCTCAACATTGACCGCTACTCGAAGAGTTACACCTTCGGACAGTGGATATACACCATTGCGCGCAACACGCTGGTAGACCACCTACGCCGCCGTGCCGACGATGTGGCCATAGACGAGCGCTTCCGTGCACCCTTAGCCACGACACCCACACCCGAGGAGTCGGTAATCATAAACCAGAGCCGTGCGCACTTCTACGCTGCCCTCGAGGAGCTCACGGAGGAGTATCGCGAGGTTATCGAGATGCGCTTCCTGGAGGAGTACTCCTACGAGGAGATTGCCGAGAAGCTCGGGCGACCGCTAAATACGATAAAGACACAAATACGCCGTGCACGTGCTGCAATATGCAAGGCACTCATAGATAAGGAGTAGAGAGATGAACAGCGCGATTATTGAACGATACTTCCCCGATATTACCGACCGTCAGAAGGAGCAGTACGAGCACCTTGGCGAGCTCTATGCGGAGTGGAACAGCCGCATAAACGTCGTCTCGCGCAAGGACATGGAGCACCTATACACGCGCCACATACTGCACTCGTTGGCCATAGCCAAGGTATGTCGCTTCGAGGCGGGGGCTAAGGTTGTAGACATAGGCTGCGGGGGAGGCTTCCCCTCGGTGCCGCTGGCGATAATGTTTCCCGAGGTGGAGTTCGTAGGCGTGGACTCCATAGGTAAGAAGATACGTGTCGTCGAGGGTATCGTCGCGGGTGCCGACATAAGGAACCTGCGCGCCATAAACTCACGCGCCGAGCAGCTTGGCGAGAAGTTTGATTATGTGGTGTCGCGTGCCGTAACGGAGATGGCGCGATTTATGCCGTGGGCATGGCCGTTGCTGCGCAAGGGCACGGACAAGGGCTCGCTGCCCAACGGTGTGCTCTACCTCAAGGGTGGCGACCTTGCCGAGGAGTTGGCCCTCACACACCGCAGGTGGGACATATACGACATACGCACGATGTTCGACGACGAATTTTTCGATACCAAGAGGGTGGTATACACCCCCTACAAATAGGCGGCAACAAATTTAGAGGATTATGAACAAGGGACAAAGACATCTGAGCACCGAGGAGTGCGCGGCATTGCAGCAGCGTGGTTGCCATGCCGAGGAGTGGAGTAATATTGTTGTCGCCGAGGACTTCCACATCGAGCAGCTGCGCAACGTGCGCTTCGAGGGCAGCGTGACCATAGGCTCGGGGACAATAATCTACGACTCGACAATATCGAACTACGTGATAGGCGACCGCTGCACCATAGACGATGTACTACGCATGGAGTGTCGCCACTCGTCGACCTTTGGCGAGGGTGTCGTCGTCGCTGCCGCCAACGAGAATGGAGGGCGCAGCTCGGTGATATACCGCGAGCTTACGGCACAGGTGGCATACCTCATGACCATCATGCGCAACCGCCCCGCGATGGTCGAGCGCCTCAAGGCCATGGCCTCGGCACGTGCCGAGGAGCACCGCACGACGATAGGGCGCGTGGAGGATGGTTGCACCATCGTCGGTGCACGCTTCGTGCGCGAGGTGAACGTAGAGGCGGGAGCATCTATCGAGGGTGCATCGCTTCTGGAGAATGGCACGGTAGGTCGTGGCGCAAAGGTGGGCATAGATGTGCGTGCGCGCGACTTCATCATCGACAACGATGCTCACGTCGATGGCGCCTCGATGCTCGAGCGATGCTTCGTGGGCGAGAGGTGCACGATAGACAACGGCTTCACGGCCGTAGATACGCTCTTCTTTGCCAACTGCCACATGGAGAATGGCGAGGCGGCAGCGGTCTTTGCCGGCCCCTTCACCGTATCGCACCATAAGTCGTCGTTGCTGATTGCCGGTGTCTTCTCGTTCTTCAACGCTGGAAGTGGCACAAACCAGTCTAACCACCTCTTCAAGAGCGGTGCCGTGCATCAGGCGGTACATCAGCGAGGCACGAAGTTCGGCAGCAGCGCCTACGTTATGTCACCAGCGATTGAGGGCCCATATACCGTCGTGCTGGGTCGCCATACGCGCCACCACGACACGCAGGATATGCCCTACTCGTACATCGTCGAGGAGGATGGGCACACGATACTCATGCCCGCCTTGGCACTCAAGAGCTACGGTACGGTGCGCGACATCGAGAAGTGGAAGATGCGCGACAAGCGCTCGCTCAAGCGCGACAACATCTGCTTCGAGGAGTTTAATCCCTTCGTCACGGGTAAGATGCTGCGTGGCGTAGATGCCCTTACGCGCCTACGCGAGAACGACCCCGAGGCCAAGAGTTACAGCTACAACCGCACGACAATACGTGCCTCGATGCTCTCGCGCGGCATTAAGATGTACAACAGCGCCATAGCCGCATCGATAGGCGCGATGCTCTCGAAGGGCAACCGCACGGCAGAAGTAGCCGATGGCAGCGAGTGGATAGATGTTGCGGGGCAGTACCTACCCCTCAGCGTTGTGGAGCGACTAATGACACAGATTGCCGATGGTGAACTCGGACTTACGGATATAGACGTCGTCCTCGCCTCTTATCTTGTGCGCTACGACGACATGGCAGCAGCATACGCCTACAATATCCTTGCGGGACTCCTCGGACATGAGGCCTCGGACGAGGAGGTGGAGCAGATAAAGGTTACGGCAGCAAACATCACCGCCCGCATGCGCGAGATTACCGACAACGACCGCAAGAGGGATACCGGCCTCGACATGATGGTTGGCTACGGCTACGACTTCCGCGATGTGAAGGAGCACGAGGCCGACTTCCTAAACACACGATAGGCGTTTTACGAGATACTATTTACACATAACTAAATAACCAACTAAGACTATGGAGAAAGTAAAAGTTTTAATCATTGGTAGCGGCCCCGCAGGTTTCACGGCTGCAATCTACACCTCACGTGCTAACCTCTCGCCCGTACTCTATGAGGGTATCGAGCCCGGCGGTCAGCTTACGACGACAACCGAGATCGAGAACTTCCCCGGCTACCCCGAGGGTATCACCGGCACGCTCATGATGGAGGATCTCCGCAAGCAGGCCTTGCGCTTCGGTGCCGACGTACGTCGCGGCATCATCACCGACATTGACCTCTCGAAGCGCCCCTTCAAGGTGACCGTAGACCACGAGCACGAGATTGAGGCTGAGGCTGTAATCGTATGTACGGGTGCTACGGCTAAGTACCTCGGCTTGGAGTCGGAGGCTAAGTATCGCGGCATGGGCGTGAGCGCCTGTGCTACGTGCGACGGCTTCTTCTACCGCAAGCGCGATGTTGCCGTCGTAGGTGGTGGCGACACTGCATGCGAGGAGGCTACATACCTCGCCTCTATCTGCCGCAAGGTATACCTCATCGTGCGTAAGGACTACCTCCGCGCATCGAAGGCCATGCAGGAGCGTGTGTTCAACACACCCAACATCGAGGTTCTCTTCGAGCACAACACCAAGGAGGTATTGGGTGACGACGAGGGCGTAACAGGCGTACGTGTCATCAGCAATGCCGGCGTGGAGCGCGACATTCCCGTCATGGGCTTGTTCCTCGCCATCGGTCACCATCCCAACACCGACTTCCTCAAGGGTCAGCTCGAGCTCGACGAGCAGAAGTACATCAAGGTTGTCCCCGGCACATCTAAGACCTCGGTTGAGGGTGTCTTTGCTGCCGGTGATGTTAAGGATCCCCACTATCGTCAGGCTATCACGGCCGCAGGCTCGGGCTGCATCGCAGCACTCGACTGCGAGCGTTGGTTGCTTGCACAGTAACCGCGGGCGATGGCTTTCAGCATCACGATTCTCGGTAACTCGTCTGCTAAGCCTACGCTCAATGCCCACCCCTCGGCACAGGTCGTAAATCTCAACGAGCAATACTACCTTGTCGATGCGGGCGAGGGCGTACAACAGCAGCTCATAAGGCGCGGCATAAATCCGCTGCGCCTTAGGGCTGTGTTTATCTCGCACCTGCATGGCGACCATACGTTTGGGCTCTTTCCCCTAATCTCGACACTCGGGCTTATGGGCAAGCGTACGCCCTTAGACATATACGCGCCGGCACCCATGGGCGAGATTCTCGACTACCACATGCGTTACTTCGACAGCGACCTCCCCTACGAGGTTAAGTGGCACGAGGTGCGCACCACGGAGCACCGCATCATTATGGAGAACAGCACCCTCGAGGTGTGGTCGATACCGCTGCGCCACCGCGTGCCTACGGCGGGATACCACTTCAAGGAGAAGCAACCGGGGCTCAACATCGACAAGTTCAAAATCACGAAGCATAACCTCAGCATCGCCCAGGTTGTTGCCGCGAAGCGTGGCGAGGACATCACGTTGGAGGATGGCACGGTGCTACCCAATGCCGAGCTTACATACACGCCCTACGTGGCGCGCTCCTACGCCTACCTCTCGGACACGGCCTTCTCGGCACGCGCGGCAGAGCGTGTGCGTGGCGTAGACATCCTCTATCACGAGGCTACATACGCTAAGAGCGAGGAACAGTGGGCCAAGGGTCGCGGGCACTCCACGACGACGGAGGCGGCACGGGCGGCCGTGAAGGCTGAGGCCGGGAGGCTCATCATAGGTCACTTCTCGTCGCGATACAAGGAGCACGACACCCTCGTGGAGGAGTGTCGCGCGATATTTCCCAATACCGACATAGCGACAGAGGGGGCTACATTTACTATCGAGGAACGACGACCATAGGAACGATGACAAAGGCAGAGATACAGTTAATACGCGCACTGAAAGATAAACGCACACGCGACGAGGAGGGATTGTTTATCGCCGAGGGCATGAAGCTCGTGGAGGAGATACGCGCCTCGGACTTTTCGATACGTCGCATATACACCACACGCCACGACCTCACGGGTGCCGAGGTGGAACATATCGAACGGAAGGATATGGAGCGCATCTCGGAGCTTAAGAGCGCCACGGATACGTTGGCCGTCGTTGAGAAGCCTCGATACTCGCTATTGATGGCCGCAATAAAGGACAACCTCGTCATCGCCCTTGATGGGGTGCAGAATCCCGGAAATATGGGCACGATAATACGCCTTGCCGACTGGTTTGGCGTGAAGGATGTCATCTGCTCGGCGGAGTGCGCCGACTGCTTCAACCCCAAGGTCGTGCAGGCAACGATGGGCGCCATCCTCCGCGTGAGGGTGCACTACACCGACAACCTACCCCACTTCCTACACAAGGCACACAACGAGGGCATGCCCATCTATGGCACGCTCCTCGATGGCGAAAACATTTATTCTAAGGCTCTTACAAGCCACGGCATCATCGTTATGGGGAATGAGGGTCGCGGCCTCACGGAGGAGTGTCGCGGGGAGCTCACCGAGCGCCTATACATCCCGCCCTACCCTGCAAACAGCCCTACGTCGGAGTCGCTAAACGTAGCAATGGCTACGGGTATCATCCTCGCCGAATTCCGCAGAAGAGCGTAGATATCTGCAATTACATATATTCGAAGTCTACGCTGCTATTTACAGTGCAGATGGCCGTGTTTACAATCTCCCATCTACGCTGTGAGTTCATGGCGCTTACGATAATGAGCACCTCCATATTCTCGTGGTTCCATGACTTGCCGGCGAGGGAGAACTCAAACTCCTTCTCCTTGCTCTCATCAACCTTGATGACACCCAACGACTCGCCTGATAAGTCCTCCACGGAGTACTCACCGGCAATATCGCGCAGGGCGTGTCTATAGACATAGTCCTCCTCTTTGGTTGCACTCGCCTGGTATCCGTTGCGTATATTATCCTCAAGCAGCCACGCCGTAATCTTGTACTCCTTCTCCTTAGCAGCCTTAACTACGGCCTTAGCAGAGACCTTATCAGCATTGCCGGTGGTGGTAATAGCAATACCCACATCTGCACCATCGGGGTGGATAAGCTGGCTAAACTGCTCTGTCAGCGTCGACATGAAAATGGCGTTGTTGTGAGCGTAGGCACTCTTAAAGTTGATGTCTATCTCGGGGTAGCCAGCAGCGTTGTGGAACTTAAAGAGTACAAGAGCAGCATCCGAGTAAGCCTTATCCTCCTTTGTCGTACCCATGTCGGCATCGCTCGAATGACACTCGATAAGGTTATAGTTGTCAACCCAGTCGGGATATGTAGCGTTAAACTCTTTGATTCTACCAGACATCGCGGGGCAATTCGTACACCAGCTTGCCGTATGCTTCGTAAGAAGTATGCGCGTATTAAAGCCCTTCGTCGTAGGCTGAGGGTCATCCGGAGTATTACCGCTATCATCATCGCCGCCATCATCCCCCTCTTCGCCATTGCCGCCATCACCTTCATCCTCGACATACTCCTTACCCTCGATAAAGTCGTAGCCCACGATATGGTCGGCATACTCCTTCCAATCGTCATGTGCTCTATACACCGACACAGCCTCCACGGGGACATAGATTGTCGCGCCCACGTATACATTAGCGCTGCTAAGCAGGGCATCCTCGCCAAGCGATGGAGGCGTGGTTGCGCGAATGTATAGTTTCGAGAGGTTGTCACAACGTGTAAATGCACTCGCCTCGATGGTCGTAATGCCCGAGCCTACATGTACACTATGAAGGCTCTTTGAGCTAAGGAATGCCGCCTCACCGATAGTTCGTAGGCTATGAGGGAGGTAGATAATCTCTAAGTTGCTATTGCCAAAGGCCGACCCTTTTACCATCGTGACCTCAGCATCGAACTCAATGGCGAATAACGCATAGCACTGCCCATTGGCACAAGCACCAAACTCGTTAGAAAGGATATTGGCATCGAAGGGCTTCGCTATGCTAAACTCGAAAGTAGCGCTTTCGGTGGTGTTATACCACACCTGAGTATTCGCGGGGAACATAGCCTCGATAGCATCGTTGGGGCGATCGACGCCACCGTCATCGGAGCCATCGTCACTCTCACCATCATTGACACCCTCCTGGGCGATTGCTATCTCCACCTCCTTATCGAACTTCTCGCCATAGCAGATGGTGACGGTCGCCTGGCGCGGTGCCGTCTCGGTGTTCTCCGCGACAACAACCTTAAACTCGCCATCCTCGGCCGTGCCCTCTTTGGGGTCTACCGCGACCCACTCCTCGGAACACGCCGTACGCCAACCGACATTGGTTGTAAAGGTATAGACATACGTACCGCCATCGCTACCGACCTCAAGCCTAAGCTCAGCGCTATCATCGAAGGTAAAGTTGGGAGTAATGTTCTCCTTATCGTCGTTAGACGAATCCATGTTCTCTGGCGCATCGACGTCGCAACCCACAAAACCAAGGGCAACGAACATCATTAGCAGCAAAAATAGTCTCTTCATATCATATAATTTTAGTATATCTACATATTACATCTCTACCATTGTATCGGTGTCTTTCCGATGCTTTGGAGGTAACGGTTAGCCTCGGAGAAGTGCCTACAGCCGAAGAAGCCGCGGTATGCCGATAGTGGCGAGGGGTGCACGGCACGTAGGATAAGGTTACGATGCGGGTTGGCGATAGAGCCCTTCCTCTGCGCATAGCTACCCCACAGCATATATACGACACCCTCCTTACGCTCCGCTATAGCCGCGACAACAGCATCCGTGAAGCGCTCCCAGCCATGCCCTGCATGCGAGGCAGCCTCGTTGGCACGCACGGTGAGTACGGCATTTAGGAGCAGCACACCCTGCTCTGCCCAGCGGTCGAGCTCGCCCGACGAGGGGATAGGCGTGCCGACATCGTCGCGCACCTCCTGCAAGATGTTACGCAGCGACGGCGGGAAGGATACGCCCTCGCCCACGGAGAAGCACAATCCGTTAGCCTGCCCGGGGCCATGGTAGGGGTCTTGGCCGATGATGACGACCTTGAGCCTATCCAGCGGGCACTTATCGAAGGCCCTGAAGATATTACGCCCCTCAGGGTATACTGTGCCCGAGGCATATTCCGCCTTAACGAAGTCGACAAGCTCGTCGAAGTAGGGCTTCGCAAACTCATCCTTAAGTATCGCCTTCCAATCCTCTGCAATGCGTACCTCTGCCATAATGGTAATCTATTTGTCTATTTTCTTGCGAAGATACAATCTTTTAGCTAATTTTGCAAGGAACAATACGATATAACATGAAACGTACACTCATTATCCTTATCACCACCATAGCCTCAATCGCAGATATAGGCGCTCAGGAGGTTCGCAACATCATATATCTCATAGGTGACGGCATGGGCTTAGCGTCGGTGTCGATGATGCAGCTCGAGAACAACTACGACACTACCATCTTCGACCGCGCGGATAACGTGGCACTACAAAAGACATACTCGCTCGACAACCGCGTGACCGACTCGGCAGCCTCGGGCACAGCCCTCGCCACGGGCTGCAAGACGAACAATACGATGCTCGGCATGCTCCCCGACGGCACAGCGCCACAGTCGCTTATGGAGTTAGCCGCGGACAAGGGCAAGGCTACGGGGTTGGTTGTAACAACATACCTGCAACACGCCACGCCCGCAGCCTTCTATGCCCATGTGAGGTCGCGCCACGAGTATACAACGATTGCCGAGCAGCTGCTCGAGAGCGACATAGACATAGCCATAGGTGGTGGCATGGCCTTCTTCGAGGAGCGCTATGGCGGTAGAGAGGGCGCACTGAAGGCTATAACGGATAGTGGTTACACTCTATACGACAGCCTCAACGAGGCTACAACGCGCGACAGGAGCCTTATAATCCTTGCTGACAAGGAGATAGAGCATCGCGAGGGCTATCTTGCGAAGGCCACAATGAAGGCGTTGCAACACCTCGAGGGCGACGATGACGGCTTTGTACTCATGGTCGAGGGGTCGATAATCGACGGCATGGGCCATGGCAACGATGCCGAGGGCCAGCAGGGCGAGATGCTCGACTTCATGGAGGCTGTGGAGGTTGCCGTGGAGTATGCCACGAGCCACGCCGACACGCTCGTTGTCGTCACTGCCGACCATGAGACGGGAGGTCTTACGATTGTTAGCAGCGATGCCGACTTCAACCTTGCGGAGCAGGGCGTGGAGTATCGCTGGACAACGGGAGGCCACTCGGGTACGATGGTGCCGATATACCTTTATGGCACGGGCGCAGAACTTATAAATGGCGTGACGGAGAACAGCGAGTTAGGCACAACGCTCAAAGCTATAGTTTCACGCTAAATATTACGGGCGATTCACCCTCAAATATTGCCTATTCGCATCAAAAAAAGGGGCGAAATAACCATATATCGCATTATTTATCTATATTTGGGGCGTAAAATATAGATAAGGTAATGTTAGTATGAGTAGATTATTTACACGAAGCATTCTATTTTTCGTCGCCATCTTAGGGCTTTGGGCAACAACAGCCACGGCACAAGAGCCCGCAACAATAGCAATAACAGGAACAATCATCAACGAGGAGGGTGAGCCCATACCCGGTGCTACGGTATTGGTCGAGGGCAACAACCGCTTGGGCGTGGCGACAAACTCCATGGGTGAGTACAAGCTCACCGTACCCGCGGATGCGACAATCGTAGTCACATTCTTGGGCTACAACGACACCACCTTCGAGGTTGTGCCCAACCAGACGGACTACACCACAACGCTATATCAGGCATCGCAGCGCGTGAGCGACGTCGTCATCGTGGGCTATGGCGAGCTTAAGAAGAGCGACCTAACGGGCTCGGTATCGGTAATCGGTGAGCGTAGCTTCCACGACCAGCCCGTAAAAAATGTGGCCGATGTGCTGCAGGGGCGTACTGCCGGTGTGGAGGTGACAACGACGAGCGGCATGCCGGGTGCAAGTTCGCGCGTGCGCGTGCGCGGTACTACATCTATAAATAAGAGCAGCGACCCGCTATACGTCATCGACGGAATAATATCGTCGAGTGGCCTCGATGGCCTCAACCCGCAGGATATAGCCTCGATGCAGATACTAAAGGATGCCTCGTCGACGGCCGTATATGGCTCGCGCGGTGCTAATGGCGTGGTGCTCATCACAACACGCACGGGCGAGAAGGGTACATCGCGCATATACTTCGACACGAAGATAGGTATTTCGGAGGTG
This sequence comes from Alistipes sp., assembly GCA_017451685.1. Lineage (GTDB taxonomy): Bacteria > Bacteroidota > Bacteroidia > Bacteroidales > Rikenellaceae > Alistipes. Next base: position 67,031 of record JAFTNV010000028.1, read on the forward strand.
CGCAAGAACTACGACCTCCTCAACGCCTACGAGTATGCCCTGGCGCTTAACGACATAAAGGGTTCGGAGACAATATCGCCCACCGACCTCGAGCTTTATCGAACGGGCCAAAAGGGCATAGACTGGATAGACCTTCTCACACGCACGGGCATAACGCAGAACTACACACTCGGTGCCACAGGCGGCAGCGACAAGATACGCTACATGGTGTCGGGAAGCGTCCTCGACCAGCAGGCCGTGACCATCAAGGCGAAGTACATGCGCTACGGCCTACGTGCCAACATAGATGCTGACGTACGCCCATGGCTTACACTCTCGACAAAGATAAACGGCTCGGTGTTACATCAGAAGAACGGAGCACCCAACTGGTTTCATGTGCTCAACTTCTCGCCTACGATGGAGATGAAGAACCCCACAACGGGCATATACAACAACGACCCCTACAATATAGGCACGGGTAACAACCCCTATGGCGTGATGATGGAGAACTATAGCGACTCGTACAGCTACAACCTCAACGCCAACGCCACGCTTCTCTTCCGCATCGTGAAGGGCCTAACCCTCAGCATACAGGGAGGCTACGACTTCGACTACTCGCCGTCGTACAGCTTCTCGTCGAGCAAGGTAGCCCCGGGCGCCAAGAGCTCGATGTCGAACAACTCGTCGCTACACAACTACTGGCAGAATACCAACAACCTGACATATAGCGGCACGTTTGGTCGCCATACGCTCGCAGCAACAGCCGTATGGGAGCTTAGTGGCGTCACAAATAGTTCGATGGGCATAAGTGGCACGGGCCTTAGCAATGAGAGTGTGGGCTACTGGGATGTGAGCAATGCCGCGACGCGCAGTCAGTCGAATGGCTACAGCGAGTCGTCGCTCATGTCGGGCATCGTGCGTCTGAACTACGACTACGACAAGCGTTACTTCCTTACCGCCGCGTTCCGTGCCGACGGCTCGTCGAAGTTCCAGAGGGATCACCGCTGGGGTTACTTCCCCTCGGCTGCTGTGGCGTGGGATATCGCTGCTGAGGAGTTCATGCAGGGTCAGGATGTCGTCGAGCAGCTTAAGCTTCGCGCAAGTTACGGTGTGACGGGCAACGAGGGCATCTCGGCATACAGCACCCTTGGCCTCCTCTCGAAGACATCGTACGGCTGGGGCACGACGACAGACTATACGGGATACTGGGGTAACACCTTCGCCACGCCCGACCTCACGTGGGAGAAGACATCGCAGATAGACGTCGGCTTAGACCTCTCGCTCGGAGGCGTGAACATATCGTTCGACTGGTTCCGCAAGGATACCGAGGATCTACTCTTTCAGAAGCAGGTGCCCCTATACAACGGTGGCGGTAAGTATTGGGTAAATCAGGGTGCGCTCAAGAACGAGGGTTATGAGTTCTCGCTCAACACCTTCGTCATCGACCGCGCCGTGAAGTGGGAGACGACGGCCAACGTGACGTATATCAAGAATGAGGTCGTAGACCTCGCGGGTGATGACGTTGTCCTCACGGCTGACTATAGCGACCTTGGTGGCGAAATGCAGATAATGAAGCCGGGCTACCCATTAGGGTCGTTCTATGTCTACGACTGGGCGGGCTTCGACGACCATGGCGCCAACCTCTACCGCAAGGCTGACGGCACGCTTACGACAGCACCCACGGCTGCCGACCGCATAATACGTGGCTCGGCTTCGCCCAAGTGGATGGTGGGCTGGAACAACACCATCATCTGGCGCAACCTCTCGGTGAACATCTTCTTCAACGGCGCCTTCGACTACGACCGTCTGAACATCAGCCGCTTCACCACGGCATCTATGAGTGGCGTGTCGCGCTTCATCACGCTCCGCGATGCCTACTTCCGTGGCTGGGACTATGTCGAGGATAAGAGCCAGGCGTTATATCCGAGTGTGACGAACACCGACAATAAGAGCTACGCCAACTCTACGCTATGGCTCGAAGATGCCTCGTTCCTCAAGCTCAAGAACATAAGCATCGCCTACACCATCCCGCGCCACGTGACACGCTTTGTCGACATACAGATATCGCTAAGCGCACAGGATGTATTCACGCTGAGCAAGTATAAGGGCATGGATCCCGAGGTATACTCGAGCTACGACGGCATAGACTATGGCGCCTACCCCGTGCCCCGCACCTACACCGTAGGTCTCAAACTAACATTCTAACATTTGCGACAACATGAAATACAGGATACTTATATTCACACTCCTTAGCACGGCACTACTTAGCTCGTGCGTAGACTTCCTCGACGAGGATGCCAAGGGTAAGCTCCCGAGCGACAAGTTCTTCACCACGAAGAACGACCTCCAGGCGTCGCTCAACTCTCTCTACTCCGTGGTGGCCACATCGCAGTATGCCAACCACTACATAGGCACCAACTTCCTCTCGGGCGACGACATATCGACCCACCCGGCGAGCAACAAGCAGCCGCTGCGCGAGCACGACCAGTATAGCGTGACGGATAATAACTCGTGGATGGTGAACCTCTGGGAGCAGCGCTACAAGGTCATCAAGGCCGCCAACTTCATCATAAACAACGCCTCGCGCACACCCGATGTTAGCAAGGCGGAGATTACCGAGGCCATAGCGCAGGCACACTTCTGGCGCGCATACTCCTACTTCTACCTCGTGACAACATGGGGCGAGGTGCCCGTGATGCTCGACGAGAAGATTGACTACAACGCCCCGCTAAAGAGTGTCGAGGATATTTATACTCTTATCCTCAGCGACCTCACGATTGCCGAGCAGGGGTGCCCCGACAACTACACCAAGGCCCCACAGTTGCTTAACGGCATGAACGTGGCCGTGAGCCGTGGTGCCGTGAAGGCGACGATGGCGTACGTCTACATGTGCATGGCGGGCTGGCCGCTGAATAAGGGCGTGGAGTACTACGACCTTGCTGCAAAGAAGGCCGAGGAGGTCATCGACCTTGTGGAGAACAAGACATACTACTACCGCCTCTTGGATAACTATGCCGATGTATACTCGCAGGCATATACGCAGAAGAATCCCGAGATTATCCTCGGCATATACTACAACCGCGACCGCACATCGCAGATGATGCCCCTCACGGACTTCCTCCTCGACATGAAGCAGTCGGGCTGGGGCGACACGAATGGCGAGATAAAGTTCTGGAAGGAGTTCCCCGAGGGCCCACGCAAGGAGGCTACATACTTTCCCAAGATTATGCTCTCGGATGGCGAGCTACACGACTGGTGGTACGACACCGAGCCCGCCTCGCGTGAGGTTGTGGCCCCCGTGTTTATGAAGTCGGCAGAGGCCGCAGGTGGCGTTGCCGAGTTCGACTACGCAAGCCCCTCACCCGGCCCACAGTATGGTCAAAAGACAGGACAAGTTATACGCCTTGCAGAGGTATACTGCTGGTATGCCGAGGCTACGGGCCGCGCGGGCAAGGTGACACAGAAGGCTGTAGATGTGCTTAACCGCGTGCGTAACCGTGCCGATGGCAAGCAGACGAACCTCTACACCACGGCGATGAGTGCCGAGGAGCTTGCCGAGGCGGCATACGACGAGCATGGCTGGGAGATTGCGGGATACTACTGGTGTGGCTTTGCCTCGCGCTCACGCGACATGTTCCGCATGTATCGCCTGAAGGAGCACTTCGAGTACCGCAAAGAAAACCCCATGATAGAGGTTGCCCCGGGCGTTATGCGCAACGAGGCGGTGAAGGTCACGGGCACGTGGGACGACACTAAGATGTACTGCCCCTACCCCAATAAGGATGTGCTATTAAACCCCGGGTTGAAGAGATAGACTATCCGGGATGTCAATAATCTCAGGAATTTCAGGCTCCGAGGCGGGTGTTACGACAGTGACATCCGCCTTTGCCGTACTCTCGAAGCACATCGAGCGGTAGTTGCCGGCGTTTAGTATGGCAAAGACCATGACGGCAATTATGGTAATGGCACACAACGTGCCGAGTAGTCTATTTATCATCGTCGAGAATTGTTTTTCAGTTCCTTACGCAACTCCTTGACGGCACGCTGCATGGCCTCGTCAATGGCATATATGTTGTGGTAGAAGCCCGACTCATCGTCGAGGGTGTTACGCCCGATGTAGGCACGAATCTGCGCCTCGATAATCCTACGCGAGAGTCGCAATCCCTCGTCGTCACGCGCCACACCGTTACGCTCGGCATAGCCCACAAACTCCTCGATAATATCGCCCTCGTCGAGCAGCTTTTCGAGCTCGTCGAGCGACTTTACGGCATCCATCGCAGCACGATGGCGGTCGGTGAAGTCCATGGTGTAGCGATACAACACATTCGTGTTCCACACCTTATGGTAGTAGTCCGACATGCCGAGCGTGTCGAGCGGGATGAATATGTCGGGCATGATGCCACCTCCGCCATAGACGGTGCGCCCCGCGGGTGTCTTAAACTTCATCGTGTCGTCGAAGTGGATGGAGTCGGCCGAGAAGAACTCGCTGTGGTTGTAGCGGTTGATGATGTCCATGTGGTAGGACATCTCGTCACCACTAACATACGGCTTTTGTATCGAGCGCCCCGTGGGCGTGTAGTAGCGCGCCACCGTGAGGCGTACTGCCGAGCCATCGGCAAAGGGTATCTGCGCCTGCACAAGTCCCTTACCGAAGGTGCGACGTCCAAGGACGATGCCGCGGTCGTTATCCTGAATCGCTCCGGCTAATATCTCGCTCGACGAGGCACTCGTCTCGTCCACGAGGATGGCAAGCGCCACATCCTGATACTTACCCCTGCCCGTGCTATACTCATTAATGCGACGGCCATGACGATCCTCGGTATATACTATGAGCTTGTCGGCCGGCAGGAACTCGTTGACCATGGGTATCACCTGATCGAGGAAGCCTCCGCCATTGCCACGTAGGTCTATAATGACGCCACACATGCCCTCCGCGGCGAGCTTATCCAACGCTCCACGTATCTCGGCATAGGATGTGCGCGAGAACTGCGATAGACGTATGAAGCCAATCTTAGCCTCGTCGTCGAGCATGAAGGCCGTCTCGACGCTGTGGAGCTCTATGGCATCGCGCGTGACATCAATATCGACGAGGTCGTCTATGTGCGCACGCTGCACCGAGAGCCTCACCTTCGTGCCTCGGGGCCCACGCATGAGGCGCACCATCGAGTCCTGCGGTATCTTCTGCCCCGCCACATTACGGCCGTCGATGCGTAGCACGCGGTCGCCGGCACGCACCCCCGCCTTATCCGAGGGGCCCTGCGGTATGACGCTGAGCACGGTGATGGTGTCGGTCATGGCGTTAAAGACGATGCCTATGCCGTCAAACTCACCCTCGAGCGACTCGTTCACCTTGTCGAACATCTTCGCGGGGATATACTCCGAGTGGGGGTCGAGCTCCGAGAGGAGTGCCGGTATGGCCTTCTCGTAGATGGTGTCGAGGTCTATGTTGTCGACATAGTTGGTGCTTATGGCCATTATGGTCTGCATCATCTTGTCGCTGCCGGCCATGTACTGCTCCACGGCCGCCATGTCGCGCGCAAAGGCACTCACCTCGGCCTCACTGCTCCGCACGCGACCCGACATCTGCTGTATGATGTCGTACGTATGCTTACGCTCGACACCACGACCCACCAACACACCTATCCATACGGATACGGCAACAGATGCTACGATAAGTAGCACCGTCCATAAACCTGCTAATCTACTCTTTTCCATATCTCAGTAAACGCACAAGGTAGCGGAATATTGCTATTTCAAATTAGTAATGAGGAATTATTCAAATTCCAGAATGAGTTACTATGGGGTCCTATGCGGTTGTTGCGGACAAAGAGACCACAGAGACCACAGAGACCACAGAGACCACAGAGAGATAAACGACCACGCGGACATTGTCGCCCGAGACCTCGTTGTTGTCTCTGTTGTCTCTGCTCTCTCTGTTGTCTCTGTTGTCTCTGTTGTCTCTGTTGTCTTTGTTGTATCTGCGGTCTCTGTTGTCCCTATCTGTCTCTTAAAATTACTTGTTCTTAAAGGTGTAGGTAAGACCTACTGACAGCATTGATGACACCTGAAGCTGATGCCACTCCTGCTTGTTGTAGTAGAGCTGGAAGTATATCTGGGTAGAGATATACTTGGTAGCCTTGATGTCGATGGTGTTCTCCCAACGTATGGTGGGAACTACGTGCTCATACTTAGGCTCGTCGGCTGTAGCCTTGAACTTAGCCTTCGACGAGATGTCAGTAATCCAACCGTAGAATGAGTAGGCGGTAGTGCGGTAGCGCAGCCAGCCATTCTTACCCCATGTCTTGTCGAAGTCGAGCTGTATAGAGAGACCACCCTCATACTTCGAGCGACCGTTAGTCACGCCATAGTTGTTCGAGGTGGTGAGGTCGTCGCGATAGGTTGCACTCATGGCTATAGGTGCGAGGTTGACCTTGAGGGGGAACTTCACCGACGGAAGCACGTAGGTGAAACCGAGAGATGCGTCCAAATATCCGGGCGACATGAAGTTAGACACGCGCGAGGCACCCTTCTGCTTATCGCCACGAGCACCATAGCCCGGGGCAAACTGCGTACGGAACTTCACGTTAGCACCATACGTCCAGTTCTTGACCATCGCCCACTGGGGTGCTGTCGAGAGCACCACCTCATCGACATTCTTGAACCATATACCGCGGGGGTCGCTGCCATCGCCAAGGTCGGTCTTCATGTTGTTGTAGCCGAACTTTGCCGAGGCGGTATTTGTGAGGGTGAAGCGTCCCTTCTTGAAGGTATGAAGGAAGTTGATATTGGCAAGGATTGTCACGGCATTGTCGCCCGCCGCCTGCCACGACTTGCTATAGGCCGTGAGTGAGCCGTGGAGGTTTGCCGAGAAGTCAATGAGGTTACGTTCCTGGCGTATAGCACGGCGCTCGGCACGATAGTTAGCCTCCGAGAAGTAGTCGGCCTCGACCTCCTTACTCTTCATCTCGTTATTAAATTCGCGCTTACCCTCGCTGGTAGATACCTCGTCGATAGATACCTGCGCATAGGCATCACCTGCAAATGCCATAAGGGCAACAACTAAAAGGGTAGTAAATCTCTTCATAGTGTTGATATTGGATTATTAGTGTTTATTATATGTCAATAGGTATTTACAATGCAAATATACAAATATTTTACTAAAATTTACATATCTTTGCCATCATAATGATGTATTTATTTACAGCATTGCCCTGCAACCATCATATCACTCAAGTGGTGGAGAGGAACACAAGGGAACAATGAGTGAAAGTGTAACGAAAAAAGAAGATATTGTATGAAATATATAGGAGCACACGTAAGTGCATCGGGAGGCGTGGAGAACGCCATCATAAATGCCAAGGAGATAGGGGCTACGGCCTTTGCTCTCTTCACGAAGAATCAGCGACAGTGGTTAGCACCAACATTGACCGAGGAGCAGGTGGCCATCTTCAAAGCTGCGATGGCCGAGGCGGGGTATAGCGCCGCTCAGGTGTTGCCACACGACAGCTACCTCATAAACCTCGGGCACCCCGACAGCGACGGTCTGGAGAAGTCGCGCGAGTCATTCTTCGAGGAGATGGCGCGCTGCGAGCGCCTCGGCCTCGACAGGCTCAACTTCCACCCTGGCAGCCACCTCAAGCGCATCGACGAGCGCGCCTCGCTCGACCGCATCGCCGAGTCGATAAACATGGCGCTGGAGCGCACCGCGGGCGTGACGGCCGTATTGGAGAACACCGCAGGGCAGGGCTCAAACCTCGGCTTCAGCTTCTACCACCTCGCCTACATCATCGACCGCGTGGAGGATAAGAGCCGCGTGGGTGTGTGTATCGACACGTGCCACGCCTTTGCTGCGGGCTACGACCTGCGTACACGCGAGGCGTGCGATGCCACCTTCGCGGAGTTTGACAGCGTCGTGGGCTTCAAGTACCTCCGCGGCATGCATCTGAACGATGCCATGCGCCCCTTGGGTAGCCGCATAGACCGTCACTCGCCCCTCGGCGATGGCGAGATAGGCTGGGAGTGCTTCCGCTACATCGCACAGGATGCGCGCTTCGACAACATACCTCTGATCCTCGAGACCCCCGACGAGGCACGCTGGCCCGAGGAGATTGCCAAGCTCAAGGCCTTCGCGGGGTTGTAGAATAGAGTAAAACAACATTTAGTATATGGGAATTGTAGAGTTACTGCTTATCGCCATAGGGTTGGCGATGGATGCCTTCGCCGTATCGGTGGGTAAGGGTGTCACGCTCAAGCGCGTAACCATGCGTCACGCCCTCAATGCGGGGGTGTGGTTTGGTGGCTTTCAGGCGCTGATGCCCATCGTTGGCTACATCGTTGGCGTGCGCTTCTCGTCGTTTGTCACGAGCATAGACCACTGGATAGCCTTCGGATTGTTGGTCGTCATAGGCCTCAACATGATACGCGAGGCGGTATGGGGTGACGAGGAGAGCCACACCTCCGACTTCGGCACCAAGACCATGCTCCTTATGGCCATCGCCACAAGCATCGACGCCTTAGCCATAGGCATAAGCCTCGCCTTCCTCGGTGTTAACATCTGGGTATCGGCCGCCGTCATCGGCATCGTCACGCTGCTACTCTCGGGCGTGGGCGTATACCTCGGCAGCCTCTTCGGCTCGCGCCTCGGCACAAAGGCCGGCATCGTGGGCGGCATAATCCTCATAGCCATAGGCCTCAAAATCCTCATCGAACACCTTGAAGCCTGACGGCTCAATGAGTAATGAGTAGTGAGTAGTGAGTAATTAGTAATCAATCACATAGGAACCCATAGAAACTCATAGAAACCCATCAAAATCAAAACCCACAGCATACACACAAAAAAAGGGGCTGACTAAAAAGTTGCTTAGCCAGCCCTTGATACCTAAGATGTCCCGTCCTGAAATAGCGTTACACAAAAAAAGTAAAGCTATGGAAGAAAAGAGTAACAGCTTGTATGTCAAGCGCACGCAACGAGACTATCCGATGAGTTTTAAGTTGGCGGTAGTCCGAGAAGTGGAGAGTGGAGCC
>JAFTNV010000029.1 GCA_017451685.1 Alistipes sp.
GGGCTGACTAAAAAGTTGCTTAGCCAGCCCTTGATACCTAAGAGAGTGAATAAAAAGATGTAGTTTTAGGCTTAAGTTCCTTTTCACCGCTCACGCTCGGCATAGTCTGCAAGCAGCCTCTGCTCTCACTTAATCGCGGCGCTGCGAGCCCGAAAAAGCGGAGTTTACTCGACGTAAATGAGCATTTTGAGGGCGAGCACATTTGTTGTCAGAATGGTGCAGATACAACGCTCGGCGAATTTCGAGGCGATGGGCTGTACTTAAGCGTACTGCCCATTGACGAGATAATTCGTTAGCGGAAGTAGATGCGCCATTATCACAACAAAGAACGACAAAATACACTTTTTATTCTCTCTCATCTCGAGAGATAAATTTAGCGTACCTTAAAGTCGGGGTCTGCCATCTGCGGTATAGGTTTGATATACTCGCCCGCCTCGAACTTCGCACGTACAGCCTTGAAGGTGTTGATTGTGTACTCCACATCCTCCATGGTGTGTGCTGCCGTAGGTATCACGCGCAGGATAATCTCGCCCTTGGGAATTACGGGGTAGATTACGATAGAGCAGAAGAGACCATAGTTCTCGCGAAGGTCGACGATGAGGTTCGTACCCTCCTCATTACCACCCTTCATGTAGATGGGTGTCACGGGCGACTGTGTAACGCCAATGTTAAAGCCGTTCTCGGTGAGACCCTTCTGGAGAGCACGTGTGATCTCCCAGAGCTTCTGCTGGTACTCCGGATGCTTGCGGATAAGGTCGAGACGCTTGAGAGCACCGATAACCATAGGCATGGGCAGCGACTTAGCGTAGAGCTGCGAGCGCATGTTGTAGCGGAAGAGGTTGATAAGCCAACGGGGGCCCGATACGAAGGCACCGATGCCGGCCATAGACTTAGCGAAGGTGTTGAACAACACATCAATCTCGTCCTGCACGCCGAAGTGGTCACCCGTACCGCGGCCGTTGGTACCCATAGTACCGAAGCCGTGAGCATCGTCCACGAGGAGGCGGAAGCTGAAGTCCTTCTTGCACTTAACGATGACATCGAGGAAGCCGAGGTCGCCCTTCATGCCGAAGACACCCTCGGTAATCACGAGGACACCACCCTTCTGCTCCTCAGCAAGCTCCGTGGCGTGCTTGAGCTGCAAGCGCAACGACTCCTCGTCGTTGTGAGCATACACGAAACGCTTACCCGGGTGCATGCGAAGGCCGTCGATGATACATGCGTGGCACTCCTTGTCGTAGACGACAACATCGCGGGGTGTAAGCAGACAGTCGATGATAGAGATCATACCCTGGTAGCCGTAGTTGAGAAGGAAAGCATCCTCCTTACCCACGAACTCAGCGAGCTCACGCTCCAACTGCTCATGATACTTCGTCTGTCCCGACATCATACGAGCACCCATGGGGTAGGCCATACCAAAGTCCTTACCACCCTGGGCATCAGCCTCACGTACCTCGGGGTGGTTGGCCAAGCCGAGATAGTTGTTCAAGCTCCAGTTCAACACGGGCTTACCGCGGAAGGTCATGTGAGGGCCCAACTCACCCTCAAGCTTGGGGAATGCGAAATAGCCGTGTACTGCCGACATGTACTGACCGATAGGGCCGCCGGCATTCTTCGATAAGCGATCAAAAATATCTACCATTATTGCGTTTGTTTGGTTAAAATTTTCTGTTTCTCCACCATCATACGCGCACCACAGCGCACATAACAGCCATAAATATCTCCGCAAAGATAACATTTTTTGCGGGTTTTATCGCCCGCAGCCAACAAAAAAAAGTGCCTCGGAGGAGAAATAAGTAAAAATACTTATCTCTTGACCGAGGCTACGCATAGTGTCGTAAAAATGGTTATATCTCCACGAGGCGATTCTTTATGGCGTAGACCACAAGGTTGGCGGTATTCTTACACCCCGTCTTTTCGAGGATGTTGGCGCGGTGCTTATCGACCGTGCGCTTCGAGATAAAGAGCTTATCGGCAATCTCCTGATTCGACAATCCGCGGCATACCTCAACGAGAATCTCTATCTCGCGATCCGAGAGAGCATCGTCATCCTCCTCCTCGATGCCCGAGCTCAGGCGGCTCATGTTACGTGTGAGCGAGCCGAGGAGTGCCGAGCTGAAGTAACTGTCGCCCGCCATCGTCGTATCCACGGCGGCATACACCTCGTCGATGTCGGAGTCCTTGAGCAGGAAGCCCGAGGCGCCACACTCCATCATCAGCGTGTAGTAGTGGTCGTCGCCATACATCGAGAGGGTGACGATGCGCAACTCGGGGCGCAGTTGCAGGGCACGGCGCGTAGCCTCGGCACCATCCATGCCGGGCATCGATATATCCATGAAGACGACATCTACATCTATCGTGGGCAACAACTCGATAAACTCCTCGCCACTACCCACATCGGCAACGACCTCGAAGTCATCGCGCTGCGACAGCAGACCTCGAAGTCCCGTGCGGAAGAGCGTATGGTCATCGACGAGAGCTATTCTTACGTTTCTTGTCATTCTTAGGCGTATTATATAGTTGATCGTATTCGCTACTTGTGAGGTGGGCGTTGGCGCTATCCGTAGACACGGATATGGATGCCGCCATGCCCCTACCCGGGTGGCTCGTAAGCTGTAACTTGCCCCCGAGTGACGATATGCGTGAGCGTATGTTCGAGAGACCCATGCCCACGTTATCGGCGTCGTGCGGGAGGAAGCCGCAGCCATCGTCGCGATACTCGATGTTCAGGCGGCTATCCTTCTGTTCGAGCGTTAGCTCTATGTTCTTACAGCCCGAGTGCTTCAACGAGTTGTTTATAAGCTCGCACACCACGCGGTAGAGGATAACCTCGATGTTGGAGTCGAAGCGCTCGGCACGCAACGATGTGCGGAAGTCAATCCTCACGTCGTGCAACGACACCACCCTATCGACGAAGTTCTTGATGCCACGCATAAGGCCGAAGTTATTGAGTATGTGTGGCGAGAGGTTGTTCGATATCTCGCGCAGTGAGCGTATAGCCTCGTCGATGACGGCCGAGGTGTTGGCAAGCGTCGTCCTATCCTTATCGCTAAGGTCCGCGCGCTGCAATGCCGATATTGACATCTTGGCCGAGGATAGCAGGGGCCCTAAGCCATCGTGCAGCTCGCGCGAGAACGAGGCACGCGAGCGCTCCTCGGTACGCAGCACGGCCGTCATAAGGCGGTTTTCGAGCATGCGACGGTGGTTGGTCATGCGGTCTACATGGCGCACAAGCATGTGGGCACATACGACGCTCACCGAGAAACTAACAGACACTATCGTGCCTACCCATGCAAACGTGAGGTTCGAGATGTTGATGCCATCCCACTCGAAGAGTTGCAACACACGCTCGGCCGTGAGCATCGTGAGGCCTATGATACAGCACCACCACAACGCACGATACTTCGTCTGGTTGACGAGCAACAACGCCAGCACCGTGGCACCTATCTGCATCGCTATGCAGACAATCATCGCAATCTCCGCACCTCGCATAGTCGTCTATCGTTACTTTATAACATTACTCAAGTGCCCCAGCATGCCGTAGTCCGTCATGTCGGTCTGCACCGGCACCACAGCGACATAGCCGTGTGCCAAGGCCCACTCGTCGGTATCCTCAGCCTCGGGCTCGGCATTCTGGAAGGCTCCCGTGAGCCAGAAGTAATCCCTGCCATGCGGATCCTGGCGAGCATAAAAATCCTCCCTCCAGAAGCCACGTGTCTGACGCGCAAGGCGTATACCTCGAATATCGTCCACGGCCATGCGCGGCACGTTGACATTGAGGCACAGCGGGCGTGGCAGCCTATCGGCCGCAGCAAGCACCGCGGCGATAATCTCCCTGCCATACTTCACCGCACCCTCGAAGTCGGCATCTGCGGCGTGGTCGTCGAGCGACAGGCCTATCGAGGGCACGCCATAGAAGCTACCCTCAATCGCTGCGCCCATCGTTCCCGAGTACATCACGTTGATGGCGGCATTCGAGCCATGGTTTATGCCCGAGAGCACAAGGTCGGGCTTACGCTCGGCAAAGACGTGGTCGAAGGCTATCTTGGCGCAATCCACGGGCGTACCCGAGAAGGCGTATATCGTAGCACCCTCGGGAGCCTCAACCTCGCGCATAAAGAGCGGGCTGTTGATGGTTATGGCCTGACTCATACCGCTCTGCACCCTATCGGGGGCGATGGCTACAACACGGCCAAACTCCAGCGCAAGCTCCACAGCAGCACGGAAGCCCTTCGACATGTAGCTGTCGTCGTTGGTGAGAAATATAAGACGTTCCTTATTCATAGTTCGAGTATTAATCTTTTAGTTAGGCATAGATGTCGTTATCCGACGTCGAGGCATCGAGGCGTATGGCTATCATTATCAGCAGCGTGAAGGCCACGAGCGACGAGCCTCCGTAGCTCATCAGCGGTAGCGGGATACCCATCACGGGCATGATACCTATGGTCATGCCCACGTTTACCAACACGTGCAAGAGCAGTATCGCCGCCACGGAGTAGCAGTATACCCTGCCGAAGGGCTCCTTTATGCGCTCACCCATGCGCATAAGCCGTAGGATGAGGGCTAAGTACAACGCCACGACGATGAAGGCTCCGAAGAAGCCCTGCTCCTCGCCCACGATGCAGAAGATGAAGTCGGTATGTTTCTCCGGCACGAAGTCGTACTTTATCTGCGTGCCCTCCATGAAGCCCTTGCCCCACATGCCACCCGAGCCTATGGCTATCTGCGACTGGTTGACATTATACCCCACACCTCGGGGGTCATCCACAAGGCCCACGAACGTAAGTATTCGGTTTTTCTGGTGCTCCTCGAGGTGCGAGAAGAGGACATCCGTCGTCGGCACGAAGAGCATCGCGTAGACAAACATAAGTATCGGCCATAGGAGCATCATCGTACGTGTCTTGAGCGCCACGGCAGCGAGCATCACGGCCGCCACGCCACAGGCAATCATCAGCGACACGTAGCCGCTAAGGGGCGTGAGTAGTGCCAAGAGCAGCGCCACGAGCAACACACAGCACAGGAAGCGTGCATGGCCGGCAATAGCCCCCGTCTTAAGGGCGCTATAGAGCGTAAAGAGCACCAACAGCGCGGTAAATATCACCACGGGGGAGAAGATGAACGACACCACAAAGAGTACGATGGTGAAGATTATCGGGAAGTAGATATACTTCGACAGCCCCTCCCTATACAGCACGAAGAGGAAGGCGCCGAGCACCAAGCCCGAGCCCGTGTCGTTCTGCAACACGATGATACCCAACGGCAGGAGTATCACGCCCGCAACCTTGAACAAGTCCGTAATACGGTTTATGTTAAACACGTAGTCGCTCATCACGCGTGCCATCATCAGCGCCGTGGCAATCTTCACGAACTCCACCGGCTGTATGCGCATGCCTCCGAGCTCGAACCACGCCTTCGCGCCATTAACCTCGCGGCCGAAGAACAATGCCGCAAGCAGCGCCATGATACCTAATATATATGCCGGGTAGGCAAACATGTGGAATAGTCGCCTATCTAACAACAGCACCACGATAGCCATCGTCCACGATATTACGACCCACACAATCTGCTTCATGTAGTTGTGGCTGAGCGAGAAGATGCTGCCGTTGTCGGGGTCGTACGAGGCTGAGGTTATGCAGAACACGCCAATGATGACAATCAGCGCGTAGAGTCCCAGGGCCACCTTGTCGATGGAGCCAAAGAGGGCGTTGCCACCCTTATGTCGCGATATGTTGTAATCCGAAATCATAATCCTCTACCTCTTTTCGTTCTTCTTTTGGCGCTCGGCATCGTACTTACGCTGCTTCTCGTCGTAGTGCTTGTAGTTGGGTTGGAAGTTAAGCACCCTCTCCAACAACTCGGGTCGACGTATCGTGTCCGTGAGGTATAGCTCCTCGATAAGGCTCGCGATAGGCACAGCGATAGCCGAGCCGAAGCCTCCATGCTCCACATATACCGAGATGGCAATCTTGGGGTTATCCTTCGGTGCAAACGAGAGGAACGTCGAGTGGTCGGCACCCAACGGGTTTTGTGCCGTACCCGTCTTACCGCACACATCCAACCCCTCGAGGTATGCCGTGCGCGATGTTCCCGACACGTTGACACTGCGCCACATGCCATCGACAATGGGCACGAAATTCACCGAGTCGACCATCGTGTAGTGACGCTCATAGAAGCGCCTGTCTATCGAGTCGCGACCCTCAATCTTCTTTATGAGGTGCGGCACGTAGTAGTAGCCACGGTTGGCGACGATGGCAGCAAGGTTAGCCATCTGTAGGGGTGTACATCCCATCTCGCCCTGACCTATGGAGCATGAGAGCACCGTACCCCAGTTCCAGCGGCCGTTATATCCACGGTCGTAGTACTCGGGCGTGGGTACATAGCCGGCACCCTCGCCATAGAGGTCGGTGCCGAGCCTACGGCCGAAGCCAAAGCTATATACGTAGTCGTTCCATACGCGCACGCCCTCCTTCACATTGCCATACTTCGCGTTGGTAATCATATCCTTGAATACGTAGCAGAAGTAGGCGTTGCACGACTGCGCCACAGCATCGCGCAGGTCGAGAGGCGACTTATGGGGGTGGCAGCCCATCTTACGTGTGCCGTAGGTATAGCCATTATTACACGGGTAGCGATCACCCGGGCGTAGCGTGCCCTCCTGGAGGCCTATGAGTCCCTGCACGAGTTTGAATGTCGAGCCCGGGGGGTACTTAGCCTTGACGGCACGGTTGAACTGCGGCTGTCGCTGGTCGTGCAACATGCTCGCATAGTTCGACGAGCGGGCACGGCCAACCATAAGGTCGGGGTTGTACGTCGGTGATGACACCATCACCAGAATCTCACCCGTCGAGGGCTCTATGGCTACCACCGAGCCTATCTTACCCTCCATCATCTGCTCGGCAAACTCCTGCAGGCAAGCATCTATCGTCGATGTTAGCTGCGCACCCTTCACCGGCTGCACATCATCCGCACCATCGTTATACGAGCCCTGCACCGCACCGTGCGAGTCGTATATGCGGTAGCTCACGCCCTTCTCGCCACGTAGCAGCGTCTCGTATGCCGACTCCACGCCCTGCGTGCCTATGTAGTCACCCGCCTCATAGTAGTCGTACTCGCTACGCTGAAGCTGTCCCTGCGTTATCTCGCTCACATAGCCGAGGAGGTTACCACCAATCTTTCGCGGATACTCGCGTGCCGTGCGGAAGCGCGTATGGAAGCCCGAGAAGCCACCCTCGTCGAGGAGTAGCTTACCCTCCTGCGAGAGGTAGCCCACGACGAGTGTCGCAGCACGCGGGCTGCGCGAGGCCTCCTTCAGGCGCTTCATAAGGCCCTCCTTCGACATGTCGAGGATGGTCATCAGGCGCAACGTGTCGAAGCCCTCCTTCGGCAGCTCGCGGTACACGACCATCACATCGTAGCACACGCGGCTCTTAACCAGATACTCGCCATTGCGGTCGAGCACCTCACCGCGCATCGGATACTCCACCTCCGTACGTAGCATATTCTGCGTGGCACGCTCGTCGTAGCCGTCGTCGAGAATCTGCATCGCAAAGAGGCGCATGAGGATCACGGCGCCGATACCCAGCACCACAATCCTCAATATCCTATATCTCACGTATCCTTCGTTCTGGTACATCACCTTACAATTTTAGATAGGAAGAGCCTCACTATGGGCCATGCTACGACCACCGAGAGCAACGTGCTCATGATGATTGTTGCTACAAGATGCCATAGCGCCACCGTCGACATCGTCTCCAACCAGAAGAAGAGCAGATGGTGAACAAACATCATCGCCCCGACATATATCATCAGCTGGCGCAGACTCATGCGCGAGAGCAGCGGTGTCTGGTCGCCGGGCTCTACGCTACGGCGCGTTGTGAGATACATCACCGTGCTGCGCACCACCGCCAGCGGCAGGAGCGTAGCCGTATATAGCCCCGCGCCACCGAGCGATATGTCCATCACCACACCCACCATGAGCGACACCACAAGCACCCATATCGTGCGCCACTCCATAGGCAGCAGGATGACGATTAGCGGGAAGAGCATCGGGCGCAGCCACATGGCTATCGACAGCTGGTCGAGGATGAATATCTGCACCGCAAGCAACGCGAGTGCCAACCAAAGGTATGATGTATTCTTAAACATTGCTCTTCGAAAATTAGTTTTCCACCTGCTTCATAAGCTCCTCAATCTCACCATAGTGCGTATTCTCCACGATGAGCACGTTGTCGAGTGTCGCCATGTCGGCGGCGATGCGTAGCGTTGCGGTATATGCCGACTTGGCATTGTTAAGCTCGTACTCCTCGATGGTACCCACCATTATCCCTGCGGGCAGGCGCTCCGAGCGCACCTCAACCTCCATGCCCTGCTTGGGCTCGGAGTATATCGAGAGCTCCACAGCCTCCACCTCGTAGCGCGACTCTCCCGCCCAGCGTATCACACATACGTGGTCGTTCTCCACGATGCGCCCGCCTGTCGAGAAGTCGATGTTGAGCATGGGCATAACCACAGCATAGTGCTCCGAGCACGACACCACGTAGCCCACCAGCTCGTTGTCGGGCGTTACGACACCCATGTCGCGTGCTATGCCGTCGACCGAGCCCCTGTCCAATACGATGATGTTCTTCTTGCGGTTTGTCGTCATCGACACCACGCGCGCAGGGTGATAGCGGAAGTGGTGACTGCTATCCTCGAACATGGCCATCGTCGTGGTGTCAAGACCCGAGGCGTAGAGCAACGCCTCGGCACCCTCGAGCTCCTCGTTGAGCTCCGCAACACGTGCCGTGAGTCGACGGTTGATGTCGGGGAGCGAGAAGAAGTGCCCCACATCCGTCACCACGCCACTTATGGCGCCACCTACGGCTGTCGTGCGCGACAGAATCTTAGCCTCGGCATACGACGACGATGTGGCATAGCTCCACAACGCCCCCACCTCCAAGAGGAGGAATACGACGAGCACGTATATACGCTTTATGAACTCTACTAAACGATGCATATCTTGGCTTAAAGAGAGGCTGCCCTATAAGCGACAGCCTCGTTACGTTACTCTTGCGTGGAGTAAATTTATTTTGTGGTTAATGTGGGGTTTTATAAGTTTCTATGGGTTCCTATGAGTTCCTATGAGTTCCCATGAGTTCCCATGAGTACGCCCACTGCCTACTGCCTCCGCGCCACTAATTTGTTGTCAAATGGTGCAGATTTGGATATTTGTCGCAGGCTGAAAAAGCGGAGTTTACTCGACGTAAATGAGCATTTTTCAGACAAGCAAAGATTCAAAGATGCGCCATTATCACAACAAATTATTTTTCGCCACCCATCAAGAACGAGAAATTACCAATGTTCTTGAGGGCTATGCAGGTACCGCGCGCGATGGCACGAAGGGGGTCGTCGGCAATATGCACGGGGAGACCCGACTTCTTCGAGAGGCGCTGGTCAAGACCCTTGATAAGAGCGCCACCACCGGCAAGGTAGATACCGTTCTTAACGACATCGGAGTATAGCTCTGGAGGCATATTCTCGAGCACCTCCATGAGGGCATTGTCGAGCTTCACGAGCGACTTATCGAGGGCATAGGCTATCTCGCTATAATTGAGCGTGACGGTCTGCGGCAGGTTGGTGAGCATGTTCGAGCCGGTGAAGATGTAGTCCTCGGGCTCGTTCTCCAATTCGGGCACGGCAGCACCTATGGCACACTTAATCTCCTCGGCTGTGCGCTCACCGATACGTATGCCATGCTGCTGGCGTATGTAGTTCTGGATGTCGTTGGTAAAGACATCGCCCGCCACGTTGATAGACTTCGAGCATACGATACCGCCAAGCGAGATACATGCAATCTCCGAGGTACCACCACCGATGTCGATGATGAGATTACCCTCGGGAGCCTCCACATCGAGACCTGCGCCGAGCGCTGCGGCCATAGGCTCGAAGATGAGGTATATCTCACGGCCACCGGCATGCTGTGCCGAGTCGCGCACGGCACGTATCTCCACATTCGTAGAGCCCGAAGGGATACATATCATCATGCGTAGCGACGGCGCAAACATACCGCGCGTAGCACCCACCTTCTTGATAAGGCCGCGAAGCATGAGCTCCGTAGCCTCGAAGTCGGCAATAACGCCATCCTTCAAGGGGCGGATGGTGCGGATGTTAGAGTGTGTTCTACCATCCATAAGGCGCGCCTTATGACCTATGGCCATGAGGTCGCCGGTCTTGATGCTGAGGGCAACAATCGAAGGCTCGTCAACGACAACCTTACCGTTGTGCATAATGAGCGTATTGGCCGTACCGAGGTCAATAGCTAACTCCTGCGTAAGTGAAAAAAGTCCCATTATAGTATCTATTATTTTATTTTGCATTTTCAGGTTCCATCTCCCATTTTTGCCCATCAGCGGATGCTCCTCAGACAAAAAAAACGACTCTCGCCACGGCGAGCGTCAAAAGAAAGGAACTCGTTGAGCAACAGATGATTGCGGCCATTTCCACCCAAACATACCATTACTCACTTGCAAAGATAGGAAAAAGATATGGACATTTTGCAAGAGTTTTCACATTTTTTTTGCTAATTTTGTCAATAATTTTTCGCCTATGAAGTCAGAATTAAGACCTAAATGTGCCGTATTAGGCTACGGCAGTTGGGCTACAGCTATCGTCAAGACGCTTACGGTTAATCATCATCACGTAGATTGGCTTGTGCTGAATGACGATATACGCGAGTCGCTGCACTCGCGCAGCCGCAACTCAAAGTACCTACCATGGTGCTACATCGACAAGGAGTTCATCACCCCCTCGGCCGACATAAATGCCGTGGTGCGCGATGCCGACATAGTATTCCTTGCCATGCCCTCGGCATTTATGAAGAAGTTCTTGGAGCCTCTCACAGAGGACTTAACGAATAAGATTGTCGTATCGGCCGTCAAGGGTATCATCCCGGGCGACTACCTCACCATCGTCGAGCACATGAACCGCTTCCACGATGTGCCGATGAATAACCTCGCCGTAGTGACGGGCCCCTCGCATGCCGAGGAGGTGGGTCAGTGTCAGCTGTCGTACCTCACCGTGGCATCGGAGGATAGCACCACGGCAGAGCGTGTGCGCAGCGTCCTTGCCAACGACTTCTTCCGCTGCTCGCTATCGAACGACGTGCTGGGCGTGGAGGCTGCCGCCATCATGAAGAACGTCTACGCCTTAGCCGTAGGTATTGCCGTAGGTCTGCGCTATGGCGATAACTTCCTCGCCGTGCTCATCGCCGGCTGTGCCGCCGAGATGAAGCGCTTCATCGACACGGCCGTGCCCATCGAGGGCCGCGACATAAACTCGGCAGCATACATGGGCGACCTGCTCGTGACGTGCTACTCACCCCTAAGCCGCAACCGTCGTCTTGGCACGCTCCTGGGTAAGGGATGCTCCGTGAAGAGTGCCCTCAACGAGATGACGATGATTGCCGAGGGTTACTATGCCGCAGAGTGCATACGCCAGAGCTCTATGCGTCGTAACATTGACATGCCCATTGCCGACATGGTGTGGGAGGTGTTGTACAACAAGGCCTCGGCACGTGAGGCCATGCAAGCATTGATACAGATACTCAAATAACGTATAATAAAACGGACAACAATATGGAACTGATTAAGTTTAGCGCTGCACACTCGGGTGTTGCAGTGACCGCAGAGATGCAGGAGGCGGCACGTCGCGCCAATGCACTACTACACACCGGCGAGGGTGCCGGCAACGACTTCCTCGGCTGGGTTAACCTCCCCACGTCGATTACCGATGGCGACATGGCCGAGATTAAGGCCGTAGCCCAGAAGCTACGCGAGCGTGCCGAGGTGGTTATATGTATAGGTATCGGTGGCTCGTACCTCGGTGCCAAGGCCGTATTGGAGGCCATGAGCAACTCGTTCGAGGGGCTTAAGAGGAAGCACGACAACCCCGTGGTGGTATTTGCCGGCGAGAATATCTCGGAGGACTACACCTACGAACTCATGGAGGCCGTGAAGGATTACTCTATCGCCGCCATCGTCATATCTAAGTCGGGAACAACGACCGAGCCTGCCATCGCCTTCCGCCTTATCAAGGCCGAGATAGAGAAGCGCTATGGCAAGGCCGAGGCTGCCGAGCGCATCGTGGCCATCACCGACAAGGCACGTGGTGCTCTCAAGACCCTCGCAACGCAGGAGGGCTACCCCACATTCGTCATCGAGGATAACGTGGGTGGCCGCTACTCGGTGCTCTCACCCGTAGGCCTTCTACCCTTGGCTGTTGCCGGCGTGGATGTCGAGGCCTTCGTCGAGGGTGCCCGCGACATGGAGCGCCTCACGGCCATGGATCAGCCTATCGAGAAGAACCCCGCAGCACAGTATGCCATCGTGCGCAACGAGCTATACAAGGCGGGCAAGAAGATAGAGATTCTCGGCTCGTATGAGCCTAAGTTGCAGTATATCGCCGAGTGGTGGAAGCAGCTCTATGGCGAGTCGGAGGGTAAGGACGGCAAAGGCATCTTCCCCGCAAGCGTGACCCTCACTGCCGACCTCCACTCTATGGGTCAGTATATTCAGGAGGGTGAGCGCACGCTGTTCGAGACGATAATCTCGGTGAAGAACTCGAAGTATGAGGTTAAGGTTGAGGCCGATGATGCCAACCTCGATGGTCTTAACTTCCTCACAGGCAAGCGCCTCTCGGAGATTAACAAGATGGCTGAGCTCGGTGTGCGCATAGCACATGTCGACGGTGGCGTGCCCAACATGCTCATCGAAATTGAGCGCATCGACGAGCGCACCATAGGTCAGCTCCTCTACTTCTTCGAGAAGGGCTGCGGCATCTCGGGATATATGCTCGGCGTGAATCCCTTCAACCAGCCTGGCGTGGAGGCATACAAGAAGAATATGTTTGCGCTCCTGGACAAGCCCGGATATGAGGAGGAGTCGAAGGCCATCAAAGCAAGACTCTAAGGTCAATGAGTAATGAGGAGTGAGTAATTTTTAATTAAACAAGGGTGTTGACTACGAATGTCAACACCCTTGTTTTTGGATGCGCTATAAGCCGAGTTCTGTACTCTGCCGAGGCAGAGCCTCCATCATTTATCTACGACGGCAATCACTTGCCGCCTCCAGCAACCTACCCCCCGACATTGGACGAGCAGCCCTTAGTTGTCGGTATACATGGTCTTGCAACCCGCGAGACGTACTGCCGAGGAGTATTGCTACCCTCGCGGTGGGCTCTTACCCCGCCTTCTCACCCTTACCCTTGCGGGCGGTTATTTTCTTCTACGTTACTATACCCTTGCGGGTATCAAGCCGTTAACTTGCGCGGTGCTCTCCGTTGCTCGGACTTTCCTCCCCCACCCGCAGGTGGCAGCGATGGAGCGCACATCCGCGACAAAGATAGCGTTTTTTGCGCAGATGACAAATTTTTATTCCCGCGAGGTGGAAATTTAGGTGGGGTTCGATGGGAATTCTATGAGATAAAAATTCTTGTCAGAGGGGGTCTAATTTGGTGCATTGCAAAAGGATACCCCTCGGGATAGTACTCTAACGTACAACCCGAAGGGTATAACTTTTAGGTATAGGTCAAAGATGACCCCTTATCACAAGAAATTACTTAACTTCCTCAAACTCCACATCCTCAGGCTGCTGCTGATTAGCATCCTGCTGGGCACCGGCATTGGGCTGACCCTGAGCCTGCTGTGCCTGCTGCTGAGCGTAGATATCCTGCGAGGCAGCCTGCCATGCAGCGTTGAGAGCCTCGATAGCAGTATCTATGGCTGCGATATCCTGAGCCTTGTGTGCCTCCTTGAGCTTGCCAAGAGCATCCTCGATAGCGGCCTTCTTGTCGGCAGGCAGCTTGTCGCCATACTCCTTGAGCTGCTTCTCGGTAGCGAAGATGTTAGAGTCGGCAGCGTTGATCTTCTCGATACGCTCGCGCTCCTTCTTATCCTTCTCCTCGTTGGCCTTAGCCTCGTCGCGCATGCGCTGAATCTCGGCATCTGTAAGGCCACTCGAAGCCTCGATACGAATCTTCTGCTCCTTGCCTGTGCCCATATCCTTGGCCGACACGTTGAGGATACCGTTGGCATCGATGTCGAACGTAACCTCAATCTGAGGTACACCACGGGGAGCTGCGGGGATGCCGTCGAGGTGGAAGCGACCAATAGACTTATTATCTGCGGCCATGGCACGCTCACCCTGGCATACGTTAATCTCCACCGAGGGCTGGTTGTCGACAGCCGTAGAGAATACCTGGCTCTTGCGTGTGGGGATGGTGGTGTTCGCGTCGATGAGCTTCGTCATCACGCCACCGAGGGTCTCGATACCAAGCGACAGAGGTGTGACATCCAACAGAAGCACATCCTTAACCTCGCCCGTGAGGACACCACCCTGGATGGCAGCACCTACGGCAACAACCTCATCGGGGTTAACCGAGCGGTTAGGTGTCTTGCCGAAGAACTCCTCAACAACCTTCTGGATGGCGGGGATACGTGTAGAGCCACCCACGAGGATTACCTCGTCAATCTGGCTTGCCTGAAGGCCGGCATCGCGGAGGGCGATACGGCAGGGCTCGATGGTCTTCTGCACGAGGTGGTCGCAGAGCTGCTCGAACTTAGCACGTGTGAGCGACATCACGAGGTGCTGAGGTATGCCGTTTACGGGCATGATGTAGGGGAGGTTGATGTCTGTCGTTGTTGCCGACGAGAGCTCAATCTTAGCCTTCTCGGCAGCCTCCTTGAGGCGCTGGAGAGCCATGGGATCCTGACGGAGGTCGATGCCGTGCTCGGCCTTGAATGCCTCGGCCATATAGTCGATAAGCACGTGGTCGAAGTCGTCACCACCGAGGTGCGTGTCACCATTTGTCGACTTAACCTCAAAGACACCGTCGCCGAGCTCCAAGATAGAGATATCGAAGGTACCACCACCGAGGTCGTATACGGCAATCTTCATGTCGTCCTGCTTCTTGTCGAGGCCGTAGGCGAGGGCTGCCGCCGTGGGCTCGTTGATGATACGGCGCACCTTGAGGCCTGCAATCTCACCCGCCTCCTTCGTAGCCTGGCGCTGCGAGTCAGAGAAGTATGCGGGCACGGTGATGACAGCCTCCGTAACCTCCTGGCCAAGGTAGTCCTCAGCTGTCTTCTTCATCTTCTGAAGCGTTATTGCCGAGATCTCCTGCGGTGTGTACTGACGGCCGTCAATCTCCACGCGGGGGGTGTTGTTGTCACCCTTGACGATGGTGTAGGGGGCACGCTGAATGTCGGCTGCCACGTTGTCGTAGCGCTCACCCATGAAGCGCTTGATAGAGAACACCGTGCGCTTGGGGTTGGTGATGGCCTGACGCTTTGCGGGGTCGCCCACCTTACGCTCGCCACCCTCGGTGAAGGCTACCACCGACGGCGTTGTGCGGTGTCCCTCAGCGTTAGGAATAACCACGGGCTCGTTACCCTCCATTACTGCTACGCACGAATTTGTCGTACCTAAGTCAATACCAATAATCTTGCTCATAATCTTTTGTTTATTTTGTTAATTAATATTTTACACGTTTCGTTGTCTGAGCGTCATCCGCTCGACGAAATAGAGCATGGCAAACGGCATACCAAACAAAAAAATGCGTCAAAAGTGACACACATATTTAATAAATAGTGACAAAAGTGACATGCCACGCCACCCACGACTGACAAAATGACACTCTACGATTAGTGAGTAGTGAGTAATGAGTAGTTAGTAGTGAGTAGTGA
>JAFTNV010000030.1 GCA_017451685.1 Alistipes sp.
GTATTTCGCTGACTGACAAAACACGCTTAAAAGACCTCTTCGACAAAACTAAATTTCAATATGACAAAGAACCTACCGACCCTAATGGGCAAAATTTATTTAATGTTTAACCAGTCCCAAATTTTTATGGGACACTAATGAAGCCAAATTATTATTACATTCGCAGAAAAGTACAAGCCCATGGTTTCACAAGGAGAAATTAACCTCAACACTAACTATCAAAGACTATTATGCTACCAAAAGGCAGTAGTCATATACGACCTTACAAATCATTTTTGTTCTCGCTTTGTAAGCAAGAAGGACCGCACCTACGACCAAATGATACAAGCTGCTCGCTCTGGTAAGCAAAACATCGTGGAGGGTTTTGTTGACATGGCAACATCCAAAGAGAGTGGTATAAAGCTATTTAACGTAGCAAGAGGAAGTTTGGCGGAACTCGCGGAGGATTACAACGATTATCTAAGGGTACACAACCTATGCAAGTGGGATAATGCCTCACAAAATATGGTGGCAATGACACGCTTGGGGGCCACACATAATGACCCTCAATTTTTCATTACCATAGCGGAGAGCAGAACTGACGAAACAATTGCAAACATGGCTCTCGTATTGATACGACAAGCAGAACTACTCATAAGAAAATATATTGACAAGGTAAGTGAAAACTTTAGTCACGAGGGGGGCTTCAGGGAACAAATGTTCAGAATTAGAAGGGCTAAACTCAAATAACACATCATGGTAGAGAGCTCGCAAGGGTCTTAGGGGTCCCAAGGGTCTTAAAAAATGACCAGTAGGACCAGTAAGACCAGTAGGACCAATACGAGGTCTCGGACAATGGCAGAGAGCTCGCATGGGTCTTAAAGGGTCTCAAGGGTCTTAAAAATGACCGTTAAGACCATTAGGACCGTTAGGACCATTACGAAGCCGCGGATAATGGCAGAGAGCTCGCAAGGGTCCCAAAGGTCCCAAAGGTCCCAAGGGTCCTAAAAAATGACCGTTAGGACCAGTAAGACCATTACGAAGTCGCGGATAGTGGCAGAGAGCTCGCAAGGGTCCCAAGGGTCCCAAGGGTCTTAATAAATGACCGTTAAGACCAGTAGGATCGTTAGGACCAATACGAAGTCGCAGATAGTGGCCCGTGCGCTCGGCGCTTTATGCTGTTCGTCAGCCGAAAATGACCATTCGTCGCAAAAAAGGATATAATTGCGCCATGGTGCGATATTTTTCGTACCTTTGTATGACTTATACTATGCAAACAATTAAACAATAATAAACATAGGTATGAAAAAGTTTTGGAACATTATGCTTGCTGTGCTTATGCTCGTAGGCGCAGTGGCATGTACCGAGGGTAACGAGGCCACTGACGGCACAGGCAACAACAACGAGAATGGTGGCACGAACAATGGCGCCGGCGTATCGTTTACGGCCGTAGTGAAGGGTAGCGAGGCGGCAGCCGACATCTGGGCAAATGCGTGGCGCGGCAACGAGACGATAAACGTCGAGGCCGAGGGTAAGGTATTCGCCTTCACAAACAGCGAGGCCGACAAGTCGCGATTCACATGCACGGCAGAGGGTGTCGAGGCCATAGTAGGCAAGAGCGTAGTAGTCAAGGTGGACGACAGCGACATGTCTAAGATGGGCACGGCGGGCATCGCCGCAGAGAGCACGATAAAGAGCTTCGACCCCGCAAAGGGCGTGGAGCTAACAGCGCAGAACGCCCTCCTACAGTACACGCTGACAGGCAAGGGTAAGGTGACATTCGAGATGGACTACCTCGCATTCCGTCACAATGGCGGCAACAACGCAAGCATATCGTTCATGGATGTCGAGGGTAAGAACTACGTATCGTTCCTCCCCGGCACTAAGAGCGAGGCCGAGCTCAACATATCGGTTGACGGCACGCTATGGAGCACGAAGACATTAACACCCGCAGCAGGCAACGTATACGACCTCGGAACACTCCAGAAGGGTGACAACGGCGATGTCGAGGGTGGCGGCAACGAGGATGACCCCACAGCCGAGGGCATGGTATATCTCGTACCCAACGTATGGGATGCTGATGGTGCATGGTTTGTGGCGTATTACTTCAACAGCGCAGGTGAAAATGCCGCAGTGACACTCACAAAGAACAGCGAAGGCGCATACGAGGGTGCCGTGCCAGCAGGCATGGAGGGCATGCTCTTCGTGCGCATGAATCCCGCATACACCGAGTTCGCATGGAATGACGAGACCGTGACCGACCGCGTATGGAGTCAGACGGCAGACCTCCTCATAGGCGTAGCCCCCAACAACTACTACTACGTGACCGACTGGACAACAGGCGTATGGGGCACAGCCGATGGTTATGACGACAGCGGCAACGAGGGCGGTGGCGACATCGTCGTGGCAGCAAACGTATATCTCGCTCCGGGCGTATGGAACGTAAGCGGCGCATGGTATGTAGCGCACTTCTTCGGCACAGACGGTTATGCCGATGTGACACTCACAGATGCCGACGGCGACAACATATACGAGGGCAGCGTGCCCGCAGGCATGGATAAGGTGCTCTTCTGTCGCATGAACCCTGCATATACCGAGTTCGGATGGAACGACGACACCGTGACCGACCGCGTATGGAATCAGACGGGCGACCTCATAATCCCCGTAGAGCCCAACAACTACTACTGCATAACCGGCTGGGAGCAGACCGAAGGTAAGTGGGGCACAAAGGAGGAGGCCGAGAGCAACAACAATGGCGGTAGCACCGGTGGCAACGAGGGTGGCAACACCGGCGTGGCATCAAACGTAGGCCTCGTGGGCTCATTCCAGGGCTGGGATGTGGCAGCACCCGTAGCCATGGTGGAGAGCACCGACGGCTGGGTGGTAGCAACAGACGTGGAGCTATACAAGAGTGACGAGTTTAAGTTTGTCGAGGGTAACTCATGGAAGAACCCCAGCTACGGCAACCCCACAGCAGTATTGGTTGCCGAGGTTGACACCGAGTACACACTCACAACCGAGGGCGGACAGGACATCAAGGCATCGAAGAACGGTAAGTTCGACATATACTTCAACACCGTAAGCAAGGCGTTCAAGTACACATGCACCGAGGAGTACACGGGCATCACCGTAGACATCATCTTTGACAACAAGGCTAACTGGAGCCCCCTATATGTGACATTGAAGAGCGGTGAGACCATAGTCGCAGACAACGCCACGGTGACAGACAACAAGTACACCGTTAGTGGTGAGTATATCGGCCAAACACTTACCTACGTAGTGTCGAATGGCACCAAGTCATTAGAGGGCAACGTAACTATCGCCAAGAGTGGCGCAACAATCAGCGTGGATGAGGTGATCATTAAGCTTACGTTTGTGGCCGACACTGACAATACTAAGCAGTGGTTTGCTAATGCCCACATACATGTATGGGGTACAGGCTCGGCGATAGATAGCCCCGGATGGCCCGGCATAGCGATGACCGACAATGGCGACAAGACATGGAGCATAAATGTACCATCAGAGCTCGTGGGTAAGACCATAACCTATGTCGTTAATAATGGCGGAGACTGGAAGTCGAATGACTCAACAGTGACAATAAAGGCCGAGGGTAACACTATAAACCTTAGCTCGATAGGCATCAGCTAATTGTCTGCGCAAGACAACTTTTTTAGAGGTGTAGCGAACAACTACACCTCTTTTTTCGTACCTTTGTCATCGTAATACTTATTCCCATGGATACAATTCTTAAGATTGAAAATGTCACCAAGAGCTACACCGGCCATAAGGCCTTGGACGATGTGTCGCTCGAGGTGCCCCGCGGTGCCGTATATGGTCTTCTTGGCCCCAATGGCGCGGGTAAGACAACGCTGATACGTGTCATAACACGCATAACAATGGCCGACAAGGGGCGCGTATTGCTCGATGGCAAGCCCCTCACGGCCGACGATGTGTTCCACATAGGCTACATGCCCGAGGAGCGCGGTTTGTACAAGAAGATGCGCGTGGGCGAGCAGGCGATATTCTTCGCACGCCTCAAGGGTCTCACACGCCGCGAGGCCGAGAGGCGTCTTAGGGAGTGGTTCGAGCGCCTTGGCATCTCCGACTGGTGGGAGCGCAAGGTCGAGGATCTCTCGAAGGGCATGGCTCAGAAGGTGCAGTTCATATCTACCGTCGTGCATGAGCCCAAGCTACTGATATTCGACGAGCCCTTCTCGGGCTTCGACCCCATAAATGCCAACGCCCTGAAGGAGGAGATACTCGGCCTTCGCGACCGTGGTGCCACGGTGATATTCTCGACACACAACATGGCATCGGTGGAGGAGATATGCGACCATATAACGCTCATAAACAAGTCCAAGAACATACTCTCTGGCTCCGTCGAGGAGATACGCCGCTCGGCCGGAGGCAACAACTTCGAGGTGACACACCGCGTCGATGATGACACGCTACGCGCAACGCTCGGCGACCGTGCCGTCATCGTGGGCGAGAGCCGCGGCATTGTGGGAAGCTATCGCCAGACCAACATACACATACGCCGTGATGACGACGTGCGCACGGTGATAGCAGCGCTCAACGACGGCTGCGACCTACGCTCGCTGCGCGAGATGATACCCTCGATGAACGACATATTCATACGTGCCGTGAATGGAACACTTTAACCTCTACAAGTCATGAAGAAGATTTATCTCATTATAGCGCGCGAATTTTCGGAGCGCGTGCGTAAGAAGTCGTTCATCATCGTAACGCTTCTTATGCCTCTACTGATGATTGCCATCATGGTGGCGCCCTCGCTGATGATGCTATACTCCACAAGCGACCAGAAGCAGGTCGTCGTCATTGACCGCACGGGCGAGATAGCACCCCAGCTACAATCATCCACCGAGGTAATGTTCATCCCCGAGGAGCGCATGTCGAAGGCCGAGGCGTGTCGCACGTTCAACGAGGAGAGCGGCATATTCGGCATATTATATATAGGTAGCGATGTCGAGGCGCGCGACTCCGTGCAGCTGATAACAAATGCCTCGTCGTCGATGATTATCGAGGAGAGCATAGCCTCGCAAATATCGGCCATCATAGAGCACAAAAAGCTCCTTGAGTATAACATCGAGAACCTCGACAAGATACTCGCCTCGGTGGAGACCGACATCGAGCTTAGCACCTTCATAAACAACGGCACGGGCGAGGAGGAGACGATGGAGACGACATCGTCGGGCATAAGCTACGCCCTCGGCATGATTCTCGGCATGCTCCTCTACATGGTCATCATCCTCTACGGACAGATGGTGCTCACGTCGGTAGTCGAGGAGAAGGCCAGCCGCGTGATAGATGTGATGGTCACATCGGCGACACCTTTCCAGCTTATGATGGGTAAGATTATCGGCATTGCGGCCGTGGCACTCACGCAGATAGCCATCTGGGCGGCTCTGGTTATTGCCGCCTCGAAGTTCCTGATACCTGCGGTATTCTCGGCCGAGCTCACGGCCACAAACGATGCCATGATGCAGGCTCTTGTGGGCACGCTCGGCGACACGGGATATATCGCCACGCTCTTTGCTTATGTGGCGCTCTTCATCCTCGGAGGCTTCCTGCTCTACGCCTCGCTATATGCCGCGTCGGGCTCGGCAGTGGACTCGGTGCAGGACGGTCAGCAGTTTAACACCATCATCATGCTACCCATCATCCTCTCGATAATCATCATGATGTCGGTATTCAACGACCCCAACTCGCCCATTGCGTTCTGGGCCTCGATGATACCCTTCACCTCGCCCATAGTGATGATTGCGCGCATACCCTTCGGCATCGCCACATGGGAGATTATCGTCTCGTTAGTTGTTCTCTACCTGAGCTTTGTGCTCACCACATGGCTTGCTGCGAAGATATTCCGCGTGGGCATCTTCATGCACGGCAAGCGACCCACGTGGGGCGAGCTATGGCAATGGATAAGAACGAAGTAGCGAGCATATATCATTAACCTAATTAGGGGGTCTAAGGAGCGAAGCGATGCTTTTCCTTAGGCCTCCTAAACTTTTTCGTTCTTAACAAAGTTACATTGTTAAAAAAATTCGTAACTTTGCATGTTATATGTACATATACGCGCGATGAAGAGATTTGTGATACTCATAGTGTTGGCTCTCTGTGGCTTGCTTGCCACCGAGAGAGCCTCTGCGCAGTATTACAGCTGGGGTGCCGACCCTCTATCGTTCCGCTGGAAGCAGATGAAGGCGAAGGAGTACCGCGTGGTATACCCCGATACGGCGCGCCATATCGCCTCGCGCATGATGTACTACCTCGATGCCGTGAAGGACGACATAGACTACGGCTACGACCACCCGCAGATGTCGATACCCTTCGTTGTGCACCCCTCGAACTCACTCTCCAACGGTCTTGTGATGTGGATGCCGCGACGTGTGGAGTTCCTGTCGACACCCGCCGTGAACAGCTACTCGATGCCGTGGGTGAAGCGACTCATAGCCCACGAATACCGCCATGCGGTGCAGTACAACAACCTTAACCGCGGCGTATTCAAGGCCTTAAGTTATGTCCTCGGACAGCAGAGCTCGACGATAAGTCTGCTGGTGATGCCACTATGGATGATGGAGGGCGATGCCGTGATGTCGGAGACGGAGATGTCGACATTCGGTCGCGGACTGCAACCCTCGACAACGATAACATACCGTGCCTACGGCAACGTATCGACGAAATTTAAGAACATCGACAAGTGGTTCTCGGGGTCGTATAAGGATTATATCCCGAGTCACTACGAGCTCGGCTACCTCATGTCGCGCCACGGCTACAACCGCTTTGGTCGCATCATGGGTAACGATGTCGCGGAGCTGACGACACGCCGCCCCTACATGATTGTTTCGACGAGCTGGGTGCTCAAGCGCCTATATGGCACCACGCAGCCCAAGCTCTTCTACGACACGTTCCACACGCTCTACAACCATTGGCAACCTCTTGCCGATGTTAGGGAGACGACACAGCCCATACCTGTGGCAGAGCCGAAGTCGCACACCATATACTCACACCCCGAGGTCGAGAGCGACACCACCATCATCATGCTCAAGGAGGACTTAGACCGCCCCACAGCCCTCGTGCGCATAAACACTCGAAGTGGCAAGGAGCAACGCATGACATATACCGGTCTGGTATCCTCGCGTCCGGCACTAAGCAGCGCGCGACGACTATGGTGGACAGAGTATCACCAGAGCACGCTCTATGCCGAGAAGGTGACATCGCAGCTGTGGTACATGGATCTCGACAAGGAGCGCCCGCGCCGCAAGCGCAGGGTGCGCAACGCCCTCTACCCCACGCCTACGGACTCGGTAAACGTGGCATGGGTGGAGTACACACCCGATGGCAGCTATACGGTTGTGAGCGACAACATCCCTGCGACCGCGCCACGTGTGACACTACGCCACGGCAGCGAGATACACGGCATGGCGTGGGACAACATGAGTGAGAGATTATACATCCTTGTCACCGACGACGACGGCATGCACATCGCCGCAGTCGAGGGCGACAGCACACGACGCATAACACGCTCGGCATATACCACCCTTAGCGACCTACGTGCCGAGGATGGCATGCTCTACTTCGGCTCCATAGCCTCGGGACGCGACGAGATTCACACCTTGGACTTAGCCTCGGGTAGGGAGTATCGGCTCTCGACCTCGCGCTACGGCTCGTTCCAGCCCTCGCCCATAGACGAGGGAAGGGTTGTGGCTACGACATACGACAGCCGCGGATATATGCCCGTAGTGCAGGATATGGCCGACTCCTCGCGCGTGTTGTACGCCATACATCCGCCCAAGATTATGCTTCCTAAGAGCAAGCCCTGGGGCATAGTAAACCTCGACACGGTGCGCTTCACCGCCACGACAGACGAGGAGGTCAAGCGCCAGACACCTCCCAAGCGTTTCCGTCGTGCGCTCCACGCCTTCAACATACACAGCTGGGCGCCCGCCTCGTACGACCCTTATGCCATCACCGAGGAGTCATCGATAGCCTTCAACCTCGGCGCCACGATAATGTCGCAGAACATACTCTCGACGATGGAGGGCTTCCTCACATGGGGCTGGAATCCTAACGAGGGCTCGCGCTACACGGGAATGTTGCGCTACTACGGCCTCGGCCTCAACCTATGGGTGCGAGGCACGTATGGCGGTAGCCAGAAGATATACAAGATTGAGGCCTACGATGCCGAGAAGGGCGAGTTGGTATACTCGCCGGATGTGAAGCTCGGCAAGTATTACTCCGTGAGTGCCGGAGCATCACTGCCCCTGCTGTTGCAGCGTGGCTACCACACACGCCAGCTAACGCTCTCGACGTCGTGGTCCTTCTCCAACGGCATGGTCGCCAATGTCGACAAGCTCGACATCGAGGATTACCAGGTGACAAACATCCGCACGATAGGCTACACCGAGGGTGTACATCTGCTTAACTTCGGTATAGCGTTCCAGGATTATGTGCGCCTGTCGCACCGCGACTTCCTACCCCCCTGGGGCGTGGCACTCTCGGCAAACTATGCGCAGAACCCGACGAATGACAACTTCGGACATCTGGTCGTAGGCTACGCCAAGGTATATACGCCGGGCTTCTTCAAGCACCACTCGCTCTCGTTGGCAGCATCGTACCAGACATCGCTCGGTGGCTTCCACTCCGACCTTGTGAAGTCGGACATAGCCCTCAAGGCCACGCGCCTATTACCGCGCGGATACTCCTCGTACGAGATATCGAACAACCACTACGTGGCAACATCGGTAAACTATCAGCTGCCGGTATGGTATCCCGATGGCGGATGGCCGGGTGTGATATACTTCAAGCGTCTGAGGCTGAATGCAGGCTTCGACTACGCCTCGTTCCACAAGTCGGACTTCAACATCGAGAACAACATAGGCTCGATAACCGAGCGACGACGACATATCGGAGCATACGGCCTCGACCTCGGTGTCGACTTCAACCTCTTCACCATGCCGAGTTCCGCAACAATATCGGCTACATTCTCGTTATATAGAAAGATAGCGCTACATCCCTATAAGGGTGGCAAATACCACTTCTCATTCAGCCTTGGGCTGCCATTCTAAGGGATAGCGACAATAAAAGGATAAAACTGAAACACTAAACAATATGGCAACGAAGAAACAGACAACAAAGAGGCCCCGCACATGGAAGTCGTGGTTTATCATCGCTATGTGGACGGTGACGCTCGTTGGCGTCATTGCCGTCATGAGCCTCTTTATTTTGGCCAAGAACGAGACTTTGGGCCCCATGCCTACGTTTGACGAGTTAGAAAACCCGAAGACCAACCTCGCAACGCAGATCTACTCGGCCGATGGTGAGGTCATAGGCACCTACTTCATCGAAAACCGCACGTACCTATCCTACGAGGAGCTCTTCCCCGAGGATCGCACACGATGGCTCGAGATTGATGGTCACAAGCTGCCGACGATTGTCGCAGCGCTCCTTGCTACCGAGGATGTGCGCTTCTTCGACCACTCGGGCATCGACTTCCAAGCTACGGCACGTGCCGGCATCAAGACCGTCATCCTACGCCAGACGGGGCAGGGTGGTGGTAGCACCGTGACACAGCAGCTGGCAAAGAACCTATACAAGACACGCCTCAACAAGGAGGGTCTTGATGGTAATGCCGGCACGCTTGCGGCCAAGGCACAGGAGTATGTCATAGCCACACAGCTCGAGTACAACTACACGAAGGAGGAGATTGTGGCGATGTACCTTAACACCGTGGAGTTCTCGAGCTCCAACTTCGGCATCAAGTCCGCGGCCAACAATTTCTTCGGCAAAGAGCCGTGCGACCTCGCCATTGAGGAGGCTGCCGTCATTGCCGGACAGGTGAAGGCTCCGGGCACGTACGCCCCGCTGAAGCGTGGCGAGCCTAATGAGAAGGCTCGCGAGCGTCGTAACACCGTCCTCGACCGCATGGCAGCAGCGGGCGCCATATCTCAGGGTGTGGCCGACTCGCTCAAGCAGCTACCCATAGACCTCACGCGCTACCGTCGTGCCGGCGATGCCCACAACGAGGGCTCGGCGACATACTTCCGCGAGATGGTGCGTCGCACGATGATGCTACGCGAGCCCGAGCGACGAAACTACTACACCGAGTGGGACTACAACATGGCCGTGGAAGAGTATAACAGCAACCCCCTCTATGGCTGGTGTCTGAAGAACCGCAAGGCCAATGGTGAGCCCTACGACATCTACCGCGACGGCCTGAAGATATACACTACCGTAGATGCACGCATGCAACGCTACGCCGAGGAGGCACTGCGCGAGCACATGGCCGAGGTAGTGCAGCCCCGCATGGAGGAGCAGATACGCGCTCGCGGAGGGTCGCTCTTCCCCGACCTTACAAGGGCCGAGTCGGATAAGAAGATAGCCACGGCCATGCGCCAGACCGAGCGATGGAAGGATATGGCTGCCGAGGGCCGGAGCGAGAGCGAGATAATGGCTGCGTTCAACGCCCCAACACGCATGTCCGTGTTCACCTACCGTGGCACGCGCGACACGGTGCTCACACCGCGCGACTCGCTCATCCACTACAAGAAGATTATGCGTGGTGCCTTCGTCGCCATAGACCCCAACACGGGATACGTTCGCGCGTATGTCGGAGGCCCCGACTACCGATACTTCAAGTACGATGCTGCAACACAGGGTAAGCGTCAGGTGGGCTCTACGGCCAAGCCCTTCATCTACACCTTTGCCATCGACCACCTCGGCCTCACACCCTGCACCCCCGTGCCCAACGTGCCGGTATCTATCGAGACACCCGCAGGAATATGGTCACCCAAGGAGGCCAGCGAGGTGGAGTATACGGGTGTTCACCCCCTATATTGGGGCTTAGCTAACAGCCGCAACAACTACTCGGCATGGATAATGAAGCAGGCGAAGCGTCCCGAGGCGGTGGCCGAGTTTATCCACGACATGGGCATCAAGAGCTTCATCGACCCCGTCGTGGCACTATGTATCGGCTCCTACGACAGCAACCCCTACGAGATGGCATCGGCATACTGCACCTTCGCAAACGAGGGCGTGCGCATAGACCCCATCTTCGTGACACGCATCGAGGATAACCAGGGCAACGTGCTGGCTACGTTCACGCCCAAGACCAACGATGTGCTCTCGAAGCGCGTGGCGTACACGATGATAACGATGATGCAGCGCGTGGTAACGATGGGTACAGCACGACGTATGCTCTACGAGTTTAAGTTCAACGATGTTGAGATTGCCGCAAAGACGGGTACGACGAACGACAATGTCGATGCCTGGTTTATGTGTGCCGTGCCCAACCTTGTGATGAGCACATGGGTTGGTGGCGACGAGCCAAGCATACACTTCACGCGCAATGCCGACGGCTCACGCATAGCCCTGCCCATTGCCGGTAAGTTCCTCACCAAGGTCTTCGACAATGGCACCCTCGGTGTAGACCGCGCCGATAGGTTTGAGCGCTCGGACGAGGTGCCCGACTACAGTTGCGAGGTAGACATCGAGGCCGAGGAGCACACCATTACCGAGGAGGACATCTTCTTCGGTGGCGAGGACGACTTCTTCTAACAACAGCCGAGGCACAGCCCTCGGAATAGAGATATTTCACTTATATAGTAACTAACAATTAAAAGAATAGATTATGAAGATAGCAATAGTAGGCGTTAGTGGCGCCGTAGGTCAGGAGTTTTTGTCAATCCTCGAGAACCACCCCATGCCGATAGAGGAACTTCGCCTTTTTGGCTCGAAGCGTAGCGCGGGAAGCACCTACCGCTTCCGTGGCGAGGATATCGTCGTGCGCGAGCTTCAGCACAACGACGACTTCAAGGATATAGACGTGGCGCTCACCTCGGCAGGAGGCTCTACATCGTTAGAGTATGCCGAGACCATCACCAAGCATGGCGCCTTCATGATTGACAACTCAAGCGCCTTCCGCATGGACGAGGATGTGCCCTTGGTTGTCCCCGAGGTCAATGGCGAGGATGCCTTCAACGCCCCGCGCCGTATCATTGCCAACCCCAACTGCACGACGATACAGATGGTCGTGGCGCTGAACGTCATCGAGCAGCTCTCGCACATCGAGCGTGTGCACGTAGCTACGTATCAGTCGGCAAGTGGTGCCGGAGCGACCGCCATGCAGGAGTTCGAGGAGCAGCACCGCGCCCTCGTTGAGGGTCGCGAGCCCAAGGTCGAGAAGTTTGCCTATCAGTTAGCCTACAACCTCATACCCCACATTGACGTATTTCAGGATAACGACTACACGAAGGAGGAGATGAAGATGTTCTACGAGACGCGCAAGATTATGCACTCGGACATCCACACCTCTGCAACATGCGTGCGTGTGCCCGTCATGCGCGCCCACTCGGAGGCTATATGGGTGGAGACGGAGGAGCCCCTCAGCATCGAAGTGGTGCGCGAGGCCTTCGCCAAGGCTAAGGGCATCGTTCTTATCGACGAGCCCGCCGCGAAGCGCTACCCCATGCCCCTCTTTGCACAGGGTACCGACCCCGTATATGTTGGTCGCATACGCAAGGATTTAGGCTCGGAGCGTGGCATCACGTTCTGGTGCGTTGCCGACCAGATACGCAAGGGCGCAGCACTAAATGCCATACAGATACTCGAACTTCTTGTTGCTAATAAATAATTATATGGTTTTTCGTGCAACAAGCCCCAGCAGGCGTATAAAAATTATTTTATACAATTAGTTGCAAATAACCATATTTTTGTATACCTTTGTAGCGCTTTCCTACGTAAAAGACTATATTTCGCTAAATAAGGCGTATATGAGCGGGAGAGGGCGGACAGAGAAAAAGACGAAATTATTAGTATAAATGTATAACCTAAAAAAACTACACAACTATGGAACTACCATTTGCAGAAGCGTATCGAATTAAGATGGTCGAGCCTTTGAAGAAGAGCACTCGCGCAGAGCGTGAGCAGTGGCTCAAGGAGGCACACTACAACCTCTTCGGCTTGAAGTCGGAGCAGGTATATATCGACTGCTTGACTGACTCGGGTACTGGCGCTATGAGCGACCGTCAGTGGGCAGCGATGATGACAGGTGACGAGGCTTATGCCGGCTCAAAGTCATTCTTCCAGCTTAAGGAGACTATCTTCAACATCACAGGCTTCGAGTACGTTATCCCCACACATCAGGGTCGTGCTGCTGAGAACGTATTGTTCTCGCACCTCGTTAAGGCTGGCGATATCATCCCCGGCAACTCGCACTTCGACACTACGAAGGGTCACATCGAGTTCCGTAAGGCTACGGCTTTGGACTGCACCATCGACGAGGCTAAGAACACACAGCTCGAGATTCCTTTCAAGGGTGAGGTAGACATCAAGAAGTTGGAGAAGGCTTTGGCTGAGAACGCAGAGAAGATTCCCTTCATCATCGTTACCGTTACGAACAACACAGCCGGTGGTCAGCCCGTATCTATGAAGAACCTCCGCGATGTACGTGCCGTAGCCGACAAGTATGGCAAGCGCGTGGTATTCGACTCAGCACGCTTCGTTGAGAACGCATACTTCATCAAGACCCGCGAGGAGGGCTACGCCGATAAGACTATCAAGGAGATTTGCAAGGAGATGTTCTCATACGCTGACGGTATGACCATGTCGTCGAAGAAGGACGGTCTTGTAAACATGGGTGGCTTCATCGCTACACGCCACGAGGACTGGTACGAGGGTGCTAAGCGTTTCTGCATCCCCTTCGAGGGCTTCTTGACATACGGCGGTATGAACGGCCGTGATATGGCAGCCTTGGCTGTAGGTTTGGACGAGAACACCGAGCTCGAGACTATCGAGACACGTATCAAGCAGGTGCAGTACCTCGCAGCTAAGCTCGACGAGTACGGCATTCCTTACCAGCGTCCCGTAGGTGGTCACGCCTTGTTCATCGACGCCGATAAGGTTCTCTCGAACATCCCCAAGGAGGAGTTCCCCGCACAGACGCTCGCTATCGAGCTCTACCTTGAGGCAGGTGTTCGTGGCTGCGAGATCGGTTACATCCTTGCTGACCGTGACCCCGTAACGCGCGAGAACCGCTTTGGTGGTCTTGACCTCCTTCGCTTGTGCATCGCACGTCGTTCGTACACCAACAACCACATGGACGTTATCGCTGCAGCGTTGAAGAACGTATACGACCGTCGTCACGAGATCACGCGCGGTGTGAAGATTGTATGGGAGACGGAGCTTATGCGTCACTTTACTGTGAAGCTCGAGCGCCTGTAATAATTTAGCGTGATAGCGGCGCTACTGCGACGCTTCAATCAAAGCCCCGAATGGGAAATACGTCAAGTATGTCCCATCCGGGGCTTTCTCATGTCAGCGCCACATTAGCACCACTCTGACGCTAAATTAGGTTTTGCAACTCGGCAACTTATGATTAGGAGTTTAGGGAATTTAGAGAGTTTAGTGACTATTCCTTAAACGCTAATACCTTACATCCGACAGGAACAACCCCACGGCGGGGGCGCCGGCGCTGGAGCGCGAGAGGTCGCGCGAGCGGACGATATCCTCAAACTGGGCTACCGTGTAACGGCCACGGCCCACATCTACGAGCGTGCCGACGATGGCGCGCACCATATTACGCAGAAACCTATCGGCACGGATGGTAAAACGCAGCGTGCCATCGCTCTCCACCACCCACGCAGCGTGAGATATATGACAGATATTTGTCTTATTATCCGAATTTAACTTCGCAAACGACGTGAAGTCGTCGTACAGAAGGAGCACGGCTGCCGCCTCATTCATCTTCTCCACATCCAAGTCCACGGCATAGTGCCATGCCGAGAATCGGCGCATGGGCGCCTTATGTGGCGTGAGATAGTAGGTATACTCCCTCTCGCGGGCATCGAAGCGTGCATGCTTCGTAGCCTCCACCTCGTAGATGCGTAGTATGGCGATGTCGGCAGGCAACACCTTATTTAATTTATACACGAGTTGCTCGCACGCTATCGGCGTGTCGCTATCGAAGTGCGCGATGTAGAACGAGGCGTTCACACCCGTGTCGGTACGCCCTGCGCCAACAATCTCGGTAGGCACGCGACGAAGCATCGACAGCTTCTCCTCTATCGTCCCCTGCACCGTCGCAACATCGGGCTGTCGTTGCCAGCCGAAGTATGCCGCACCATCGTATTGTAGCTCTATAAAGTATCGCATAACGATAGCAAAGATACGAATAAATGTCGAAAACGGAAAATAGATTGCTTCTAATGATTATCTCCACGGCAAATTTACGTTGCTGCATCTTTGAAAATATACCACAGAGCATTGCTTATTTCGCAAATATTACTTAATTTTGTAACGCTATCCATGGATAGCAGACATATTTTGATGAAAGTGTATTAGTTATCCCTTTTGGAAATCTGGAAAATTTCATTGCACAAGGGTAAACAACACACTCGTCACTCCGTATTGTATAGTCTGGGGTGCTCTACCCCGTACTCAATACGAGTGTGGGGTATTGTTTATTTGTGCAAGGTATTCCAGAACCTCCAAAAGATAAACTAATCAGCTCCACACTTTCTGCTTTTATAATAATCCCCATTTAGGAGTTGGATGGTTTAATGAGAATGTGACATTAAATCACATATTATTAATTATTAACTTAAACCATTATTTATTATGAAAAAACTACTCTTTTTGTCTATCGTAGCATTGTTTGCTACTGGTTGTAACCTTACGAAGCTCACAAACAGCGCTACGCAGAAGCAGCCCATCGCCGCCGTCTTTGCCGACCTCAACGTGTCGCCCACGAAGATTACCCACTTCTACATTCCTCCCAAGACTGTAGCTATTGCCGGCTATGACAATGTTCTTAATTCGGCCATCCGCGATGCTCTATTGAACAACGGCGATGCCGATGTATTGGTTGGCCTTGAGACACAGGCGAAGTACAATTCCAAGGGCGAGATTGAGTCTATCACCATCTCGGGCTACCCCGCTAAGTATGAGAAC
>JAFTNV010000031.1 GCA_017451685.1 Alistipes sp.
ACGCCTAAGTACAGCCCATCGCCTCGAAATTCGCCGAGCGTTGTATCTGCACCATTCTGACAACAAATGTGCTCGCCCTCAAAATGCTCATTTACGTCGAGTAAACTCCGCTTTTTCGGGCTTCGCAGCGCCGCGATTAAGCGAGAGCAGAGGCTGCTTGCAGACTATGCCGAGCGTGAGCGGTGAAAAGGAACTTAAGCCTAAAACTACATCTTTTTATTCACTCTCTTGGGTATCAAGGGCTGGCTAAGCAACTTTTTAGTCGGCCCATTTTTATTTCAGCACGTAGCACTGCGCGGTGCCTATCGCGAGGATATGATATAGTGTCGATAGCTGGCTTGTGGGGGCGAAGGGGGCAAAGACCACCTCGGTGGCGATGTCGGCCGTGGCGTAGTTGCGTAGTTGAGCGTTCGAGAACGAGGGTCGTAGATGGCTACGGAACGACACGAAGAGTACCCTGTTGTCGTCGTAGGCTTGTTGCAGATGTGGAGGTATGCGACGATATAGCGCGCGCCCGAGGGTGATGACGACGGAGCACCCCTCGGCAAGGAGAACATCCAATACGGCACGCTCTATGGGCGAGTGAAAGCCGCTGGCGACAATCTTGTCGGTGTGGGCTATGTCGTGCGCCCAGGCTGTGGCAAGCGCCATCGCCTCGGCAGGTGCTGTGCGCGAAGCAAAGAAGGCAACTAAATCTCTATCTAATAGGCTTGTATTTCCGGATAAGTCCATAAAAAAGCGCAGACGCTGTATTAGCATATCCAACATCTAGGCCTTGGCTGCCCTTTTCAAGAATAAGCAACACAAACGCCCACGCCGGAGATATATCGCACATACCGAACCAATCGGTAGTAGGGATATACAACCTTGCGTGGACATTTTGTAGTCGTTCTTCTTGAAAACATAAACCGCCAAGTTTAGATGTTGAAGAATCGTCAAAAAATATCCAATCAAATATGTACGGCTCAACGGCAAAAGCCATAAGCCATTACAAAGATAAGCAAAAAATTATAGAAACTCCGAATTTTGGTAGAAGTTTCGTATCTTTGTGCGTTCCTCAGAAGGAGACGCCGGAAATTTCTGCAGCCCTCAAGAAGGATAATCTATCGTTATGAATTGGATTATTTTAATTATTGCAGGGCTCTGTGAGACAGGCTTTGCATTCTGCCTCGGAAAAGGCAATCTCGCCACAGGCAACAAAGCCGTGTTGTGGTACGCAGCTTTCGCCATTCTTTGTCTGTTGAGTATGGTGCTTCTCACCAAGGCTACCAAAACAATTCCACTCGGCACAGCCTATCCCGTTTGGACCGGTATCGGAGCCGTGGGTACCGTGATTATCGGCATCTTGATTTTCAAGGAGCCGACATCATTCTGGCGATTGTTCTTCGTCTTTACACTCATAGCATCGGTTATCGGTCTAAAAATCGCTCATTAACGGGAAATAGAGCCTTCGTGTCGAAAAATCATTACCTTTGGAGTAGATTAACTGAGATTAAATTTCCTATGACCGAGAAAGAGAAGATGTTGCATGAGATGTTGTACGATGCAAACAACGATACAAACCTTATCGAGGAACGTAAGGTGGCGAAAGACCTATGTTACGATTTCAACCACCTGCGCCCATCGGATGTCGTTGGGCAGCAGAAGATTATGCGTCAGTTATTGGGCAAAACAGCGGGCGATAGTTTCTCGATTGTCGCTCCGTTTTGGTGCGATTATGGCTACAATATCGAGATTGGCGAGAACTTCTTCGCGAACCACAATACGGTGATTCTCGACGGCGCGAAGGTGACGTTTGGTAACAATGTTTTCGTTGCCCCCAACTGCGGCTTTCACACTGCGGGGCACCCCATAGATGCCGAGCGCAGAAACCGAGGCTTGGAGTACGCCTATCCCATTACCGTGGGCGATAATGTGTGGATAGGTGCGGGCGTGCAGGTTATGCCGGGCGTGACGATTGGCTCGAATGTCGTTATTGGAGGTGGCTCGGTGGTGGTCAAGGATATTCCGTCGAATGTTGTGGCTGTGGGCAATCCCTGCCGTGTTGTGCGCCCCATCACCGACGAGGATAAACTCAAATCGTGGGATAGGGAGTAAGTAGTAAAAACAGGATAGAGAAAAAGTCGAAACTTTTTCTCTATCCTATTATAACGTACCGATGCCTATTCGTGGAATCTATAGAGGACATCGTTTAGATAGGCTACTATTACAACCCTTGGTTTTTACTCTCTCTCATACTCAAAAGAGATAAATTTTACGGTACCTTTTTTCAAAGCATCTTGTACCTTGCTTCCTTTGCATGAAATCTTTCCGTTGGTAGGTGTCATCTTTTTCATGATAGTACCTCCGTCCTTAGTGCGACCCTCTATGTTGCACACGCACGAATACTCGAATGTGTATAACTTAGACTCATCAATCGCCGGAACAGGACTCTTAGGTGTTGCCTCGATTGTGCAGAAGAAGCGAGTAGGCAGGGGATCCACATAATCAGTGCTATATGTTTCATGATACGTCCATCCACCATCTATCTCACTCGTAAGCTCCGCCTCGTCGTAACCATACTTCACAGAGATATCATAGAAGTACTGATAATCCTCAGAAAGAGTAATACTGTAATTAACTTCGATGTCCTTCAGCGCATTAGAATCAACGGCTTCACCTCCGTTCTCTTTCTCGCATGATGCGATAGTAATGCATACTGACATGGCGATAAAGGCTGCCACAACCTTGTTAAGAATTGTTTTCATACTGTTAAAATTTATTGTTATGTCAAACTCGTGTTATACCTTCACTATCTTATGCGCAGAGAGAAATCGCACATCGCAAATTTACAAAAATATTTGCATACTAATACGTTGTAAGCCTACTTTTTTTGCGAATTATCGCTAATCAATATTCGTACCTTCGATCTCTCTCGGTGAGAAGCCAAGGAATATTGTTATCGGAGCACCGCTGTACGGCTTTTGTGTGTATCCTTGCAACACGAAAGCTGAACCCCAATGAAAACACTAAGTAAAAACGCCATTATAGGCTATCCTGCCAGTATTATTACCGGCATCACATACGGACTCAATCCGTTGTTTGCTGTGCCTCTGAGCCGCTTTGT
Source organism: Alistipes sp. (assembly GCA_017451685.1). GTDB lineage: Bacteria > Bacteroidota > Bacteroidia > Bacteroidales > Rikenellaceae > Alistipes. Next base: position 3,107 of record JAFTNV010000031.1, read on the forward strand.
GGAGATGCTTTGCACGAAGCCCGCCTTGGCGCTCTGCCAAATGCCTTCTCGGTCGTACGGCGCAGAATCAATGGCGAGATAGGGTGTTTGAAAAAAGTTATATATCGCCGACTTTGCTGGATGTAGAAATCTCCTATAAAAACTCTCTTTTGGGATAGTTTTTATTTCTACCACGATTATTGACCGCTTATTTTGAACATAAAATAGCATTCTTGACTTGTTATTTGCTAATAATTTATTACCTTTGTAAAGTTTGGCATTTTCACATCCTCACAGACGCATATATGAGCTGTAAGGCAAACTTTTGCTGTGCTTCATTTGTGAATATTGTTTAACTACTAACTAAATTATTGATGCCACTGGCTATTGTGGTATCAATACCCAGTTAAATAGATGAAGAATAAATGTTCGATAATATTTTGTGCCGATGATTCATTGGTGCTGTATCTTTCACATGAGGATGCAGTTTCTGCGTATATCTTTGATAAAAAAATGGATGTTGAGGCTGTAAAAAAATATTACAACATTCCGGAAGTCAAGATTTATACTCCAACATCAATATGTGAATTATTGGACGTAGGCGAGGCTATCGAATCTCGAAATTATATATATGTTCGAACACATGATGATGTTGTTGTGCATCTAAAAAGTAATTACATAGCACCGTTGGTTGAAGAAACGGAAAAGCGTGTGTCTGAAATATCTTCAATATGTGGATATATGCATCTATTGCCGACGCAGAAGAGAGCTTTAGATAGAGTTATTACGGATATGTACATAACTATGTCTTCGTGTCCCGAGACGCTAATATTCCCCATATTTGCGACATACGACTATAGTAATAGCCCGGATAATAATGATGATCGTGAAGAAGTCGCTGCCATCAAAACATTATCTACATGGTGGAATAGCGGCTGTCGAACATTGCATGGATGTATCCCAGGACAAGCCAAGTATGTATATAGTTATTTCGCAAAATTAATGTTAGGTTGCTATGATTGCAATAGGTATTGATTATGGTAGCACAAATAGCCTGGTAGCGAGTTTTGTCCCCGAGATGGAAGGACGGATACCTGTTACATATCTTAAGTCTGCCGTAACATATAATAATGAATATGTGCACTCGCCTAAGCGAATGTTGCATAATATTGATGCAATATCTGAGAATGATATCAACAAGATATGTCGTTGCATAGAGATGTGTGTAAACCAGCTTCTATCGTCGCACATTGATAGGTTTTTTAATGATTCCAGTAAGATATGTGTAGCGATTACGGTGCCAAATGCATTTAAGGATCGTGAATGCAGGATCCTAAAAGGTATTGTTGAAAATAATATTAAGGATATTTTGAGGGGAACTAAAGAAATTTCCTCAATAGATGTGTCTATCATCCCCGAGCCTATAGCTGCAGCATTATATTTTGCCTATGCAATGGATAGAGCTGGGTGCCTTCAAGATGAACAGTATGTAGTTGTATCGGACATCGGAGGGGGAACTACCGATTTGGCAATAGTAAAGGTGTTATCGTATAAGGGGCATTTAGAGTTTGAGGTACAAAATACAGAACACATGTTCGAGTTAGGGGGTAATGATATAGATAACAATATTGCAGATCATATCATTACACAACGCCCTGAACTTAAATGTCTTGAAAGGGAGATTTTGGTAAGGGCTTGTTGTGAACTTAAAATAGGGTTCTCCAGATACAATGGGCGCGCTCATTCTCAGGTCGGAGTGTTGGATAATAACGGGGAATTTCTTACGCTTAACAATCGCGAGGTGGTGCTTGATATGTCTATAGATGAGCTACGTTCAATACTCTCTCTTGATAATAATTTTTTGGCAAAGTACAAAGCGTTAGCTTTGCGCCTTAAGGATAAATTCATTAATGTGACATCGCCAAATGTCTACCTTCTGCCTATTGGTGGGACATCCCGTCTACAATTGGTGCGAGATGCTTTGAGAGAGGTGTTTTACGAGCACAATGAGAATGAGGTGACACTACATACTGAGGATGAGGAGCTTGGACGTTACGATAGCGTGGTTCGCGGGGCTGCAATATATGCCGCTTACAATGGACATCTTATTAGCAATGATATCGTCATGAACAATAGGACGATGCATCGCATATCGTTACGATATGGAAACAATAAACTGCACGAATGTATATTACAATGTAGTAGCGATGGTGTCTATGAATGTCGATGCAAGTGTGAGCCAATATATTTGGATGAAAAAAATGGGACATTTAAGATAGGAACTATTAGATTCTATCAGGGCGGAGATTCTTTATATGTAGATGCTGATTGTGAGGTGTTGTGTGATATTGCGATTGATGAAGTATTGTATACACATGGGCGTCGACTGGAAGATATAGCAATAGTTGTAAACCTTGAAATATATCAAGGTCGGTTGCGAAGCGTACATATTTGTGCCGAGCGTTGCATGGAAGATGGCGAGGACTATCTCAAAAGGATTAATTGTAATATCTAAATATAATTACTATATGAAGCGAATTGTCGCACTATTATGTTTATTTATCGTTTGTTGCTCCACGGCGTGGGGTGTTGAAGAGTCATCCTCAATGCGTAAACATGTTATAGTGGCATTTGATGGAGCATCCGATGTAAGCTTGAAACAAGGGGCTGTAAAAGAAATCGTTTTAGACAAGCTATTTGGGCAATGTGGGTTGGTCAATGCCGGGGATAGAATCTCTGTGGTATGTGCTGCCGGTAATAGTAGGCGATACAACGAACCCATAGTTAAAGTTCGCATGAAGTGGCGGGAGGCGGGAGAAAAAACCAAACAAGAGTTAATCAATAAGTGGGATAGTTATACAAGATGTGATTGGTTTACTGGTCCGATGGAGATATACTCGTTATTGTCTATATCTAAATCATACATCATTGATAGCCTGAAGTTTGCACCCGACGATGATGAATATGTTGATCAGACGCTAATACTTTATGTTACGGACAATATGTATAACGGATGTAATGACTATTATGGCGAATCGTTATATTATCTAAACAATATTGTCAATAAGCCAGACATGGAGTTCTACAAGGAACTTCACAAGTTAATGGATGTGTGTGCCAACATTGCTCAAGAATACACTATTAAATATGTTTCGGGAGATCGTTTTAGGTTTGATTGGAGGTATCTATATTGTGATGTTTTTGAATTGGTGCCCAACCATCAATCGATAAATTTGCCTTCGGTTATAAGTACTCAGCCAATAATCGAGGCCAAGCGTCAAGCGAGAGGCAAGTACTCATTCAGCGTTGATATGAAGTCTTACAATTCGGACTTTGATATTCTTAAAATAGAAGCCTATGGATGTGGCGAAGATGAGAAACGACTTCTATATGTTAATGATGGGCTCGTTCTTGGTGAGTCAGACATAATAACCGGAGAGTTTCATGTTGCTAATCCCTATACAAAGCTATGCCTTGAATGTGTGGTGCATATCAACGAGAGCGTGTATGGGGCAACACGCTTGCGATTAAATCACGAGATAGACATTGTTATCGAACCAGATGCTACAATATTCTTTGGTAATATCCGATTGCCTAACTTTATTTGGTTACCGTGGTGTGATAATCAGTACGAAGTCGCAATACATGTAGATATCATATTGACGATACTTGCAATAATAGCATTTGTAATATACGTATTATGTCGCAGAAACTATGTTCCGAAGGATCAGGATATAACAATGGGTTTCTATGATTCGAAAAATTAAATAGATATAATTATATGAGTAAAATAATAGTCTCAAACGCAAGCAATACACGAGAACTTACCGTGGACTTGCAGAACAAGAAGCAGGCTGCGCAAGTCGTCAAAGATTGCCATATAGATTTACCTAAGAAGTTCTTTTTTATAGGTGTAAATAGATCTTCAACTCCCGTCAATTATCGTTTGGAGGTTGAGTGTAAGACAGATAATCGTCTTATACTCGCAGAAGGTAGTTCGGCTTTATACCTTAAGTACAGAGAGCAGCAAGGGCCTTCAATTGTTGTAGCCGTTGGTAAGGATGCTAGAGTTTTGGATTTTCAGCTCTATTTTGATCCAACAATTGTTGTTGATTGTAAAGAGAAGGAGAGTTTAGAATCGGAGCTCTTCGCCATATCTTATAGAGTTAAAGCTGTTAATGAAAAGAGTAACGAAACAGCAGCAACCATTGAGGGCTCTGCTCAAATACGACTTCAGCGACTCGAGTTTAAGGCACCGGTTATTGAATTTGTACCAAACGAATATGGCAATAACCTTGTGTATAATATACATAAAGAACAACCTGAAATTATAGGTGAATTAAGAGTTAAGAACGCTTCAGATCTTTTGCGAACGCCCGCATGTAATATTACAATGCGGATTGTGGCAAAACGCATGGTGGGAAGAAGGTTAACAGAGGTCAAAGATCTTATGTGGTACGACTCGGATATAAAGCAGTCTAATCCGCGTGCAACTGCCGAGATTTCATCGCTAACCCCGATTGGAGGTGACCCCTCAGATTTTCGTTACATACTGAAAGAGCAGGATTTACTCGAATTATACAATATCGATGTTAACAAAACAAGGGGGCATCATATCAATGATAATGTGGTAACAATCCCTATAGTGTGGGATATGACCAAGGTGCGTAACCCTATTGCTAACGATGAGAAATATTGTATTCATATCGAAGCAAAAGCTTCGAGCGTGTTGGGAAGTGAACACCAGGAGGTATCATACACCGACTTGCATGTTACTCTTAAGCGCAATTGTAGGGATATGGATCTCGAAGTGCATTTTATGGATGATATAGATGTGTTAGTTACTAATGGGGCGGTTATGTCATGTGTTGTTCCGGATGTGATTCCCGAAATGACTTCGACATACGAGTTTTTGCTTAAAAATACCGCGGAGTTTGCGTCAGATGGTAAGGAGGGTGCCCGTATCTTTATCAAGGATTTATCGCTACCAACGAATTTGTCGCCATACATTAAGCAAAAGCCGGGCGTCAGAGATTCTATCTTTACGTTTATAGATAACGATGGTAAGCAGATATCTCTTGCGGAAGAGTTTGCTCTAGGGATTAAGGAAGCTCAGGCTATACGTATTGAGTACGACCATTCGTGCATTGATACGATAACCGACCTTGTGGCTAATAAAACAGTGTATGAGTTGACATATAAGTTGCGCCTCACGTTCAAATACTATGTTGACAGCAACGATGAGTACAACTTAGCATCAGAAGTCGATGAGTCAAAATTTAATGAGTTTAAGGTAACATTACCTATCCTTTTGCGTAAGGCGGCCAAGCCCGAATGGATGTGTATTGATTTGGGAACGTCGGCAATAGTTGCATCTTATGGTACGCTGTTGGATAATGCTGGCAAATTCGCTAACACCCAAATTATGTTGGGTAAGCAAAAGCAGGCTCTAATGTCAGGTATATTCAAATCTGATAAAAACAAAATTAGCGATACTTCTGAGAGTGATCTTCGGTTCATTAATTCAACGACAGCCGTAAATATTACGACGATTGATAATAGTAAGATATCATCGACAGCCACTGACGACTATATAAAGATGTGTTTGTGGCTTTCCCCTACAACAGGTATGGTGGATTTTTATGCTCGAATGTTACCAAGTTTGAAGAGTATCGTGGGCCACAATATCTTTCCTGCGACACTACTTCCTCATGAGGTGAAGATGTCGGAGCGAGACCCAATCAAAGTAGAATCAATCTTTGAGAATATATATAAACAACTATTTAATTTCTTCATCCCCAGAGAGCATTCGCTGGCTGCAGAAAATGTCGTGATGACTGTGCCTAATACGTATACTCCGCATAATATTACGGTGTTACGTGGCATATTGTATAACGCTATGCCACAACTACGTAATATACGTTTTATTAGTGAGTCGGACGCAGCGGTGTTCTACTATTTATCTCGTCGTGAACATATCTTCAGAAACACGGAAAATGTTCCAAGTAATATCGACAATAGTGTTCTGGTATACGATATGGGCGCTGGTACGCTCGACCTAACCTATATAACACGTACGTTAAGAGGTAATAATACCGAAATAGAGTTCAAAGGCAAGTTAGGTGTGTCGCGTGCCGGTAACTATCTCGACTATCTGATAGCAGATATTATCATCGAACTATTGAAGCGACCGAACGTGGATAATGGGGTTGAAGACAATAGGACAAAGGAACGAAGAATAGGTGATGAGAAATCGTTAGATTTGGTTATAGCTCTGAATAATCAAGGCCTTACACCTGCGCATCGCAAAAGTGCCGGTGTACTAAAGTCGTATGTCCGCAATGTGGTTAAACCAATGTTAAATATGTACGACAATAAATCGATATGCGATGAGTTAAAGCCTGAAGTACAAGCGCTTATAAGTGATCCTGCGTTTACAAAATATAGGGAAACACTTTCAAAGATTACAGTTGCGGATATTAAGATGCATCCCAAGATGATGCAATATCTTGAGGAAATTTCATCTGAGATATTTACACATTTTAAGGGGTTGTTCTCCAAGGGAGGTGATGTAATAAAACCATCACTTTTAATCTTCTCGGGACGTTCAACGTCGCTAAAAATTATTCGTAAGGCGGTAAATAAGGCATTGTCTGAAGTTTTAGGTTGTAACGATTGTAAATTCTTAGACCTCAGTCAGGAGCGCATCTTAGATCTTTCCAAAGAGTGTGATAGTACTGATAACGAGGGTGATGTTGTAACTTCAGAAAAGATAAGCAGCTTAAAGACCGTTGTTGTGGATGGTGCGATGGCATTTTGTAATCTATTTGGAGAGGGTAACGGAAGCTTGAAGATTCGTAATAGAAATGTATATGCACAATATGGTGTAATGTTTTTGTTGAATGATGGTACCTGGGAGTGGGTCCCCATGCTTGATGCCTCAACGCAAGCGATAAATGAAGATAGTGCAAAATTATCCAATGACGGAACCATCATCTATGAATACGACACTCGAGTTCATAGAGTGTCAAATAGTGCTCGCATTGGCAATATTCCACAAAGACCTTTACGAAAGAACTTTAATGATGTTGCCGCAATATATGTTTTACAATCATATAGTAACAACACAGAGGATGACTGGAATAATGGCCATCGTGATTTAATTACCATTATTGGAGCAACAAGTAACTTTGCTAATATTGGTGATAGAGAGTATTATATGACAATTAACCGTTATAATAAGATCTCGTTCCATATAGGAAATGCACAGATTGAAATGTACCCTCGAGAGGATACCATATCAGAGTCTTTCAAAAAGAGTATGTGGCCAATTGTTGAAAATAAAAGATAAACATATTATGAAATTTACTAATCTAATTCGCAAAATTACGTTTACTGTAGCATTAACAGTAGTACCATTTATTGCTTCAGCCCAGCGACCTAATGATGATGAGATACTTCTCGTTGTAGATAAGAATGAGATAAGGGTTGATAGTCTATCTAATTCGCATGGTTCGATATTTAAGTATAGTGGTGAGCAAGATGATTGCCATTACTATCTCTATACATCACAAAAATACATCAAATTAAAGTTTGGTGAGATGAAAGATGGTGTTAGCCAAAATATATTTATTGATCCGTCTAATGCTATACATCCATTATTTTTTGATTCTAATAAAGATAAGTTGTCGCCAGAAACGAATACTCATAATAAGCAAAAATATTTCTCGAGAACAATTATCGAGTACGAAGATCGAACAATCGGTCTTGCTGAAGATCAGCAAAAGGGTACATTCTATTTTGTTAAAGCCGGAGAGAAGGAGCCTATTATGCGACTATCAGTGTGTCTTGCATCAAGCCATCAAGGTGCGACAGGTGCTATTGTGTTTGCTGACGAAAATGTCACAACGAAGACAGAGGCAAATGGCAGTGTCGTTATCTCAATATCGGACAAAAGCGCAATAGATACTCTTGATGTAAGAATCCCTGCAAATACCGTGCTTAAAGAGGTAAAGGTTGGAGAGAAGGCACATAAGTCATTTGTGAAGACCGAAGTGTTTGCTTCTGATTTTGAAGCAGAGAACGTAAAACAGTTATGTCTAACTCACAACCAGATAGATCGACTGGTTGACGGTCAGCATCTCACGCTTACATTCGTAGCTTTTGATGAAGATGGGGTATTATCTAATGAGTTGGTCATGACCTATAAATTCCAGTATACTGGTCAGAACCCCAAGTCGGCACTACTATGGTGGCACTACCTTATTGCATCTATCGCCATTGTTATTATTATCACAACAATAGGTGTTATCTTTTGGCTGAAACGAAAAAAGAGTGTAGCGAAGAAGACGCGGGATGACCAAGACGATGATACGCTCTATAATGAAACCGTAGAGTTGGAAGAACGCGAGTGTACAGAGATATCCATATCTCAAATAAGTAAAGAGTTAGAAGCGGAAAGAGAGGCGCGTAGATTGGTGGAGGAGAGCTTCAAGCAGAAATGTGATTTATTAGAAGAGGCCATGGGTCAATTGGGACAGTATAGAGTAGATTTAGACGCGGTAGAAAATGAGCTTGCACACACAACTCAAGAGTTAGCCAATACTCAAAGACTCTTGAATGAGGCTACGGAAATGATTGAAAACTGCGAGAGAGATTTCAACGAAAAGATAGAGATAAAAGAGAAGGAACACGAAAGTATTGTTAATAATATTTTGGATGGACACGCACTGGAAAAAGACAGATTGTGTGCAGAGCATAAAGTCGAGATTGAGTGCTTGCACGATAAGCACACAGAGATGATGGCCGAAAAAGATCGTGAGTATGACAGGTTACGCCAAAAATATGAATCGGCCACCACTTTATGGAAGAGTGATAGAGGACAGATCTTATCATTCTTCCAATCTCAGTTTGAGTTTATTGACAAGTATCTTGCGAACATACTTACAAAAGCAGATACCAGCGCACCTATATACGAGATACTTGAGCAATTGAGAGATACGGCATACGGATATGATAAGTTCCGTGAGTACATAATCAACACACTGCAGGCGGAGGATAGAAGTGTCGCAGAACTAATATCTGATGTGCGTGAATTTGTGGTTACGAATATGCAAACTGAGATGTCGTGGATTAATAATGCCGCACGACTTTATGCATACGCATCCACGGGGGCATTAAAGAGTGTATTCGGTCATTATGAAGATGCCGCAAAGGATACTAAAATATTGTTTGGTCAGATAGAAATATTGGTTGCCATGTGGGGCATTACAGGTATTTATATACCCACGTTGCTGAAAACAAAATACAATGATGAGGAGCATAATTACTGTATTTCTAATCTTGTATTGCCAAGCATCTATCCATCATATTCAGACCATCTACACGATATGATGATATATGACTTTTTGCAGGTTGGATATGTGGTTAATGGACAAAAGATCAAGGCTGTAGTGGCGTATTAATAAATAGATTGCTAACTTATAATATCCAATTTAAGATATGAAACTATTAACCGTTTTAGTAAATAACCGTATTGACCACACTCTAAATTTTGATAGACGTGCCAATACGCCAAATTCATATATTGCTGAGCGAGGCGTGGGTAATAGAGTAAATCTTATTACTTTTTTAGATGATATTAGATGTACGATTCATACGGATACAAGGGATGAGATTCGTAACATAACAAACATCTTCTATAAAACTGATGAAACGAACAATGGGTTATATACGGAAGTTAACGTAGGTTTTGTTGTTAAATTGGGAGCACACGCCAAGCATCGAGTGTATGGTTATAATAATACATCAAATGTCACAACTGATCGTCAAGATGAAAAAACTGAGTCGGCTTGTGGTAGCGATGTGTTCAAAAATGAAAAGTTCTGGCAAAATGGACAATTATTCTTGCCGGCTCAAGACAACTATATATACAACGTTGTTATTAGATTTGACATAGATGGCTTTGAAAAAAATGATTTTGCATCGATCAAAATAAATGTTGCACCGCGAGAACATATTTGGGATGTTGTGCTAGACTATGGTTCTGAGGCATCACAATTAATCGTGTCAAAGAGAGATGATCAGGATATTAATGACCTAAGCCTTTTGTTTGAGGAGTTTTACAAGTCGCACAATAATGGGACGCCTCCGTCAGCAGAAGATTATGCTAAATATATACAGTATGATCCCGATAGTGAGAGATACTACAAGTCGGTATTTTATATTAAGCGAAAGTTTGATGTAGATTTAGATACCACGTCGAATGGGTTCCGCTTAAATGTTACGAACATGTTGGGCTCTGATAATGATATCAGCTTCCTTAACCTCTACAATCAGATGGAGAAAGATAAGCTTGACTATATGGTTATTCCCAATCTTAAGATAGCAAATCATAGAGGTGTTTACTTGCCTCAGATTAATATTGGTGGCATCAATGTAACGGCTCCTAGAATTGGACAAAATGATGTTTATCGCAAGATTATCAATGCTTTTATGCAGATAGCTATCAGGAAAACAAGAATAGATGGCTTGGCTCCCCGTTTTTTGAACATCGTTTTGCTTGTGCCCAATACATACCAGCAGAGAGAGGTGTCGAGTGTCCTTACTCATCTTTCTACGGATGTAATGGCGTTAGTTCGTGATAATCCTACGGCATTTGGCAACATTAAGGGTATTGAGGTTACATCCGTATCAGAGAGTGATGCCTCGTTTGTTGGTGTTATGGAGCATGTGAGTGGCCAATTTGCTGCGGGGGGAAGATATATGATCATGGATGCAGGTAAGGGTACTCTTGATTTCTCGGTAATTGAAGATCGTGCGAATCAAAATGCCAATTATCGATATAACAGCATCTTCCGCTCTGGTATTATTGGAGCCGGAAATGCTATCAGTTATGCGATGTTGTTATCGATTCTAGACCACCTGTTCTCAAATGAGTTGGATAAAGATAAGAGAAAGGCGAAGGTCGAGGCGTTTATCATTCGCAATATATTAGATAAAAATGCCGATTTGGCAGAAGTCAACTCTCTGATGAAGTTGGTCGAGGAGTACAAGCGCTTGTATAATGATGGAGAGCTATCTAATCGTAAGGTTTCCGATGTAAATGATGGTATAAAGCTTGAGGGACTACTTAACGTCTTAAAGAACATGATTCGTGATAGAATTATGGTCAATGATGAGTCGTACATTGATAATATGATTGTCAATATTTGCCATTCTGTATCCAATCGACTCAATAGGAGCTACCCAACACAAAGGGAATACAAGATAGATCATATCTTCTTTGCCGGGCGAGGCTTTTTAATGAATAAACTCCGTGTCAGGATGGAGGAGATTTTGAAGTCGCAAAATTCGGATATCTGTGGAAATGCTACGATACATGATTTTGATACTGTTATAGCATTATCATCAACGGTTACACCTAAGAATGTGTGTATGTTTATCATTAATGGCATTAGGGCAGGTCTTTATAATGGCCGTATTATTGGTATTCCTCGCATTGCTCACTCTGCTACACTACAACAAGCACAACCTACAGACCAACAGTCAAGCACGTCTGATAAAGGCGTGCACGATAAGATAGTGAACATCTGCAAACCAATCATAGGCTCCATTAAGCGTATGTTCGCTAAGCAAAACATGGGTGAGCGTGGCACATTATCGCAAATGTTTAATACCATTCTACCCGTAGCAAATGATTTTCCTGATGATCAGCTTAGTAAGATTGAGGCGGTAAATAGAAATCCTCGCGATTTGGCATTGGGCTATTCTGATACTATTGTTGGGGCAGACGACAGATTGATTGTCAGTGGAATGGAGTATAGAATTGTACTCCCACATATGAATCAGGGGGGTGTAATAAATGTTAAGTTGTTCTTTGATGGGATCGACTTTGTAATTCGTAAAGAGGGTTCGGATGGTTTTTTAATTAACACAATCAACAATAGAGCATTAGATGGAGAATTTGTGTTTGAGTCAACATTCCCATATTTGCTTCTACCTCCCAATCAGAATGAGAGCATCCCATTTCCTGCAAAAAAGGAGAAACCCAACCCGGGGCAGCAACTTCGAACAATTGCCGGATCACACCTCAACAAAGATGAGGAGGATGAGCAGCAGTTGAGCAGAGTTAAGAAATAGTTAAACCTGTATTTATATGTCATTATGAGAAGTATTGTTAAGTGGTTATATTTAATAGCTTTGGTTAGTGTTGTGTGTGGCATTATCTCCATATTGGGTATCATGATAGAGAGTCACCTTATACTTAATGTCATAATTGTGGTGTGCGGTCTTCTGTTAATCATCATAGTTTATAGTTTAAGCGTGGCAATATCGAAGCAAAATTGCAAATTCAACGAACTCAAAGAGACAATAGTTCAACTCAATAAACAGTTAAAGAGTAGCGAAGATTTCAGAGGTAGATTTCGCGATGCCTTGAAGACAGAGAGTGATCGTGCCGATGTTTTAGAGCAGGAGAACCAAAAACTAAAAGTAGAGATTGCTCAAGTTAAGGGGGCGTTTATTTCGGATGCAGATCTAGTTCTTATGAATTTTAGGAATAATGTTACGACACGATTTTTTGAGCAGTTGCGAGGTGTTAATATGCCACTTGATCTCGAGGAGCGTCAAGTTATCATTGACAATACCATTAATGTTGCAATGATGGCTCTTGATATAGCCGAAACTCTGCAATGGAGTGATGTAGTAAATCGTGAAGAGCAAAAGTTGAATGTTGGTATTATAAACGGAACAATATCTCACGAAGATGCATTAAATAATGCTATAAAGATTACGGATAATCCAACAATAACCCCCAAATGGGCAAGGGCTTTAGGCATGGCTTTTAAGGGCGTTGTGTCGGAAGATGCGAATATAATATTTTCAGGATATAAAATGTAGTTATGAAAAAAAATATTCTTACAACACTTCTTATATTAGTCTGTATATTTATCTTTTGGTGGTATATCGACCATAATTTCACGTTTAATTTCGTTTCGCTATATGTTGTGTTAATTGCGTTAATGTTCCTTATCTATTTTGTTAAGGAGTATAAGACAACGACATTACGCAAAGATGGGCAAATTATATCGGACTATAAAAGAATTAATGGCGTGCCGTGTTATAATCGCACAGCGATGTTTTGGTCGTATATCGCCATTTTAATATTTGGAGCCCTGTCTATATACACCTTTGGTAACTACGTAAATCCCGACAAGAAGATATTCTATAACTATGACCATCACGCTATAAAAGTCGAGGGCATAAAGGTTGAAAAGGGCTTTGTTGTTGCAGGAAACGATGGCCAATCTTTTCTTGATAATTCATCAATTAATGGGTCGATACGTATTGTTAGTTTTGATGATGACAATGTCACCTTGCAATTAGAAGGTGTAACTTCGCCTATATACGTAAAAGAATATACGGTTAGTGGTGATCCCTACCGAGATTGTTGTATAAATCAAAAGTGTCTCTTCTACCATGAAGGAGACGATCAAGCCGCATATCGTGCAACCATAACCGGCCGCTATAATGACTCGGATTCTAAGACACCTGTTGTAGATTTTAAGGTGGTACAACGCCATCGAGCTCCACAACTGTGGCAACTAAAACGAGGCCAGGATAGTGCTATATACTATTTTGGTAGGGGCGACGATATGGTAGCATCGTCGTTTACTCGATTCTTAAAAAGTGGTTACGAACTACAGTCCATTGCGTTAGATGCCTTTACACAGATGGATCTTGGAGGGGTAAATCTTATTCGTCCGATTATATACCACAATCTCAAACAAAAGAGTATTAAAGAAAAATATCCTCCTCAAGATTATCTGATAGAGTTAGAGAGGCAAAACAACATTAAAAGTATTAGTGTCAATGGGGCGGATGCCATCTCTGTTGAGAGAATGCTTCAACAGGTTAATGAGGTTTCGATACCCTATGATCAAGCATTCTATATAGGTTTTGGGGAGAATAAAACCGAATCAGTCAAATTTACAAAGTTGGGTGTTGATGAGAATGGAGATCCGAATGTGGCGATTATGTACGAGTTGCCTCACTATCAATCACTCTCTTCTACAAATCGAGGAAGGGAAACATCGTTAATGGTTGCATCGAGCATCATTAATGCACAAGATAATCCCGACGATTCTGGGCTCATTAATACTATTACCGAAAATTTAGCATTGTTTAACCTGTTCGAGAATCACGGGAATAGGATGCATATCAAGCCATTCTTCGTAAGTTATGTCAGTGATGTTTCTAATGTTGAGATGGTTTTCAGACTTCTTACGAGTGGTGGTGAGTGTGTGCAAAATGGCATTAAAGCGGGGGCACATTTTCCTGGAATTACGTCGCAGGATGGTGCTTATGAATGGTTGATATCTATCGAAAATTTCAAAGACACCACGCCCTTTAAGGCTTCGTACTTGGTCTGGATTCTTTTTGGAGTAGTTGTATGCTCTGTCTTATCAATGTACTACTCTTCGGTGAATAGACTATATACGGCTGTGGAGTGTGCAACACATCTATTGGTGATAGCATACTTAACCGTAAAATTCTTCCTACTTTGGAGAACCACCGTATTCTCACCGGTATCATCTATATCATTCTATGAATTCCATCATTTTAGAGATATATCGTGGCTATCAATAATCGTTTGGTCATTATTAATATTCTATCTTGTATTATGGTTCGTAAAATACAATATCATACGACATAATAATCTAAGCATCTTTACACAAAATCGCGGAGTCTTAGAGAAGTTTGCCTTGTCACAACCTGTGCTATGGTGTAAAGTGCTGATGAGCGTGGGTCTAATGTTATCCGCTCTGTCGTCAGCTGCTATAGCGTTGCTTTCTAATGGCATAATCTTTTGGGTGGCATTATTCGTGGGCGTAGGTGGAATATTGGGCAGCCTATATATATCATTACCAAGGTCAACCACGGTTAAGTTTGCAACGCTCTCAGCTGTAGCAATCGGTGTACTAATCATTGTTGGTAATTTGTGGACAGCAATGATCCCGATGCTTTTATTTTGCGTGTTAATGCTCGTCTGTTTTGTACGATATTTAGTAGTTATTTTCCCCAATAATCAACTGCGCTGGGTCGTTTCTATCGCTATTCCTGTGATTGCAATATTGTATGTTGTCGTAGAGATGATTTTAGCACGACCGATGTTTCGCGTTTTAGGCGGTGCGTTAATATACTTTGCTGTAGATTGGTTCATATATAAGATGTTTAGCACATCGTATGTCACTAACTATATTGACTCGTTAGAGAAGAAACCATCTGACAAGACGGCCTTTAGCCTCTCTATATGGAATATGTTGTGTATGTCGGCAGCGACATTGGTTGCTGATGGTGGTTATGGTATAATGTTTACTCTATTTATGATTTTTGCCTCGTGGATAAAAATCACTGATATGAGTAACTATGAAAATCATAGCTATCGTAGATTCAGGTGGCTTCCAAAGACTCTATTGTATGTCATATTGATAGTATTAATATGTTTAATAGCAAGTTACAAGAATATATTCCTAAGTTTATATAATGCTGTCGCTGATGGAGGAGTATTCTCATATGCTTTTGTATTTGTAGTCATAGCTCTTGCGATAGTAGCATCCGTAATGGTAGCACTTAATATAAGATTCCGTTGGTGGCATATTATTATCCCCATTTCTGCTGTTGTGTGTTTGGTGGTTGTCACTTTTACGGATGTATTAGATTCGTTTACTAGCGGACATACAGAGTATCGTATTAGGGTGCACATGGAGAACCCCGGAGAGGTATTGTCCAAGGTTGAGACTAATGAAGAACAGAATAAGTTCCTCCAGGCCTCCTTGAATGATTGGATACTATATGAGTACCAGACTATAGGAGATGATATTGTGTCTTTTGGAGAGGAGGGTACTGGATACTTTAAATTACAGCCTCAGTCGAAGATTGGAGCCATGTGGTTTGCACAAACCACCGATATATGTCTTTCAAGATATATTATTGCAGAACATGGACTTCTCTTAGCGATACTGTTCGTTGTGTCCTTTGCCGTCTATCTTCTAATAGCAATGGCTTCGGTATCCGTATATCGCTGGTCTCGCATAATAACACTTCAAGTTGCACTACTATTTGCAGTCCAATCATTGATGATATTCCTGGCAAATACTAGAGCATTTATATTCTTTGGTCAAGATTTTCCGCTTATATCTATCACATCGCGAGTATCAGCGCTTTACTTCTTCATATTGGTGTCGCTCGGGGTAATTTATGCTCTATTGGGTAAAAATCAGCATAATCAATTGATGCAGGATGATGCTTCGTTGGCTATAACCATTAAGCAGCGAAATAAAAATGGAATAATCTTCATATTTATTTTACTCTTAGTATCTGCCGGGATCTTATATTCAACTGGTCGTAATAATAATTATGCAGAAGGTTTAAGTTATAGTGAAGCATTGAAGAATAGATCATCAGAAGAACTATTGGCTAAAACAGACCTTCATGACTACGCCTACTATAATAAGGGAGTATATGATGTCGAATTTCTCATGGCAAGGGTATCTAACGACCTTGATACGTATATAACTCCAGCTCTAAAGATGTATCAAAGAGATATTAAACGACGAGTCCCTCTTAGACGAGATATGTCCTCATTTGTGGACTCTCTATTTGAGTATGACTCTATGAAGATGGCGCTTGAAAAATGTGATTCTATTACGATACGATTGCTAAACCATTATAAAAAGTCTGGCTCTAAACATAATAGTATACGAAACATTATTTGTCTACGTAATGTCCGCACTATAGATTATGTTAAACTAAAAGGTATGAGTAAGCATAATGTTGTTTATAGGGACACATTGGAGTTTGCCACGGGTGTTAATGCAATTAATTATCATATGCCGTCAAAACGTCGAAGTCAATGGACTGGTAGTATTATCGAAGCAAGTAAATATGGTATTAAGGACTCGGTACATATGTATGCCGATGGGGTTGTTTACATTCCCAAACGCATTACTAATGGAGAAGAGGTACAGCTTGTGTCGGCTGTTTTGAAAAATCGTAGAGTTGTTGTGGGAGCAGACGGCATTATAGAGTTGAAGGCCAATGGCGTAAGTGTCGTGAACGCTCGAAAGAATGATTACATTATTAACGGTCAGAATAAGTGTTTGGATAGCCTTCCATTGCATCGTTACAGGTATTTCGCTAAGAATATATTAATTAATGGTGATCGCGCCTTCTTGTATCCGTTTGGCCATAAGATGCTATGGTCAAGAGATGTTGTTGCTGATGTTATATCGATGCATAAGCACTTGATGAGCAAGAACAATCGCGGTCTGTCGAATAGCGATATAATGCTTAATGTAAATAGTGATTTAACATTGGCATTATATGATGTATATAGTACTAACCTCGGTAGTTATAATGACAATGACGGCGCTGCGGACAGGGCTGTTATCGTGGCAGATGGAGATGGTAACGTGCGTGCTATGGTGGATTATCGCATAAATAATGATTTCCGTGTCAACCCTAATGATTATCGTCGTATTGCTAAGATTTCGGACTCATTATATATTAACTTTGAGAAGGGTCGGGCTACAGAAACGCGCTATTTTGGAAACTTCTCCCGCAATGCTCTTAGGCGTGGTCCAGGATCGACTCAGAAGCCTATTGTCTGGACAGCTGTTACAACAATGTATAACACAGGATGGTGGGACAACCTTAAAATGAAAGCGCCAGATAGTTTGTATCTAAACGATGATAATAAGACCACAAGAGGTAATTATTATACTTTCAGTAAATATGCAGGAGAGCCCATAGAGAGCATCTTCAAATCTTTGAAAGGAGATGAAAAAGGTGTTAATGGAATGATAGATGTCAAGAATTACATCTACAAGTCAAGTAACTACTACAATTCTATAATGGCGTATATCGGGGCCTTTTCGAAAAAGACGTTGACCGCGAGCGGCTTTCTAACAGTCGCCAACAAGATGGATAATGGTACTATGTTCTATAAGCTCAATCAGGATAATAGGCCTGGGTATAGAATGGCGAAACCTGTGCAGCGTAGGGGTCAAGATGAAAAGGATTATGCTGAAGCCTTGACCATGTGGTACGATAATAATGTATCAGCCTTCCCGGAGATGAGAATTGACAAACTTGGAGGAAACAGTACGTTGACCTTTAATAGATTTTTAAGTCAGGGTACCATCCTTGATACAACGGCATTATTACCTGCGGGTTTGTCTGCCAACTTTGGTTTGTATTTGTACAAAGATCTTAAAGCGAGAAGGCCTGCGACATATTTTAATCTTGCTGTACGTGACGGAAGAACTACACCTCGTCAACTTAATGAGTATATGGTTCGCTCTGTTGCTATAGGTAGTAATACCATTTGGAGTGTGTCTCCATTCGCTATGGCCGAAATGTATGGTCGTCTTATTACCCTCAATAAGAATTATAAGTTGTCGTTGTACACTGTAGACAAGCGCAAGGAGGCGCTGAGGGAACGCTACACTCTATTTGATGTGGATGAGTCGTGGAATGGGGTTGCTAATTATTGCGATGTGCGTAATGAGCTCCTCAAGGGCATGAGTTTGGTATATGAAACAGTCGGTACAGCCGGTAAACTTGGTATAGTCAAAAGTTATGATATTGGCGGTAATAAATTCCGAATAAAGATTGATAACGGGCGAGTTGATAAGGGCCCTAAAGATATCCCGACATTTTATGTTTATGGTAAAACAGGTACCATAAATGGCTATTGGAATGGTGTCGACAAGGATGACCACTTGTTGGTAACAATCATCACTGACAAGCAACTTACTCAATGTTCTGTTGATGAGCTCGAGAAGGTAAAATATTATGTTATTTTCCAGGTTGATTACGAGTATTCGGGTAATGGTGAATGGAAAGGGTTGGATCAACGCATTATTAACGAAGTCCTCCAATCGGTCGCTTTCAGGGATTATATGAATATCAATAACAAATAATTAAGGCATTATGAGTAGAATACTGTTAAAGAACATGGGTGCGTATATCTTTATTGTTCTTATGCTATTAATATGTATCCCCATCTGTCTTCGAGCAACAAGGGAGACGGCCCAAGATGTTAATATTGTTAACAACCACTTGGATATGCCTCTTGATAAAGTTACTATATGGTTAAAGGAGGATATATTTGAGGAAGCGATTAATAAATCGACATGGGCAAAGATTGAAGCCACACCATTTTCAAGTGCTATCAAAATAGGCCCCAGAGGAAACATTTACGATTATAAGTCTAATATCGATGTTGATGCAATACATAAACTCATAGATGTTTCGTTGGAGTACGAAATAGAGATGGACTCCAACTCATTACTATTGCCAACGGATAACCACATGGTGCTCGTACCAACGTGGATAGTATATAATCTGGCGAAAGATGGTTGTTTCAAAAATTTATAAAGTATGTTGAGATATACGTTTCAGCTCTATAATTGTACAACGTGTCAATATTCAGACATCCTAAGTATCCTTGATGTCGGTCGTGCTGCATATTTTAACACAATGTGGACATCTCAAGGATTGAGGATAAATGCAGAATCAAGCGATGTGTATGCTATAATAGGCACAAGGCGTATAGATTTACCTATTAATTCCCACGTTGTCATTCCCTGGGACAGCATCAAAGATATTATCCATGTCTACCAAGCATGTAATAGTATGGATGTAAACTTTGTGAATATTGAGGTTAAAAAGGCTGCAAACGAAAGAGAATGGGCGGATTTTATAAAACGTATTGAACCGTACATGTGTGATACGGCTCGTATCGATTTATATGCTTTAGGGCTCAGAGATAAAGAGTTGGATGTCGTCACCCGTCTGTTTGATGAGGATAATTTGATTGGGTTGCTTGACGATGTTGAGCGAGAGCTTTGTACTATAGCATCGTTTATCAATAATAAAAATAATCAGTCTCGTTCTTTAGACGATTATCAACAGCGGTTTGAGCAACTGCGTTATGAGGTATGTCTTAAGATTCTATGTGGTAATGTCGTAGATCAGAAAGTGCTTTTAAGAGCTTCAGGCATAGTGTATAGTTGCGGTATTATACAACCTGCCCCACATCGGCAGGATTAAGAGGTAAAGAGGTGTTTCTTGACATCTTGACGAAAAGGGCTTATGGCTAAAGCGGCACATGTTTATTCAACCTCCTAACAAATGGGGATGACTAGTGTTTAGTCATCCCCTAATAGTGTGAGGTGAGAGATAATTACTCAGCCTTCTCTGCGCAGCACTCGCCCTCGCAGCAAGCCTTCTCCTCAGCGCAGCACTCGCCCTCGCAGCAGGCCTTCTCCTCAGCGCAGCACTCACCCTCGCAGCAAGCCTCCTCAGCGCAGCACTCCTCGCAGCATGCCTTCTCCTCTGCGCAGCACTCCGTTGCAGCTGCCTCCTCCTGTGCCTCCTCAGCCTTCTGCTGCTGGCCACCACATGCAACCATTGATACTGCAGCAAACAAAATTGCAAATGCAAAAATCTTCTTCATAGCTATAAAGTTTTAATAAATAGATTGTTTTACGAACACAAATGTAGGAAACAAATTTTATTCAAACAACATTTCGGACAAAAAAATGCTATTCCATGCCAATATTTATCTCCTCAGTGCTCATAATCGCACCCTCGGGCATTGTCCCGAGGAGCGTCGTGTCGGCCACTATATCTGCCTTGGCGCGAGCATGTTGCAACTCCGAGAGCTTTATAACCTCGCGCTTAGGGAAGGCCTTGGGGTAGGCCGAGGATAGCTCCGCCATGAGTATCTGCGCCTCCTCCATCGTCAGGCAGTCGCCCACCGACACCTTGAAATAGGGACTCTCGTAGACGAGGTAGGCGTTGATATGGGGGTAGGCGTGTCTGAACTGCGAGTGTACGCTCTTGGCCTTGTCGCCAGCATACTGGCCGTTGTCGGAGTATATCACCACGCGGTAGCCATTAACCTGGCGTGGGCGCGCCTTAGACTCCACGGCACTCACCGCCTGTCGCGTAGCCTCGTCCTCGTCGACACGCACATGTGTGCCATCCATCGTGCGCACAGCGAGGTTGCTGCGCATCCTATCAATGCTCTGTGCCGAGGCCTCTATCGCAACAAGGGTAACGATGAGCGTGAGGGTGAGTCTTAAATATCCGTGTCGCATAAATTGTTGTATTTGTGTGTATTACATTATCTGAACAACTCCTCGGCACGAAGTATCGCGCTCTTAGGTATTGCAAACATATCGAAAATTTCCGAGATGGCAATATCCTCGCCGCGGAAACTTCTCCGTATGAGTCTTGTGCCTCCGCGTAGGTGGTAGGTTATGGCGATGTTGTCGCTGTCGCCCTCCGTAATACGGCGCAGGATACTGTGTAGTGTGAGTGTGCTCGTGCTGCGAAAGCGTAGCGGCAGTAGCACCTCGCCCACGTACCCCTTGGGTATTATCACCTTCTCGCGGAGCGATATGGTGCTCTTGAGGCTGCCGCCCACCATTATGTCCACCTCGCCACGCTTGATGACCAGGGCGTGACGGCTGTTGTTACGCACCGCGACATAGAGGTTGGCGCCCGATGATGACAGGTGTGTCACACGTGTCACTGCCTCGATGGTGAGGGCACGTGTTGTCACATCCTCGGCAGCATCGACATGCGATGTCGTGCACACAAGGAGCATCAACGCAAGGAGTGGTGCTAAGGCTCGTGTCATCTCTACTTTGTTGCTACGTATATATATGCTATGCCGAAGCTCTGCGCACGGCGTGTCACGCTGCTGTAGCCCACGCTGCGAAGTATCTCCGTGAAGCGCTCGGGCGAGGGAAACTCCTCGACAGAGTCGGGGAGGTAGGTGTAGGCGCGCTCGTCCTTCGATATGGCGGCACCTATGCGTGGCAGCAGACGGTGGGCATACTGCGAGTATATCCATCGTATGAAGCGGTTGCGTGGCATCGAGAACTCCAGAACGACAAGCTTGCCTCCCGCCTTCAGCGTGCGGTATATCTCGCTGAGGCCCCCCTCGATATTCTCGAAGTTACGCACACCGAAGGCTACCGTGGCGACATCTATCGTGCCGTCGGCAACCATGTCGAGGTTCTCGGCATCGCCCTTCTCCAGCGATATGCGCTCCGAGAGCCCCAGGCGCTCCACCTTGCTGCGTGCTACGCTAAGCATCTCCTCCGAGAGGTCTACGCCGAGGATGTGTGCCTCGTTTATTTTTTTTGCCATGGCTATGGCGAGGTCGCCCGTGCCGGTGGCTACATCCATGATGGCGTGAGCCCTCGTGCGACGCACGATGCGCATTACGCGGCGGCGCCATAGGCGGTCGATGTTGAGCGACATTATGTGGTTGAGCCTATCGTACGTGGGAGCTATGTTGTCGAACATCTCCTCCACCTGCTCCTTCTTCGTTTGCTCCTCGTTGTATGGTTTCATAACTCGTTTTATTCGTATCTCATAATCTTTGTGGGCGATATCTTTGCGGCGAGGGCTGCGGGTAATAGCATGACGATGAGTGTTATTGCTATCGTTGCTACGATTGCTGCGAGCCACCACCCCCAGCATAGCGCCACGGGCACAGCCTCCAGAAGGTAGCCCTCCGAGGGTAGGGGCACGACGGCCCAGAGGTGCTGTATCACGACGATGACGATGCCCGCCATGGCACCCCACACAACACCGCGCGCGGTGATGAAGAGGGCCCTGAAGAGGAATATCCCGACCACAGCGCCTCGACGCATGCCCAAGGCTCGTAGTTCGCCAATCATACGCTGGCGCTCGAGGACGATGATAAGTAGCGATGTGGTCATGTTCAGGAGCGCCACGATAATCATTATCACCACCACGGCCATGGCCGTAATGTCGTGCGTAGCCAACCAGCCGAAGATGTCGGGGAAGACCGCCTCTGCGGTGAAGGCCTCGGCCTGACATCCCGTTGCGAGGTAGAGGTCTATAAATCCGCCATTTAGCTCGCGAGCAACGATGTCGCTTTCGGCGCCCTCTCTGAGCCATAGGTCGAAGCCAGTGACCATTGCACTATTGCCGTCGTAGAGGCGCGCTACGTTGCGTATGTCCGTGAGGACTATGCCGTTGTCGATGATGTCTACGCCCGTGTGGTACAGGCCGCTTATCTCAAACCTATCGCGCAGGATGCCACCCTCGGCATCGACGAAGACCATCTCTATGCGGTCGCCCACCGCGACATCCATCTTGCGGGCTATGCTTTCGGAGATAAGTATATCCTTCGTGCGGGGCTCAAGGCCTATACGCGGGAAACGGCCCTCGACGATGTGCTCCTTGTAAAATGTGGGGTCGAAGCAGTCGTCTACGCCCTTGAGCATCACGCCAAGGATGTTGTCGTCGCTCTTAAGCACACCCTCCTTTGCTGTGTAGGGCGAGTAGCGGGCAATGTCGGGATGTTGCAGCGCCTCGACAAGTGGTGCGCTGTGCTCTATGCGCTTTCCCGACACCACGCCACCGCTCTGTGGCGCTGTGACGGTAATGTCGGCCGAGGCTCCCGTGAGGAGGTTGCGCAGGTCGTGCTTGAAGCCAATGACTACCGAGAGGGTGATGATTATCACGGCAATGCTCACACCTGTGGCTATGGTCGCCACGCGCTCCATGATGCCGGCCTTGGCACCCGCCCTGCGACTCGATAGTCGTCGCGCTATGTCGAACTCTACTCTCACCCGTGCCTATAATGTTAAGCGTTGTTCTGTGCTCGTTTATTTTGCAAATATATACATTTTTACGCTACTGGGCAATGAGTATCACGCCCGAGCAGGGAGCAACCTCAATCTTGCCATGCGGGGCATCGTAGCGACCTATGCCCTTGACGAAGATGGCATCGCCATCTGCCACCCACTTGTACGTGCCCGCGGGGATGTCGAACACCACGCTCTCACGTTCTCCATTCATCAACACGACGATGCTCTCGGCCGTGTCTATGCCCTCGAGGTCGTGGAGCACGAAGCCCACGGCTGCGGCATTGTCATTCTCGATGAAGGTGAGGTGGTTGCGCACCGCCTCGGCCGTGCCGAGCGAGAAGGCGGGGTGCGCCTTGCGCAGGGCGATAAGCCCCTTGACATACTCCACGAGGTCGTTGTATGTGCTCTTCAACGACCAATCTATGGCGTTGTACTTGTCGGGCAGGTTGTATGTGTTCTTCTCGCCGAGCTTCGTGCGATACATCTCCTCGCCGCAGAATATGAAGGGTATGCCCTGCGAGGTGAACACGCCGAAGTGTCCCAACTTGGCCATCTTTAGGCGCTCGGCCTCCGTTGCCTCGGGCGCGAGGTGCTCAAGACGGTCGCGCAGGTTGTGGTCGTCGTGACACGTGATGTAGCTTATGTGCTGTGTGGGTGCTGCGCACCACGCCTCCTCCGTGTGGTCTACCTCGGGGTGCTCGACACCGCCTACGATGCCAAACTTGAGCGCCTCCTTGTTACCCTCGACGCCAAAGATGAAGCCTCCCTCCGAGAGGTCGAGCGTGCCACGCAGGGCGTTACGTATGTCGTCCGAGAAGGCTGCAATGCCGGGCATGCGATAGGTGTAGCGCTTGAAAGCCAACTTATCCTCGTCGTAGAGGGGTGTGGCAGCAGCCCAGCCCTCGCCATAGAGCAGGATGTTGGGGTTGAGGGCCTCGAGGCGCTCGCGTATGAGGTTCATCGTCTCGATGTCGTGTATGGCCATGAGGTCGAAGCGGAAGCCGTCGATGTGGTACTCCTTGACCCAATACTCGAGCGACTCGACCATGTATTTACGCATCATGGGCTTCTCGCTTGCCGTCTCGTTGCCACATCCCGAGCCATCGGCGAAGGTGCCATCCTCCCTCATGCGGTAGAAGTATCCGGGCACGGTGAGCTCGAAGCCGCAGTTCTCCGTCGCGGTGGTGTGGTTGTATACCACGTCGAGCACGACACACAGCCCCGCATCGTGCATCGCCTTCACCAACGTCTTAAGCTCGCGTATGCGCGCCTCGGGGTCATCTACACGTGTGGCATACGTACCCTCGGGGGCGTTGTAGTTCTTGGGCTCGTAGCCCCAGTTGTACTGATCCGTGGGTCGCGACTCGTCTATCGAGCCGAAGTCGGCCGTGGGGAGGAGGTGTATGTGTGTCACGCCCAACTCTACGAGGTGGTCGAGGCCCGTGGCAAGACCCTCTGTCGAGCGTGTGCCACGCTCCGCCATGCCGAGATACTTACCCGGGTGTGCCACGCCTGCCGAGGCGTGTGCCGTCATGTCGCGGTAGTGCATCTCGTATATCACCGTCTCCGTGGCAGGTATCGAGGGAGCACAATCCTCATTCCAGTCCTCGGGGTTTGTGCGCTCAAGGTCTATGATGGCTCCGCGGTTGCCGTTAGTGTCAAGCGCGCGGGCGAAGATGCCGGCGGTCTCCTTCAGCGCCTTGCCGTCGATTGTCACCTGAAAGGCGTAGTACATGCCGCGCTTGTCGCCCTCCACTTGAGCTCTCCAGAGTCCATCCTCGGCTGCTGTCATGGCAACCTCCTCGGCAAGGGTGTCGCCATCGTAGAGGCGCACGACGACGCTGTCGGCCGTGGGTGCCCATAGCTCGAAGGTGGTAGCCTCGGGGCTGTATGCCATCTCGTTTATGGGTGTTGTGGGGATGTTGTCACCCTCCTCCTTGGGTTGCTCCGACGAGCATGCGATTGTTGCCACGGCTGCTACTACGGCAGCACCACGTGCGATAAGTTGGCTTAGTTTCATGTATGCGTTGTTTGTTAATAATCATCCGTACATGCAAAGATACAATTTTTCGGGTGAAGTTATATGTCGCCATATAAAATTTGTCGTTTATGGAAAAATTCTTACCTTTACACCAAATTAATGCTGATAGTATGAAGAGAGCGATAATTCTTATTTTGGCACTTGTCGTAGCCGTGCCGGCTATGGCATCACTCCCTGCGGGTAGCTACGACGAGGAGCTGTACGGAAGAGATAAGGTTGCAACGACGGTGAAGCCACAGTTTGAGGTCAACGTGGGCTTTATCACCGGAGGTAAGCTAAAGACGAAGATTGAGAACCACGAGAAGGTTAAGACTAACCTCTCGCGCCCCTATGTCGAGCTTCTCGGTGGTGTGCGCCTCGGTGACTTCCTTTTTGCAGGCGTGGGCACGGGCGTACAGTATGCCTATGGCGAGTGTAAGTTGGTGTCGTTGGCTACCGACATCTCGGGCAAGGGCTCGCCCGACACGTGGGGCTCGGTAAGCATCCCCATCTTTGCGAATGTGCGTGGCTATATCCCTACGCGAGTGATTGTTAAGCCCTACCTCTCGGTAAGCCTCGGTGGCCATGTTGTCGCCACATCCAACTTCTCGAAGGAGGGTTTCGGTAAACTTCGCGGTGGCCTTCTTATGAAGTTTGGCGCGGGACTCAATATCGCCAACTTTAACCTCGGCCTTGGCCTTGCGTCGCAGAACCTGGAGTGGAAAGATGCCAAGGGCGTTACGATGTTCAAGGCTGGCAACAACGCCTTCTATATCGAGCTTGGCGCGACGTTCTAACCCATACGCATAGCGCTCTGTAAATTGAGATTTACACCTTTTCGGTAGGAGACATTCGGACACAAAAAAACCCGGATTCATCACCAGCATCTAAAAACTGGGAGAGGAACACCCGGGACTGCACTGCAAATATACAAACAAAAAGGATGCAAACCAAATATTTTTTTGAAAAAGTTTTCTCGACCGAGCGAATGGCGCGTTATTATGCGGCCTATCCCAGCGATGAAAATATGGCAATTGCGCACTATCAGTCGAATATTGAGTTGTCGGGTGCATTCTACTCTTGTATATCGGTATTTGAGGTTGCACTCAGAAATGCTCTTAATCGGGAGTTGATAGCGAAGTTTGGTCGCGAGGATTGGTATCGAGTAATACCATCTATACAGGGGCTTAATGGACTAAACTATTACATTACTGAGGCTCAGCGACATATCTGTAGTAGGGGAGAGATTGTAACATCATCGAAGATTGTTGCCGAATTGACCTTTGGTTTCTGGGTTTCTCTTATGAATAGTCAATATGAAAAGGTTTTGTGGCACGACTTGCGCAGAGCATTTCCATATATGCCAAAGTCTCAAAGACAGCGTAAGAATATCTCAGCGCCACTTAACAACTTTCGAGCATTTAGAAATAGAGTTTTTCACAATGAGCCCATTTGTTGGAGCAAAGCGTATATAGATAAGATGCATAAAGATATATTGCAGGTGCTGTATTGGATCAATAGGGATATTCCCGCGTGGCTTCAAGAATTTGATGGGGTCGATGATGCGTTAGAGACTATCTCTAAACGATTAGGTTGGCAATAATGCACATTCGGGTTAGTCGAGCTTATACTTTAACTAAAATAACATGCGACACATATTATCCATATTAACACTCCTTGTATTAACAAGTTGCGCAACTGTAACAACACCCGCGGATGCCTTCACCGAGGCGCCGGACCCTGTGGTGCTCACCCCCGAGGAGGTGGCGGCATGGGATGATGTCCGCGAGGGGCTTAATGCCGCGTGGGCATCTACCGACCTACGCTATGGGCGCAGCGTTGTGCCTGAGGTGGAGGGTGTTGAGTCCATGCCTCTTGTAGCGTGGCGTGGCGAGCGTGTCGCGGCGCAGATTCTTTTGTGGTCGGCAGACGATGTTGGCAATGTGAGGTGTGAGGTGGGTGCTTTTCGCTCGGCGGAGGCTACGCTTCCTCAGACGATTGCCACCACACGCTTTGTGCGCTATACGCTTGTGGATGGTGCTCTTTCGGCCGACATGCTCGACACCATTGCGAGCGTCGACATCGAGGCCCGCAGCGTGCGCCCCGTGTGGCTCACTGTTGCTGTGCCCGAGGATGCCGAGGCGGGAGTATATACCTCGGAGGTTGTTGTCACATACGATGGTGGCAGCGTGGCGCTGCCGTTGACGCTCGAGGTACAGCGGTATACGCTCGCCACGCCCGACAAGTGGAGCTACCACCTCGACCTATGGCAACATCCCACGGCTGTGGCACGTGCCGAGGGTCTTGAGCTATGGAGCGATGCTCACTTCGAGGCTCTTAGGCGTACGATGATGCCTCTTGCCAAAGCCGGACAGAAGGTTGTGACGGCAACGCTGAACAAAGACCCGTGGAACCACCAGTGCTACGATGGCTATGCCCCGATGATAGAGTGGCGCCTAAGGAGTGATGGCACGTGGAGCTATGACTACGCCATCTTTGACCGTTGGGTGGAGCTTATGTTTGGTCTCGGCATCAACAAGATGATAAACTGCTACTCCATGGTGCCGTGGAACTGCGAGCTGGAGTACTACGACGAGGTGCGGGATGAGGTTGTCACCGTCGTTGCGGAGCCCGGCACACCCATCTTTGCCGATATATGGCGCCCCTTCCTCCTCGACTTCAAGGAGCACCTGCGCACTAAGGGGTGGCTCGACATCACCAATATAGCCATGGATGAGCGTGGCCCCGAGGCTATGGATGCTGCCGTCGAGGTGTTGGCCGAGTGCGCACCGGAGATGGGCTTTGCCATTGCCGACATGCATAGGTCGTACCGTCGTTATATGAATATGCGCGATGTGTGTGTTGCGCAGGAGCAGCCTGCCGACCATGGCGACATCCTCGCACGCCGTGCCCAGGGCTATAATACCACCTTCTACGTGTGCTGCAACCCGCCCTTCCCGAATACCTTCACCACGTCGCAACCCTATGAGGCTGAGCTGCTTGGATGGTATGGCCTGGCCTCGGACTATGACGGTATGCTGCGCTGGGCGTATAACTCATGGCCGGCAGACCCCGCCTACGACTCGCGCTATGGCACGTGGAGTGCTGGCGACACCTTCCTTGTCTACCCTCACGCCCGCTCGTCGGTGCGCTTCGAGCGCCTTGTTGATGGCATCGAGGTTGCCGAGAAGGTGCGCACGCTACGCCGCATGGGAGTGAATACCGGCGATATAGATGATATTCTGGCTAAGATTCGTGGCGCCAACATAAACGATGCTGACGCGCCGTGGATGGAGATTGTTGCCGAGGCGCGCGAGGTGCTTAACGAGGTGTCACGACGTTAGCACTGCGCTGTAGGTGCCACATGTCGTGGCCGAGGAAGCGTTTCTTGCCTACGCGCACAAAGCCCAACTTCGTATATAGTTTTTCGGCCTTCGGGTTATCCGTGTCGACGATGAGGCCTACGCGCTCATGCCCCGCAGCGAAGGCCCTGTTGCTCATGGTATTAAGCAGCGCGCTGCCCACACCTAAGCCTCGGAATCGGGGGAGCACACCCAGTGAGTCTAAATAAAACTCTCCCGCCGCGGTCTCATCCTCGATATGGGGTACCTCGCCGAGGTGCTTTAATAATAGTGGAAATATAGGCTCGCGTAGCGCCTCGAGATGTGCGCCATCGTAGCCCACGAGGGCCCCTGCCACCATGCCGTCAACCTCGGCAACGAGAGTGTTGAGGTAGCTATACTGCGCATTGTCGCATGCTGCGAGGGTGTGAAACACGGGATATATGGGGTGCGTGGTGTCGTAGCCCACGGCCATACATACGACCTCGGCAATAAGTGCCGCATCCTCGCGCTGTGCTGAGCGTATGGTTATCTTCGGTGTACTCGTTGTATCCATACCGCAAAGGTAGTAAATTCTTCGATATGGCGTTTGTCAGAAAAGCTACTCTAAAATGCGCACCGGCGTGTCACTGTAGTTGTCGAGGGTGAAGTGGAGTGTGCTAAGCGAGCTGGTGTTGTCGAAGGGCGAGAAGAAAACCTCGGCGGCGAGGTTGGCGGCGCCCCAGTTGCGTTGTTGGGCGGAGTTCCAGCTATGGCGCGTGTAGCCACGAAACGATATAAAGAGCAAATTCCCCTCGTCAAAAGTGGCTTGCATGTGAGGTGGAATCTTTTTATAAAGTGTTTTCCCGAGCGCAAAAATCACGGGGTGATGCCGTTCGAGCAGGTAGTTCAGAATCTCTTTTTCGAGTGGGGAGTGAAAGCCGCTGATGACGACTTTGTCGGTTTGGCAGATGGAGGCTGCCCATTGCAGCGCCAATTGCGTGTCGTGGGGCGTTGCTTTCCGCGAAGCAAAGAATGCCACTATCTCTCTATCAAGGAGGTCTTTATTTCCGGATAAGTCCATAAAAAAGCGCAGGCGCTGTATTTACTCATCCTATACTGAGGCCTTGGCTGCCTTTCACACGAATAAGCAACACAAACGCCCACGCCGGAGATATATCGCACATACCGAACCAATCGGTAGTAGGGATATACAACCATGCGTGGACATTTGTTGTCGACCTTCGTGTGATTAAAACTGCCAAGTTTCAGTATAGAAGAATCGTCAAAAAATATCCAATCTAATATGTACGGCTCAACGGCAAAAGCCATAAGCCATTACAAAGATAAGCAAAAATTTATAGAAACTTCGAATTTTTGAAGAAAACAATTTCCCCGAGCCTACATGTCGTAACGAAAAAATGCGTAACTTTGTGAGAGAACAATATCGGAATAGTATGATACCGCAGGAGTTTATCGATAAGTTTCGTGGGGCCTTTGGCGAGGCTGCGCCGTTGCCTATCGCCTTTTGGTATGGCGACGTGGCCGTTAATGCCGAGAGCCGCGTACCACGATGTATGATTGGCGCAATACGTAAGGTGTGCGAGGGTGGCGCCCTCACGCTCACTGCCGAGAATGTGCAGTGTGGCGGTGGCGGACTCTATACCGCCTTTCGCCCGATGCCCGAGCGTGTGCCTCTCTTTGTGTCGGAAACCGAGCACTACAAACAGAC
The DNA here is from genome assembly GCA_017451685.1 of Alistipes sp. Classification (GTDB taxonomy): domain Bacteria; phylum Bacteroidota; class Bacteroidia; order Bacteroidales; family Rikenellaceae; genus Alistipes. The sequence continues at coordinate 33,863 of JAFTNV010000031.1, forward strand.
CCCTGAGCAGGTGCGCGACTATGTCGAAAGCCTCGAAATAGAGATTACCGCGAAGCCCTACCTTAACTTTGTAAGTGTGGATAGATTAGATAGTTGGGATGGCGTTGAGGCTGTCGTATTCTTCGCCACGCCCGACATACTCTCGGGACTGTGCACCTGGGCATTCTACGACAACGATGCCGATGACGCTGTTGTTACGAAGTTCGCATCGGGGTGTGCTGCCATCATCGCCTTTGCTTCGACCGAAAACCGCAAGGGTGGTCGCCGTTGTTTCCTTGGCATGTTCGACCCCTCGGCACGACCCCTTGTACCGAAGGATGAATTGACCTTCGCTGTGCCGATGTGTCGCTTTCGGGAGATGCTCGAAACGATGCCCGACTCGGCACTCTATCAGAAGGCGTTTTCGGTTGTTAAGCGAAGAATAAATGGGGAGATAGGATAACGGGCTATGGCATGCAACGCTGATTTTGTGCAATATATCGTGGACCAATGCACCGATGCGGGTGATATTTCTGCGCGAAAGATGATGGGTGACTATTGCATCTATTGCAATGGCGTGGTCTTTGGTCTTATATGCGATAACCGCCTATACATCAAGCCCACGGAGGCGTGTTGTGCGATACTGCGCGAGGTGGTTATGCGCCCGCCCTACGACGGTGCAAAGGAGTATTTCCTAATTACGGATGTGGACAACAGGAATTATCTGGCGGATATAGTCAGGGTGACAATTGCAAATCTCACAATACAAAAGTCTAAGAAACGAAGTTAAAAGTTTGATAGTTATGCGTAAGAATTTTGGAGTAAAGAGTTGGATGTATCCTATGCCGGTATTGATTGTAGCGGCGTATGATGCTGATGGAAAGCCTAATGCAATGAATGCTGCATGGGGTGGAATCTTCACAGATGACCATATCGGAATCTGTATTTCGGAGGGGCACAAAACCACGAAAAATATCCTCGCCACAAAGGCATTTACCGTAAGCATGGCGACTGTGGAACAGCTCACATCGTGCGACTATGTGGGCATAGTGTCGGGCAATAAGGAGTCCGATAAGTTTGTCAAAGCGGGATTTACGGCTACGCGCTCGGAGGTGGTAAATGCCCCGATTATAAACGAATTACCCTTCACGTTAGAGTGCGAGGTAGTGTCATACGACAAGGAGAGCAACCACCTTGTCGGTCGCATTGTGAATGTGAGTGCCGACGAGCGTATCCTCACCGATGGTAAGGTCGACTACAGCAAGCTGCGCCCCATAACCTACGACCCCATCAACCACCACTACATCGAGCTTGGCGCCATCGCGGGCAACGCCTTCGCGGATGGTAAGGTGTTGAAATAAACCACATAAAAAGTAATGGCTGACATCACACATGTCAGCCATTACTTTTTATATGGTGCTCGTTACCAGATGATAACGCGCTCCTCAACAGGCATATACATAGCATCGCCCTCGGTGATGCCAAAGGCCTCGTAGAACGACTCGATGTTACGCAACGTAGCGTTCACGCGGTTGCGGCCGAGAGAGTGAACGTCAACCTTCGTGAGGCGCTCCTTCTCCTGGTCGGTGATGTTCTGTGCCCAGAGCGTAGCGTAGCCTATGTAGAAGCGCTGCTCGCCCGTGAAACCGTCGATATCCTCGGGGCGACCCTCAGCCCATGCGTAGTCCGTGAGGGCGGTGAAGGCAAGGCGCAAGCCACCCTGGTCGGCGATATTCTCGCCCAACGAGAACTTACCATCGGCAAACAAGCCGGGGAGAATCTCGATAGCGTTGAACTGCTCAACAAGGACATTTGTCTTGGCCTCAAATGCCGTGCGGTCCTCCTTCGTCCACCAGTCGTTCATGTTACCCATCTTGTCGAACTGCGAGCCCTGGTCGTCGAAGCCGTGGGTCATCTCGTGAGCGATAACCACGCCGATAGCGCCATAGTTCACAGCATCGTCAGCATTGGGGTTGTAGAAGGGGGGCTGAAGGATAGCTGCGGGGAAGCATATCTCGTTGGTCGTAGGCATATAGTAGGCGTTGACCATCTGAGGAGGCATCATCCACTTCTCGCGGTCTACGGGCTTGCCAACCTCGCTCATAGAGTCGGCCGTGTACCAGCGGTTAGCCTCAACGACATTCTCCCAGTACGACTTCGTGGGGTCGATGGTGAGTGTCGAGTAATCCTTCCACTTGTTGGGGTAGCCAATCTTCACCGTAAAAGCGGCGAGCTTCTCCTGAGCCTTAGCCTTGGTGTCGTCGCTCATCCAGTCGAGAGCCTCGATATGCTTAGAGAAGGCCTTCTGGATGTTCGATACCATGGTCTCCACGCGAGCCTTCTCGCTCTCGGGGAAGTACTTGGCAACATATATCTCGCCCACAGCATCCGAGAGGATAGAGTTGGGCACGCCCATGGCGCGCTTCCAGCGGGGGCGAATCTCCTCCGTGCCCGACATGGTCTTGCCGAAGAACTCGAACGATGCAAGGGCAAACTCCTCGCTGAGGTAGCCGGCAGCAGCGTCTATGTAGTGTGCTGCAACATAGGCGCGCAAAGCCTCAACATCGGCCGTGGCAAGCACGTTCATGATGTTTCTGAACGACGATGGCTGGCTAACGACAATCTTATTAAGATTCTCAATCTTCATCGCTGCGAAGTAAGCATCCCAATCTACTGTGTTAAACTCCTTACGCACAGCATCTACGGTGTAGGGGTTGTAGCCCTTCTGAATGTCGCGGCACTCTACGTTCGACCATGACTTCTCGGCAATGCGATCCTCGATGGCGATAACATCGTCGGCCATCTTCTCCACATCGCCCTCAACGCCGGCGAGCGTAAATATCTTTGTGAGGTAGGTGCGGTATGCAGCCTTCTTGTCGCTATTAGTCTCGTCGACGTAGTAGTCGCGGTTGCCCATGCCGAGGCCACCCTGCTCGAGGTAGAGGATGGTCATGTTGCTATCGGCGAGGTCGGCTGCGGGGTAGGCTGCGAAGAATACGCCGATGCCATCGGTGTGAAGCGCGGGGATTGATGCTATAAGTGCCTCACGCTCCGTCGTAGCCAAAATCTCGGCAACGGCAGCGCGTATAGGCTCGGCACCCTCCTTGTTCAGGCGCTCCTCGTCGAGGCCCATCTTGTAGAGATCCGAGATCTTCTGCTCGACGCTACCAAACGCGGCCTTTGACTCGGTCATCTCCTCGAAGAGCTCGTTGATGCGTGTCTCGTTGTTGTCGCGGAGAACATCGAAAGAGCCGTAGCGTGAGTACTCGGGCTTAAGCGGGTTATTCTTCTGCCAACCACCCGTGGCCCACTGGTAGAAGTCGTCCTTGAGGTTTATCGCCTCGTCGAAGTTGTTCTTGTCGATGGCGGGTACCACGTCGCCCGTCTCGGCAATGTTTGCGCAAGCTGAAACCATAAGTGCTGTCGCAAGGATTAGTGTTAACTTTTTCATTATCGGTTTGTTGTTTAGGTTTTCGTGTTTGTGAGCCTACTTGCGGATGGCTGCTACGCCCGGGAGCTCCTTGCCCTCCATGTACTCAAGCAATGCACCGCCACCGGTAGAAACGTATGACACCTTGTCTGCCAAGCCAAACTTGTTGACACATGCCACCGAGTCGCCACCACCGATAAGCGAGTAGGCGCCATTCTTCTCCGTAGCCTCGGCAATAGCCTCGGCAACGGCACGTGAGCCTGTCGAGAACTTGTCAATCTCGAACACGCCTACGGGACCATTCCAAAGAATCGTCTTGCAGCCAAGGATGTGCTCGCGGAACTTAGCCTTACCGCCCGTGGCGATATCGACACCCTCCCACGCGTCGGGGATGTTGTTCGCGGGCGCCTCCTTCGTGTTTGCTGTCTCGGCAAAGTCGTCGCAGATAAGCGCGTCGGGCGAGCGAAGGATGGTGATACCCTTCTCCTCGGCCTTCTTCAAAATATCGAGAGCTACGGGGAACATGTCGGGCTCGCAGATAGACTTACCCTCCTTGCCACCCTCGGCACCGGCAAACGTATAGGTCATACCGCCACCAATGATGATCGAGTCGACCTTCTCCATGAGCTTCTCGATAATGGTAATCTTCGTTGATACCTTCGAGCCACCGATGATAGCGCAGAAGGGGCGCTCGGGGTTCTGCATAACGCCGTCGATAGCCTTCAACTCGTTCTCCATGACGTAGCCGAACATCTTATCCTGAGGGAAGTAGTCGGCGATGAGTGCTGTTGAGGCGTGTGCGCGGTGTGCCGTACCGAAGGCGTCGTTCACGTAGCAATCGGCATACGACGCAAGGCGCTTAACGAACTCCTTCTGCGACTCCTTCACAGCCTTCTTTGCCTCCTTCTTCTCCTCGTCCGAGGCATCCTCCGCAAGGCCGCGGGGCTTACCCTCCTCCTCGGCATAGAAGCGCAGGTTCTCAAGGAGCATCACCTCGCCGGGCTTAAGGTTGCGAGCCATCTCGGCAGCCTTCTCGCCCATGCAGTCGCCCGCAAACATAATCTTAACGCCGAGGCGCTCCTCGATGGCGTAGATGATCTGCTCCAACGAGTACTTGGGGTCGGGGTTCTTCTTTGGGCGGCCGAGGTGCGACATGAGAATCACCGAGCCACCGCCGGCCAACACCCTCTTAATCGTGGGTATGGCGGCACGAATACGTGTGTCGTCAGTAACCTTACCCTCGGCGTTGAGGGGCACGTTGAAGTCTACGCGAATGATGGCGCGCTTGCCAGCGAAATTGTAATTGTCGATTGCAAACATAGTATTATCTTTTTTAGTTTAACGTCAAAAATACGCCACAAAGGTACTTAAAATTTTTTAATAATAGCGCTACGTACCTATGTAATAATGCAGTCGCACCCCTTTTTATTATACCCTTGCAACACTTTGTCATGCAAGAAACGTGAAATAGTGTAAAAAAATAGCCGACGAGGGGCAACTTTTAGGAAAGTTTTAGTACCTTTGTATGATGTATGGGCTATGCCTTGTTGTAGCCCTGTGATGTGGGAGCAATACTTAACTAAAATATAAAATTACTATTAACTATGGAGAATAATAAGCTTCAGCGTGCAGCCGACAACATTCGTATCTTGGCTGCCTCGATGGTTGAGAAGGCAAAGTCTGGTCACCCGGGTGGTGCTATGGGTGGTGCCGACTTCATCAACGTGCTCTACACCGAGTTTTTGCGTTACGACCCCGACAACATGGCTTATCCCCATCGTGACCGTATGTTCCTCGACCCCGGCCACATGTCGCCCATGCTCTATGCGGTGCTGTCGTTGGCAGGCAACTACACGACCGAGGACTTGCAGTCGTTGCGTCAGTGGGGTAGCGTGACCCCGGGACACCCCGAGGTAGATGTGTTGCGTGGCGTGGAGAACACCTCGGGCCCTCTGGGTCAGGGTCATGCCATGGCTCTCGGTGCTGCTATCGCTGAGCGCTTCATGGTGGCACGCTTTGGCGAGTGGATGGCACATAAGACCTACGCCTTTATCTCGGATGGCGCCGTGCAGGAGGAGATATCGCAGGGTGTGGGCCGCATCGCTGGTCACCTCGGCCTCGCAAACCTCATTATGTACTACGACTCGAACAACATCCAGCTCTCGACGAAGTGCGACGAGGTGGATACCGAGGATATCGCGATGAAGTATCGTGCATGGAACTGGAATGTCATCACCGTAAATGGCCAGTCTATCGACGAGATACGCGCAGCACTCAAGGCTGCCAATGCCGAGACGGAGCACCCCACGCTCATCATCGGTAAGACAACGATGGGCTATGGCGCCCGCAAGGCCGATGGCACGAGCTTCGAGAATCAGGTGTCGACGCACGGTCAGCCCCTCACGGCTGCCGGTGCCGATATTGCAGCCACTATTAAGAACCTCGGTGGCAATCCCGACGAGCCCTTTGCCGTATTCGAGGAGTCGAAGGAGATATACGCAGCACGTCGCGAGGAGCTTCGCGCGTGGGCTAAGGAGATGCAGACAAAGGAGGCGGCGTGGCGTAAGGAAAACCCTGCACTTGCCGAGAAGATGGACAACTTCTACTCTGGCAAGCTCCCCGAGATTGACTACTCGAAGATCGAGCTAAAGCCCGACCAGGCAACACGTGCAGCGTCAGCCACGATGCTCGGATACTTCGCCGAGAATGTGGAGAATATGGTCGTGGCCTCGGCCGACCTCTCTAACTCGGATAAGACCGACGGCTTCCTGAAGAAGACCAAGGCCTTCACCAAGGGTGACTTTACGGGTAACTTCTTCCAGGCAGGTGTTGCCGAGCTTACTATGGCGTGCGTGATGAATGGTATGGCGCTCCACGGCGGTATAATCCCCGCGTGCGGTACCTTCTTCGTATTCTCTGACTATATGAAGCCCGCAGTGCGTCTCTCGGCCCTCATGCGCCAGCATGTCATCTACATCTGGACTCACGACTCATTCCGCGTGGGCGAGGATGGCCCTACGCACGAGCCCGTGGAGCACGAGATACAGATACGCCTTATGGAGCAGGTGCGCAACCACTCGGGCGAGCGCTCGATGCTCGTTCTTCGTCCTGCCGACTCGGAGGAGACCGTGGCAGCATGGAAGATGGCCCTGGAGGAGCAGCGCCCTGTGGCCCTCATCCTCTCGCGCCAGAATATCAAGTCGTTGCCGGCACTCAGTGGCAGCTCACGTCGTGAGGAGGCCATGCAGGCGGAGCGTGGTGGCTATGTTGTGATGGAGGCTCCGAATGCTAAGGTTACGCTTGTGGCTACCGGCTCGGAGGTGTCTACCCTCGTTGAGGGTGCCGAGGAGCTCGCTAAGGAGGGTATCGCTACGCGCGTGGTGTCTATCCCGAGTGAGGGTCTCTTCCGCGACCAGAGTGCTGAGTATCAGGCTGCTGTCCTTGGCACGCTGCCTCGCTACGGTATGACCTCGGGCTTGTCGATGAATCTCCGTGGCCTCGTTGGCCAGGAGGGCTTCATCCACGGCTTCGACCACTTCGGCTACTCTGCCCCCTTCAAGGTTCTCGACGAGAAGTTCGGCTATAACGGTAAGACCGTTGCCGAGGAGGTTAAGGCTATGCTTAAGTAGATGTGACAAAAGAGTAAACAAAACAATAATAACTAAAACTATTACGACTATGTACGGAAAATTTCAGCAGCATTTGCAGAACGAGCTGGCCGAGATTAAGGCAGCAGGCTTGTACAAGACCGAGCGTATTATCGAGTCGCCCCAGCGTGCAGAGATAGATGTGGCTAACCGCCCCGTGTTGAACTTCTGCGCCAACAACTACCTTGGCCTCTCGGACAACCAGCGCCTCATCGACGCCGCTAAGCGCGCTATGGACGAGCGTGGCTTCGGTATGTCGTCAGTACGCTTCATCTGTGGTTGCCAGGATATGCACAAGGAGCTCGAGAAGGCTATCGCCGACTACTTCGGCACGGAGGATACCATCCTCTACGCTGCATGCTTCGATGCTAATGGCGGTGTCTTCGAGCCTCTCTTCACGGCCGAGGATGCTATCATCTCGGATGCCCTCAACCACGCCTCTATCATCGACGGCGTGCGCCTCTGCAAGGCTCAGCGCTACCGCTACGCCAATGCCGACATGGCAGAGTTGGAGGAGTGCTTGAAGCAGGCTCAGGCACAGCGCTTCCGCATCATCGTTACCGATGGTGTATTCTCGATGGACGGTAATGCTGCTCCGCTGGATAAGATTTGCGAGTTGGCAGAGAAGTACGATGCCCTCGTTATGGTTGATGAGTGCCACTCGGCAGGTGTCCTCGGCAAGACGGGCCGTGGTATCACCGAGCTCTACGACCTCCGCGGCAAGGTAGACATCCTCACGGGTACCCTCGGCAAGGCCTTTGGTGGTGCTGTGGGTGGCTTCACGACGGGTCGCAAGGAGATTATCGACATGCTCCGCCAGCGCTCACGCCCCTACCTCTTCTCTAACTCATTGCCCCCTGCCGTTGTGGGTGCTTCGATCGAGATGTTCAAGATGCTCGAGGAGAGCGATGCTCTTCACGATAAGCTTGTTGCCAATGTTGAGCACTTCCGCTCGAAGATGGTTGCTGCCGGCTTCGACATCAAGCCTACGCAGTCGGCTATCTGTGCCGTTATGCTCTACGATGCTAAGCTCTCGCAGGACTTCGCCGCAGAGTTGCAGCAGGAGGGTGTATTCGTAACCGGCTTCTACTACCCCGTAGTACCTAAGGGTCAGGCCCGTATCCGCGTTCAGGTATCTGCCGGCCACACTACCGAGCAGCTCGACCGTTGCGTTGAGGCCTTCATTAAGGTGGGTAAGAAGCTCAACGTCCTCAAGTAATTTCTTGTGATAAGGGGCCTACTTCGGCACCTCAGTCAAAAGCCCGAATGGGAAATACGTCAGTATGTCCCATCCGGGCTTTCTCGTGTCGGCACCAAATTATACCCCTTCTCGCAAGAAATTGGCGTGCAACCCTCATCGAACCCAATATTAACCCATTATCCCCATAAAAAATTACCCACTACTCACTACTCATTACTCACTACTCATTACTCACTACTCACTACTCACTACTAATTAAAAAAGTAGTATCTTTGCCGTCGTAACGACGGTCCTATTACAGTAATGTTTTACATCTTGTTATGGCGTCACGTGTTGCACTCTTATTTCTTTTTTGTATCTTTGCCATCGTAACGCTATAAACCACACAGCGATGTCAATAATACGACTTACTAAGGAGTTTACCTTCGAGGCAGCACACATGCTCGAGGGTTACGATGGCCTCTGCCGCGAGATTCACGGTCACTCGTACCGTCTCTTTGTCACGGTCAAGGGCGAGCCCGAGACCGACCCTGCCTCGCCAAAGCTCGGCATGGTCATGGACTTCGGTGCTTTGAAGCGCATAGTTAACGAGCAGATTGTCGACCGCCTCGACCACGCCTTCATGATGCGACGCACGGAGGCTGCCGAGGAGCTTGCCGAGACCCTTGGCATGCAGTTCTCGAAGGTGGTGCTCACCGACTATCAGCCCACGTGCGAGAATATGTTGAGCGACTTTGCCGAGAGGCTCCTGGGTGCTCTCCCCGACGAGGTGGAGCTATGTGCACTTAAGTTGCACGAGACGGCAACATCGTTTGCCGAGTGGTACGCTGCGGATAACCTATAAACGATGACCGAGATGCGCAAAACGCTATATCTTGTCGATGCTTATGCGTTGATATTCAAGTATTACTACGCCTTCATGGGGCGCCCCATGCGTAACCGCGAGGGGCTGAACACCTCCGTGGTCTTCGGCTTCACGAAGTTTCTGCGCGACATACTGAGGCGCGAGAAGCCCGACCTTATAGGCGTAGCCTTCGATCCCCCGGGTGGATGCTTCCGTCGCGAGATGTTTGCCGAATATAAGGCTAACCGCCCACCCACGCCCGAGGATATAAAGATATCGGTGCCCTACGTCAAGCGCCTCCTCGAGGCAATGAACATACCCATCTTGGAGGTTGCCGGCTTCGAGGCCGACGATGTCATCGGCACGCTCGCCAAGCGTGGTGCCGAGGCGGGGTATAGTGTCTTTATGGTATCGCCCGACAAGGACTACGGTCAGCTTGTCGACGACAACTGCGTGATATACAAGCAGAAGGGTGATGCGACGGAGATTGTCGACCGTGCCGCCATCGAAGCTAAGTATGGCTTCACCGACCCTGTGCTTGTGCGCGATATGTTGGCGCTATGGGGCGACTCGTCGGACAACATTCCGGGTGTCCCGGGCATTGGCGAGAAGGGTGCCACGAAACTTGTCAGAGAGTGGGGCACGGCGGAGAATATCCTCGCTAATGCCGAGAAGATTGGTGGCAAGACGGGTAAGAATATCGCCGAGTGGGGCGAGAAGCTACTCCTAAGCAAAGATCTTACTACCATACGCTTGGATGTACCCATAGCCTTAGACGAGGTGGCGCTGCAAGTAAGTGAGCCTAACTATACACTCCTCAGAGGCTTATATGCTGAGTTGAATTTCTCGTCGTTCCTGCGTGACATAGAGAATGTTGCGCCCATTGAGGCTACGCCCACACAGCCTACACAGGCGCCACAGATACAACTTCAGGAGGTTGCACGTGCTAAGGCTGAGGCCAAGCGCCGTGCGAGCCTCGAGGGTCAGGGTGACCTCTTTGCCATGATGTCGGCACCCGCGCCCGTTGCTGAGGTTGCGGAGCCTATCGTGGAGGAGTCTGCGGGTATGCAGACGATAGCCACAACGCCACACGACTATCGCACGGTACACGGTGCCGAGGAGCTGCGCGAGTTGTGCGCCTATCTTGTTCAGTTTAAGGAGTTTTGCTTCGACACCGAGACTACGGGTCTTGACCCTATCACGTGCCGCATCGTCGGCATGTCGTTCTCGGCTGAGCCCTTCAAGGCGTGGTATGTGCCCTTCCCTGCGGATAGCACCAAGGCAGAGGAGTATATCGAAATTCTCCGCCCGCTGTTTGAGGATGATAGCATTGCGAAGATAGGTCAGAATATAAAGTTTGACCTTATGGTGTTGCGTGGCTTGGGCATCAAGCTCCGCGGGCGCAAGATAGACACGATGTTGTTGCACTACATCATAGATGCGGAGTCGCGCCATAATATGAACTTCCTTGCTGAGCGCTATCTTAACTATACGCCCATAGCTATCGAGGCGCTCATCGGCAAGGGCGCGAAGCAGCTGACAATGGACATGGTTGGCGTGGAGCGCGTGGCCGAGTATGCCGCTGAGGATGCCGATGTGACACTCAGGCTTAAGGAGGTGTTGTTCCGCGAGGTGGAGCAGCTTGCGATGACGAAGCTATACTTCGACATCGAGGAGCCGATGATTGATGTCTTGGCCGACATGGAGCTTGAGGGCGTATGCATAGATGTTGCGAAGTTGCGCGACTATGCCGTAGGCCTTAGGGCTATGCTCCAGCGCCTCGAGGACGAGGTACGTGCGTTGGCCGACGAGCCTACGCTGAACATAAACTCGTCGCGACAGCTCGGCGAGGTGCTCTTTGCGAAGTTGCGCATTACGGAGAAGCCCAAGATGACGAAGATGAAGCAGTTTTCGACCGAGGAGGAGTATCTGCAGGGCTTCGCGCATGACTTCCCGATTGTCGGCAAGGTGCTCGAATATAGGGGCGTGAAGAAGCTGCTCTCGACATACGTCGATGCCCTTCCGGAGCTTGTCAACCGCATCACGGGGCGTATACATACATCGTATAATCAGGCTGTTACGGCCACGGGACGACTATCGTCGACAAACCCCAACCTACAGAACATACCCATACGCGACGACCTCGGCAAGCCCATACGCGAGGCCTTCATCGCCTCGGACGCGGATCATGTGTTGGTTGCTGCCGACTACTCGCAGATAGAGCTGCGCCTTATGGCGCACCTTAGTGGAGACGAGGCACTTATTGATGCCTTCAAGCGTGGTGACGACATTCACTCTGCTACGGCAGCGCGTCTCTTCCATAAATCTACAGCCGATGTCACCTCTGACGAGCGACGTAGGGCTAAGACCGCCAACTTTGGTATCATATACGGTATCTCGGCATTCGGCCTTGCACAGCGCCTCGACATCCCCAACCGCGAGGCCAAGGAGCTTATCGAGAACTACTTTGCATCGTACCCCGCGGTCAAGGCATATATGGATCGCGCCATACAACAGGCGGCAACGGACGGCTACGTGGAGACTATGTTTGGTCGTCGTCGTACGCTGCACGACATCACCTCGTCAAACCGCACCGTGCGCGGTGTCGCAGAGCGCAACGCCATAAATGCCCCCATTCAAGGCTCGGCAGCCGACATCATGAAGCTCGCGATGATCGAGATATACCGCCGCTTCAAGGCTGAGGGCATACGCTCGAAGATGATTATGCAGGTGCACGACGAGGTCGTTATCGACACGCTACGCGCGGAGCTCGATGCCGTGAAACGCATCGTCAAGGAGGCGATGGAGAGTGTCGCTACGCTGCGCGTGGCACTCATTGCCGAGGTAAATAGTGGCGACTGCTGGCTCGAGGCACACTAAATCCCTCCATATATTTATACGCTATGGCCTATACTCGAGATATTGAGTATAGGCCATACTTATAATTGTATAAAAATTTTTAGCTTGACATTATACGCTTTTTGTCCTATTTTTGCACTGTGAAACAAGAACAATAACATTAAAAACTGATAATACTATGACGACGAAATTTTATAAGTGCAACATGTGTGGCAATGTGATTCATAAGGTTGTGGACTCTAAGGTTCCTGTTGTGTGCTGCGGACAGAAGATGGAGGAGCTTGTGCCCAATACGGTTGATGCCAGTGGCGAGAAGCATGTCCCCGTGGTTACACTCCTTGGCGACGGCCGCATGAGGGTAGATGTGGGTAGCGTACCCCATCCCATGACTGCGGAGCATCACATAGCCTTCGTATATGTTGAGACAGCACGCGGAGGCATACGCATAGACCTTACCGACAGCCCGAGTGCCGAGGTTTTTATTGGTGACGATAAGCCCGTGGCCGTGTACGAGTATTGCAACCTGCACGGGTTGTGGAAGACAGAGTTATAATCCTAACGTACACACAAAAAATAGAGGCTCGAATTATCGAGCCTCTGTTCGTTAGGTTGAATATACCTATTAGTGGTTTGTCTCGCTTGCGCGTGCTGCGTAGGCGATGTTGAGCGCCTCAGCCTTACGGAGCTCCTGCTTCACAGCCGTGAGCTTACCTACTGTTGCACCCTCATCCACACGAAGGTTAACAACGATATCCTTAGGGCCTACGCCCTTAGTTACCGTCGTTGCCGAGATAAAGTCTCGGATATCCTCTACTTCACGGGTCTGGTCGTTGAGCTGAATCTTCAACGCATCCTCGCCCTTAGCTGCGCCAAGGGGCTTACCCATCCAAATGTTCACAAGATTCTTCTTGTCGAGCTCAGTGATCTCGATAGCCTCGGGCATCTGCACCGATACCAACGGATCTACCTCACGCATCGTCGTTGCTGCCATGAAGAAGAACAGAAGCATAAACACGATGTCGGGAAGTGATGATGTCGACATAGCGGGCACTTCACGCTTGCCCTTTTTTGCCATTACTGCCATAACTACTTCTTTGTTTGATCGTTAGGTTCTGCCTCAGATATCTTCATAGGTACAGCCTTACGGATATTACCGGCTTCGATGTCGGTAAGCTCGTCATACGTCTTACCATATACCTGACGAGAGATGTCGTCGCGGTAGAGGTTGAAGGCGTGAGTTAGCTCATCCTGCACCTTGAGATATACCTTATACTCTGTTTCATCGTCGGCCTTAAGAGACACCAGACCCTCGCTGACCTTGTACGTTGCGCCGTCAATCTCGGTATCCTTCTTGTTCGATCTCTCGGGATCTACAAGGAAGAAATATACCTCGCGCGAAAGACGTGAGTGCTCGCCGCTACGACGTAAGTCGCTTGAGCGGTACTCCTCCGTACCCACCATGATAGCACCACTACGTGATACGTTCACCTTGAGTACGTTACGCTCGTTTACATCAACATCGTTCTGCTGCTCTGTCGGGTCGATCCAAGGCGGAAGTGTACGCTTCATACCCGTGTCGACATCCATCGTAGTTGTCACCAAGAAGAATATCAACAGCAGGAACGCGATATCCGCCATTGAACTGGAGTTGATCTCTCCAGCCTTTTTCTTAGCTCTTGCCATAAACTACGATTTATAAATACCACGAACCGCCGAGAACAGAGCTGCCAATGCAGCACCGGCAAATGTGATGTATGTTACCAAAATGCTTGTATCGGCAACCATATACTCGAATGAGCCGAATACAGTACGTGTTGCGGGATCTGTACCGATACCGAGGTCGTAACCTGCGGCATCCTTCAACGTAGCACCCTCACTCCAACCGTTGCCCGAAGCGACGAAGTAGGCGATGCCCACAACAGCAACAACAACAACGAGTGACATGATTGTCTTCTTCAAGCTACCGGCGTTAAGCATCATGTTCCAGATGGCGCTCATAACGATGAAGCATACGGCAAATACCATCAAGAAGTAGAACCACATAAGGTTCCAGTTGATAGCCGTAGCGAGGTTCACCATGTTATCAGCATTGAGCTTAGCGGCATCGTTAGCCTTGATAGAGTCTGCGATGTTCTCCTCCATGATGGCTACATTCTCCTTGTACTGGTTGAGAGTGTCGTTCAACGCCTTAAAGTCGGCCTGAACCTGCTCTGCAGCAGCAAGAGCCTTCTTGTCGGCATAGCCGAGGCTCTTCTTAGCCTTCAACTCCTCAACCTTAGTCTGCGCCTCAAGAGCAGCCTCGCGGCTGTCAGAAACCTTCTTCTCGTACTCGGGGATAAGCTTCTCAATAGTGTTTGCAAGCTTCTCCTTCTCTGCCTCAATGGCATCAAGGGTAAGGATACCCTCGTCGAGCTGGTTGGCAAAGATGATGCCAAGCGCCTCGATACCCTCCTGTGCCGACTCTACGGGCACGGGCTGGTCATCCTCGGTATTCACAGCAACACCATTAGCGTCGAACTTCTGTACAAGGGGTGTGCTGTTGGCAATCTTTGCAGAGTCGGGAGCATTCCAACCTGCGATGATAGCCCACGCAACCATTGCAACCGACACCAAGGTGAAGGCCAAGAATACGTAACTATGTAATTTTCTCATAATTGACTTTTTCTTAAAAAATAGTTGGTCTTAATTATCGCTTGCTGTATGCTGTGAGCATATCAATCAAAGTGATTGAAGTATCCTCCATCTTAACAACCTGACCCTCAATCTTCGAGAGGATGTAGTTGAAGAACACCTGAAGGATAACGGCAGCGATAAGACCCATAAGGGTAGTCAAAAGAGCCACCTTGATACCACCAGCAACGACTGCGGGAGAGATAGTAGCCTGTGCCTGAATGTCATCGAATGCCTGAATCATACCTACAACGGTACCCATGAATCCCAACGAGGGAGACAAAGCGATGAACAACGAGATCCAAGAGAGACCAGACTCCATGTGACCCTGCTGAACTGAGCCGTAAGAAACAACAGCCTTCTCAACAGCCTCCAAGCCCTGATCGTAGCGAAGAAGACCCTGATAGTAGATCGATGCGATAGGACCACGTGTGTTGCGGCAGAGCTCCAAGGCAGCCTCTACGCCCTTCTCATTAAGAGTAGCCTCAACGTCGGCAACGAACTTCTTGGTGTTAATCTGAGCCATGGTGAGGTAGAGGATACGCTCGATAGCGATAGCCAAACCAAGAACCAAGCAGACAAGCACGGGAAGCATCCACTCCCAACCACCTTCCAAGAACTTCTTCATGAGAGCGAAGTGCATAGGCTCACCAGCCAACTCCTCAGCCTCAGCCTCGGGGGCAACCTGCTCTACTGCGGCCTCCTGTGCGGGAGCCTCGTTAGCATCCTGTGCGTAAGCAGCGCCGAATGAGAGAGTGGCAGCTGCCAAAACCAAAAATAATTTTTTCATAATGTTTTGTTAGTTAAAATTTGTAATTTTTAGTAGTTGTTATCTCTATAATTTGTTTAAAATTAATTAATCCTCAAACTTCCACTGCGCTAATAATCTTGCTCCCTAAACACATATATGGGTGCACAATGCCCCCTTGATAGCATAAAACTTGGTGCTAATCAACTCATTACACCCTCATCTTAAGGTGCACCACTCCTCTGGTACCCTCTTTAGGGGGCATTTTGCAGTGCGAAATATACGCATTATTTCCGAAAAGTGCAACGCTTTAGAGCGTAAATTCGCCACGTAGAGGTCTACGCATCAAATTTAACGTTTCCGAAAGTGGCAAATTTTTGCCTAAAACGTACATTAACTTCGTAACAGCAGCCTCGATAGTCATATCGTGACCCGAGACTACGCCGGCCTCCTGCAAAGCAAGGCCTGTCTCGTAGAGGTGCATCTGCACAGCGCCATCCTTGCACTGCGACACGTTCACCACCACAACGCCACGGTCGATGGCCTCCTTCACCAACTCCACAAACCACTCCGACGTTGGGGCATTTCCCGCGCCGTAGGTTTCGAGCACCACGCCACGGGCGCCGCTGTCGATAAGCATGGCGCGGAGTGTTGCGGGGCGTATGCCAGGGAAGAGCTTTACGACGACAACCTCATCTGAGAGCGTTTCGCTGATGCGGAACTCGTCCGAGAAGTCGGGGGCGTAGGGCGCAATTGCCGCGTTGTTATATTGTATGTTTACGCCCACATCGGCCAATGCCGTGTAGTTGAACGAGGCGAAGGCGTTGAGTGCCTCGGCGCTAAATTTCGTCGTGCGGTTACCGCGGAAGAGGCGATTTTGGAAGTATAGCGCCACCTCGGGGACGATGGGAGCACCATCCTCGTTACGTGCGCCGGCAATCTCTATCGCCGTGATAAGGTTCTCGCGACCGTCGGTGCGCAGGATGCCGATGGGTATCTGGCTACCGGTGAATATCACGGGCTTGGCTAAGTTTTCGAGCATGAAGCTCAGTGCCGATGCCGAGTACGACATCGTGTCCGTGCCGTGGAGGATAACGAAGCCGTCGTAGCGGGCATAGTTGTCGCGTATGATGCGTGCCATGTTTGCCCAGTTCTCTATCGAGACGTTCGACGAGTCGATGGGGGGCTTTATGGTGAGCACCTCGATGTCTACGTTAAGGCGTTTTAGCGATGGGAACTCCTCGTATATTCCGCTGAAGTCGAAGGGGACAAGGGCGCCTGTGGCCTCGTCAGTCTTCATACCGATGGTACCACCGGTGTATATAATAAGTATCGATGATCGTTTCATAAACGAGCCTCATGTGGCGTTAGTGCGCACATATCATTACAAAGGTACGCAAAAAAAGCGAACGATGTACCTTTTTATGCTAAAAAATCACACCGTATTGCGATATTTATCTCTCTACACCCCGAAAATACGGCGCGCCGTGGCCGTGGTAATCTCGTCTACGCGCGCTGTCGTAATGTTGTGAATATCTGCCACCTTGCGACATACATGCTCCACGTATGCCGACTCGTTGCGCTTGCCACGGTGCGGTACGGGCGTGAGGTAGGGGCAGTCGGTCTCGAGGATAAGAAGCTCCGTTGGTAGCTCCGCAACAACCATGTCAAGTCCCGAGTTTTTGAACGTGACAACACCTCCGATGCCAAAGACGAAGTCGCCGTGTTTCAATAGCTTACGTGCCATATCGGCATCCGAGGCATAGGCGTGAAACACGCCGCGCAGACCGCGGCCACGATACGTAGCCACGGCGTCGAGCATCTCGTCGTATGCCGAGCGTGTGTGTATCGCCACGGCCTTGTCGTACTTGAGCGCCAACTCAAGTTGTGCATGCAACACCTCGCGCTGCTCACGATAGAAATCCATGCTCCAGTAGAGGTCCAAGCCTATCTCTCCCACGCCACATAGCGCCATTGGGGGCTCGCGCAACAGCCCCTCGACCATGTCGAGCTCCTCCCTCCAGTGCGGGTTGTCGTTCACGGATGTGGGGTGTAGTCCCGCCATCGGGCGGCAGTAGTCGGGGTGGGCTGTGGCGAGGTCGAACATACGTGCACGGCTCTCGGAGTCGATGTCCGGAAGGAGCAGCATCTCCACGCCCGCCTCGCGGGCACGTACTAAAACTTCATCGCGGTCGGCGTCAAACTCCTCGGCATATATGTGTGAATGAGTGTCTATCATAGGGCCTAAATCTTTTCGTAGCGTTTACCCGGTAGTGCGCGTATGTGCCCCTTTAGTTCGAGCTCCATCATCTCCATCGCAAGCTCTCCGATGGAGAGCCCCGTGGCGGTGAGTAGCGCCGCATGGTCGAGTGTCGCAGCGCTGTCGAAGACGCTGAGTATCAGTCGCTCGTTGGGGTTAAGGTCGCTGTCGTCGCTCTCCACTGCGGGCATCGGCTCATGTGCTGTTATGTGCCAGCCGAGGTCGTCGATAATATCCGTGGCGGTGAGGATAAGGCGTGCCTTGCCACTACGTATGAGGTTGTTTGTGCCAAACGATGAGCCATCGGTGATACGCCCGGGCACGGCCATGACGGTGCGGCCGTAGCTGTCGGCCATCTCGGCTGTGGCGAGCGACCCTCCCGTTGCGGGCGACTCGACGATGACAATCCCGGAGCTCATGCCCGCGATTATGCGGTTGCGGGCGATGAAGAGGTTGCCATTCTGCTTCGTGCGCGAGTGTAGCTCCGACACTATGGCGCCACCACTGCGGATGATGTCCTCGGCTAAGGCGCGGTGGGGTGTGGGTGTTATCTCGGGGAGCACGCTCGCCACGACAGCGACGGTCGTGGCGCCATGTGTCAGTGCTGCGCGGTGACAGGCACTATCTACGCCATAGGCTAAGCCACTCACGATACATAGGTCGTCCACCGCGGCGGCAAGGTCGCCAATGAGCTTGTCGGTGACATGTAGCCCCGAGGGCGATATCTCGCGTGTACCCACCATCGAGAGCGTGCGCATGGATAGCGCCTCGACGTTGCCTCGCACGAAGAGCACATGGGGTCTGTCCGAGGCCTCGCGTAGCGGCGCGGGGTATTCGGCATCCGTTGTCGCGATTATGCGTATGTCGTGCTTGCGACAATACTCCACCTCGCCCCGTGCCTCGTGCATGCCCTCGCCCGCGAGGATGCGCTCGGCGAGCTCGGGACGTAGCTTGGCATCGTCGATAAGTGCCGCGCGCGATGCCGCGTAGACCTCCTCGGCACTGCCGAAGTGGTCTACGAGGTGTGCTGCTCCGCGGCTGCCTATGCCACGTACGAAGAGTAGGGCTAAATCCTCTAATGTCATCCTATCCGCAGTGGAAGTACTTCTCTACGAGGGCGAGCATCTGTGCGCGGTCGTTGCCTATATCCTCACGCAACGTGCGGTCGTTGTACGCGCGTAGCATATTGATGATGCCGTCAATCATCGCGGGGCTAAAGACGCCGCGTGCCTCGAAAATCGCTCTCTGGCGCTCCAGACAGTCGGCCGAGGCGGCACAACTATCGGGTAACTGTGCCAACACCTTGAGCTTGTCGGCATTCTCCCTCTTGTGGATGTTCACGTTTACGTATGTGCGCTCGGCAATATCTAAGGCATCGTCGAGCTCGAAGCCGTAGCGACATGCCACGACGAGGCCGGCGATAAGCTCGTATACATCTGCCGAGCCGTCGGGTGAGCGCATCTCTACGGTCTGCTTCTGCGATGTGTCGTAGTTGTGAGCCTTCTCCAAGGGGTTGGCTATCTGACACATGTCGCTCTTTGCCGTCCAGCCTAAAGGTACACGCACGAGCACCGAGCGGTTGCGGTCGCCCCAGCATACGTTCGTTGGCGCCTCCTGATGTGGCACAAGGCGGAAGTACGACGTGGGGTTGGTGTTGCCGAAGGCGGTGATTGAGGGAGCAAGCTCCATCATGCCGGCAATGGCACGACGCGCTGTTGCGGATAGTACGCCACCGTCGAGCATCATATTCTTGCCATCCTTGACGATGCGCATGTGTATGTGGAGGCCCGAGCCCGCCTTACCTGCCGTAATCTTCGGTGCGAAGGTTATGTCGAAGCCGTAGCGGTATGCGAGGTTACGTATTATCCACTTGGCGATGACGAGCTGGTCGGCAGCATCGGCCGCCGCCACGGGGAGGAACTCTATCTCGTTCTGCTCGTACACGCGGCCGTCGATGGTGAAGTTACCCACCTCCGAGTGACCATACTTTATCTGTCCTCCCGCCTGTGCGATGTATGCCATGCACTCGGTGCGGAACTCGTTGAACTTGGCGTAGGGTGCCGACTCGTGGTATCCCTTCTGGTCGGTTGCGGGGAATAGACCCTCGTCGGGCGCTATTACGTAGTACTCCAACTCGCCCATGGCCTCGAAGTCCATGCCCGTGACCTCGCGGAAGGCGTTTAGTGCCTTCAGAAGAGTGTAGCGCGGTGCTGAGGCCAACGGCTCGCCATCCTTGTTGAAGAAGGAGCATAGCATCGTGATTGTTGGTATCTCGGCAAAGGGGTCGTGGAAGGCTGTGCTGAAGCGTGGCACGACATAGAGGTCGCTGCTCCCCGCCTCGATAAAGCTGAAGAGGCTCGAGCCATCGACACGCTCACCGCAGGTGAGGATGGTATCTAAATAGTCGGCATTGTTGATAACAAAGTTGAGGGTCTTAAGACGACCATCACCCGCGGGGTACATGAAGTTGACCATGCGTATATCGTTCTTGGTGATATACTCTACAATATCGGCCTTGGTGAACTCCTTTGCGGGCTTGCCCAAGAAGCTAACGAGCTTGTTGGGGTTAAGTGCTAACTCTCGATTCATAGTCGTAGCGTTTTATATGAAAGATTTTAGCAAAGTTACGAAAAAAAATTATAAACCCCAAATTTCTGACGATAAAGGGTGCCGTGTGCTACACTCGACAAAAATGCCACCAATGGGTAGTACTTGACGTACCTCCCAATGGTGGCATTTTTTGTTAGGGGCCGCAATCGACCCCTTATCACAAGAAACTAATCTTCGTCGGTGTCGGTGTACTCCTTCAACAACTTCTCCTGAACATCGGCGGGCACCTGCTCGTACGATGCGAACTGCATGGTGTACGTCGCTGCTCCCGATGTCAACGACGACAACGATGTAGAGTAGCGGTACAACTCTGCCAAAGGCACACGTGCGTTGAGGCGGTCGAAGCCCTTATCCGACTCCATGCCCATAATCATGGCACGGCGGTTCTGGAGGTCGCTCATCACGGCACCCATATACTCACTCGGTGTGAGAACCTCGACATTGTAGATAGGCTCCATAATCTTGGGGCCAGCGTTGCGGAAGGCCTCCTTGAAGGCGTTACGGCCGGCAAGCTTAAACGAGAGCTCGTTCGAGTCTACCGGGTGCATCTTACCGTAGTAGATGGTAACGCGGATGTCGCGGGCGTAAGAACCTGTCAACGGGCCCTCGTCCATCTTCTCCATGATACCCTTCAAGATTGCGGGCATGAAGCGAGCGTCGATAGCACCACCAACGATAGAGTTGTAGTACTGGAGCTTACCACCCCATGGGAGGTCGTACTCCTCCTTACCCTTCACGCTCACGGCAATCTCCTGGCCGTTAACCTTATACTTCGTAGGCTCGGGCATGCCGTCGTAGTAGGGCTCGATGACCATGTGAACCTCACCAAACTGACCCGAACCACCCGACTGCTTCTTGTGGCGGTAGTCGGCCTGAGCTACCTTGGTGATTGTCTCACGATATGGAATCTTCGGTGCGAAGTACTCGATCTCCATCTTGTTCTCGGCCGAAAGACGCTGCTTGAGGATGTTGAGGTGGTGCTCACCCTGACCCTGGATGATTGTCTGCTTGAGCTCCTTAGAGTACTCAACGAGGATTGTGGGATCCTCATACTTAGCGTCATTCAAGAGCTTGCCGAGCTTCTCCTCGTCGCTCTGCTCCTTAGCCTTCACGGCAGCACGGTAGCGAGGCTCGGGGAAGACGATAGGCTCAACAGCCACGGGCGTTGCGGGTGCTGCGAGGGTGTCGTTTGTGCGTGTGCCCTTGAGCTTCACGGTGCAGCCGATGTCACCTGCCGAGAGCTCCGTAACCTTCACACGGTTCTTACCTGCCACGGCGAAGAGCTGCGAGAGCTTCTCCTTGTTACCCGTGCGGGCGTTCACGAGCTCCATACCCTCGGTCACCTTACCACGTACCACGCGGAAGTAGGTAATCTCACCGATATGCTGCTCTATCTGGCTCTTGAATACGAATGCTACAGTGGGCTCCTCGGCATTTGCCAAGAGCTCCTCGCCCTCGGTAGAGAGGAATGCGGGCGCCTTCAACGGGCCCGGAGCCACGTTGATGATGAACTCCATGAGGCGCTTAGTACCGATGTCGCGCTTGCCCGAAGCACAGAAGATGGGCATGATGTCGCGCTTCGATACGCCGAGCTTCAAGCCCGAGCGGATGTCGTCCTGCGTGAGTGAGCCCTTCTCGAAGTAGAGCTCCATGAGAGCGTCGTCGTATACGGCAGCAGCCTCAGCAAGCTCCTGGTTGAGCTCGTTGGCACGCTCCATCTCGCTCTCGGGAATGGGGTGCTCCTCGCGCTTACCATTCTCGTCGACGAACTTATACATCTTCATCATCAACACGTCGATGAACGAGTCGAAGCCGGCACCCTGGTTTACGGGGTACTGAACGATGACGGGCTTAACCGATGAGTTGGCACGGATGCCCTCAACCGTAGCGTCGAAGTTGGCCTTGTCGCCGTCGAGCTGGTTAACAACACCGATAAGGGGCTTGTTGAGGATGCGGGCGTAGCGCGACTGAAGCTCCGAGCCTACCTCCCAGCCATTCTGTGCGTTGAGCACCATGACACCCACGTCGCCTACCTTGAAGGCCGAGAACAACGAGCCACAGAAGTCGTCCGAACCCGGGCAGTCGATGATGTTGAGCTTGCGGTCCATGAACTCCGTGAAGAGGGTCGTAGAGTATATCGAGCGCTTGTATTCGTGCTCAATATCAGTGTTGTCCGAGATTGTATTGTTATTCTCGATACTACCCCTGCGATCAATAACCTTACCCTCGAAAGCCATTGCCTCTGCAAGGGTAGTTTTTCCGGCGCCGGGCGCACCAATAAGAACGATGTTCTTAATCTCTTTTGCTGAATAGTTTTTCATAGTATATTAGTTTTTTAGGTTTTTTTCTCCTCCAAACAGCCCACGTATTTCCCCTCCTCTATTTAGGCCCTCGGGGCTTAATGGCCTTTGCGGATTATAAAGTTAAATACTTTTTTTTAATCTGCAAAATATTAAATCAAGAAAGTGCATAATTCAACCTTTTTTTGGCTTTTTATGCCGCCATTATGCTTTGCGTATGCACATTTTTGTTTGGGCGGACGAAGGCCCACCGCGACAAAAAAGCCCTCCTTGTGGAGAGCTGGTTAATGGTATAAATGTATTCTTTTTGATGCGGGTGGAATCTCTATACCTATATTTATATATAGGGTTAATGGTTGAAGCGTAGGTCGTGCTCCATGCGTCGCAGCTTGCGCACTTGGAAGTAGAGGAGCGTGCCCGCTACGATGACAGAGAGCAGATCGGCAATGGGCATCGACACCCAAGCACCCACGGCGCCATATCGAGGTGTGAGTGTGAGCAACAACGGCAAGAGGAACAGCAGTTGGCGTGTTGTCGAGAGGAACATAGCCAGTGGCGCACGGCCGATATATTGGAAGAAGCTGCCGGCGACAATCTGGAAGCCCACGAGCGGGAATACCATCATCGCGATGCCGAGGCCCTGGGCTACGACATCGACCATCGCTTGGTCGGCGACACCATTCTTTGTGTCGACAAATGCTGCGGCAACCTCCGTGGGGAAGAGGATGCCGATAACGAAGGCGAGGGTTGTCACGCACGAAGCGGCTATGATTGTGTACTTGAGCACCGTGATAACACGGCCGTACTGCTTCGCGCCGTAGTTATATCCCACGATGGGCTGCATGCCCTGATTGAAGCCCTGACCCACCATGATAAAGAGGAGTATCACGCGGTTCATGATGCCGTAGGCGCCAACATATACATCGCCCACATTGCCATCGAAGGTTGCCGCCGAGACCACGTCGAACTCCCCCGTGCCACCATAGCGTAGGAGCGCCGTGTTCATAAAGCGCGTGACGAGCGAGGCGCAGACGTTCAACAGAAACGGCGCCATGCCGATAGATATGATAGCCTTGATAATAGGGCCCTTGAAACGCAGGCTACGACCCCTGAAGCGCAGGAAGCTACGCTTCGAGGTGTAGTGGTGTATTTGCACGCTGAGGGCTATGGTCTGGGCTATGACCGTAGCCAATGCCGAGCCCTCGATGCCCCAGCCGAAGCCGAAGATGAAGAGGGGGTTGAGCACCGTACACAGGGCCATCGACAGGAGCATGATATACATCGCCTTGCGCGGGTAGCCCGAGGCGCGCAGCTGCTCGTTGAGGCCGAGGTATAGGTGCGTGATGATGTTACCAAACATGATTATGCGCATAAACCTACGCGCATAGTCCAGCGTCTCGGCACTCGCCTCGCCACCCGAGAAGAATAGAAGAATGGGGTCGAGGAAGAATAGGAAGATGAGCATGATGCTCACGCCAAGTGTGAGGTTGAGCAATACGGCATTGCCGAGGATGTCCTCCGCAGCGCGTTTGTTACCCTCACCGAGGCGTATAGATATGCGCGCAGCAGCACCCACGCCCACCATGGCGCCAAAGGCCGAGGCTATGTTCATTATCGGAAGCGTCACGGCCATGCCCGCGATGGCGGCACCACCCACGCCGTGGCCGATGAATATGCTGTCGATGATGTGGTATAGCGACGAGGAGGCCATGGCGATGATGGCCGGTATGGAGTACCGCGCCAGGAGCTTGCCGAGCGAGTCGGTGCCAAGCGATATGGTATTGTTCTGCACTGCTGCCATGCTCTGTTGTGGTCTGCAAAATTACTAATTGTCGGTAAACTGCGCAACGGCAACGACCATGTTATCCTCGGTTGTAGATATATCGACCAAAGCCGTGGCCTCATTGCCTAATAGTGCCGTGATGCTATGGCTGTCACGGTCAAAGGTGGTTAGGCGTATGTCGTCGCGTAGGTCTATGCCGCGGTGGCCATATAGTTTGTATAGCGCCTCCTTTGCTGTCCATGCCATTGCCGGCCAGAGGGCATCGCTGCTGAGGGCTAACTCATCGTCGCTCATATATCGCGCCTTTGCGCGCTCGAAGTTACGCTCCGACGATTCTATGTCGATGCCTACGCTCCTATCGGCTATCGCCACAGCGACATAGCCACCACCGTGTGCCACGCTTATGTGGGTGTGGGGGCTGTCTACTATCGGTGCCCCCACAGCGTTGTAGTCGATGATAACGTCGCCACGGAGTTCGCGGCGCACGATACGTCGCCATGCGAGGTGCTCGCCACGGCGGCGCTCATTCTGAAAGCGCGAGGCTGAGGCTACATCCGCAGCCGTGATAAGCGCATCGCAGCATGCGTACACCGGTGGTATGGGCTCGATGAAGAGTTTAACCATCGACCTCGACCTTTATCTTATCCACCCTGCGGCCATCCATCGTGGCGATGAAGAACTTCACGCCATGCGACGACAGCTCGTCGCCACGACGTGGCAGGTCGCGCTTGAGCTCCATCATCAACCCCGCCAAGGTCTCGGCATGACCCTCAACATCGCTGAAGGCATCCTCCTCGTAGCCTATGGCGCGCACAAACTCACCAATGTGTATCTTGGCATCGAAGATGTAGGTGCGCTCGCCAATCTTCTCGTAGAGCTTATCCTCGTCGTCGTCGCTCTCGTCGGTAATCTCACCCACGACCTCCTCGAGGATGTCCTCCAACGACACGAGGCCCTGCGTTGCGCCATACTCGTCGACGACGATGGCTATGTGTGTCTTCTTCTTCTGAAACTCCTTCAGCAGGTCGTCAATCATCATGTGCTCGGGCACGAAGTAGGGCTTGCGCAGCAGCGCCTGCCACTCGAAGTCGTTATCCTTGGCGATGTGGGGCAGTAGGTCTTTGACATACAACACACCGCGCACATCGTCGAGGTCGTCGCCATAGACGGGTATGCGCGAGTAGCCCGTCGTGACGATGGTGTCGCGTACCTCGTCGTAGCCGGCCGAGAACTCCAAGCCCGTGATGTCGACCCTCGAGTGCATAATCTCCACCACCTCGGTCTGCCCGAATGACACGATGCCCGAGAGCATCTTCTGCTCCTCCTCCGAGCCCGTCTCGGCGAGGTCTACGGCATCGGCAAGCTCCTCGATAGATATCTCGGCGCTCTTGGTTGCCAGGCGACTCACGCGACTCGATGTGCGTATCAGGATGAAGGCTAACGGGTATACCAACCAACGCAGAAACTTCAATGGCACCGAGAAGAAGGCAGCCATCTTCGCGGGGCGCGTCTGCGAAAATACCTTGGGCATAATCTCGCCAAAGAGCAAGAGCATGAATGTTATGACGATGGTATTGAAGATGAACTCCCATACGCCCGTGAAGATGAATATCTCGTCGACCAGCTGCGTGGCGATGATTACCAGGCAGATGTTGATCATGTTGTTCACCACAAGTATCGTTGCTAACAGCCTGTCGGGGTTTGCCAACAATTCGAGCACACGATGTGCCGTGCTGTCGTTGCGCTCCTCGAAGCTCTCTATGTCGTTGCGCGTGAGCGAGAAGAAGGCTACCTCCGAGCCCGAGGCCATTGCCGAGAGCATCAGGAGAACTACCGCGAGGGCACCGAGGCCTACCACCGTCCAGATGTCGATACTCGCATTTATCATTATTGCATCCATCTGCCTGCGTTTAGAAGAGTGAACCTACTGTGTTGTTGTTTGTCGTCGTATCCTTATCCTCCTCTACGACCATGGCACGCTGGAAGATGGTGCGCGGGCGTGTCTCGTCGTCGGCCAAGAACATCACATTCTGGCGCACGTATCCCGGGCTGCTCTTCTGCATCGTTATCTTGCGATACTTATCCTGCTGTGGCGTTATTGTCACCACTTCGCGGGGCTTCATTATGGGCACCTTCTTCTGTGGCTGCGGCTTTAGTGGCTCCTCCTTCTTGATGACATCCTCGAAGGGGCTGTCATCCTCGGGATTCTCGTACTCGACGTTGATATTGAGGTTCTTGCCGTCGGCAAAGCGCGTGGCCACGACCACAAGCTCCAACTCATCGTCGGCCAACGAGGGCTTTTCGCTGGCACCCCAGATGATGTCGGCAGCGTGTATGTTACCATCCTCGTCTGTGTAGCTCGCATGCTTCTGTATGTACTCCATCGCCGTTGTCACATCATCCTGCGTGAGGAGGTCGATGTTCGACACTGAGAAGCTTAGCAGGATCTCCTTTGCTCCCGATATGTGGTTGTCGTCCAGGAGCGACGAGGCAAGCGCACCCTCGGCCGCTTCCAGCGAGCGATTCTCGCCCACACCCCTCATCACCGACATGTGTGCGCGGCCACTGCCACGCATCACGCGCTCCACATCCGCGAAGTCGACGCGCACCAGCGCAAACGACACGGTTATCAGCTCGGCGATACCCTTCGTCGCCATGCCGAGCACGTCGTCAGCCTTGCCGAAGGCCTCCTTCAGCGGCAGTTTGCCGTAGAGCTGGCGTAGGCGCTCGTTGTCTATTACGAGGAGGGAGTCTACCCACTTGTTCAACTCGCTTATGCCCTCCACGGCGCTGTTGTAGCGCCCGGGGCCCTCCATGCGGAAGGGCATCGTCACCACTGCCACGGTGAGGATGCCGAGCTCGTGTGCGAGCTTGGCAATCACGGGCGAGGCTCCCGTGCCGGTACCACCACCCATACCTGCGGCGATGAAGAGCATGCGTACGCCCGATGTCTCGAGGAGGCTGCGTAGCTGCTCCTCGCTCTCTATGGCATACTTACGACCCACGGCCGGGTCATTACCCGCGCCTATGCCCGGGCCTATCTGTATTTTGTTTGCTACGTTGCAGTTGTTTAGCGCCTGCTTATCGGTGTTACACACGACGAAGTTTACGCCCGTGATGTTCATCGTCTGCATGTGGTTCACGGCATTTCCGCCGGCACCACCTACGCCGATGACCATGATTATCGACTCGCTGTCGAACTGCATCGCAGAGAGGTTGTCACCCGCTATCGCCAGCGCCAACTCATCTGTTACTTTGTTGTTGTTATCCATATATGTGTTTTCAAAAATCACCGTTTAGTAGTGGTAGACAATTGGGAAGTACATCGTTAAAACTCTTCACCTTTCTATTAATCACCGTTTAGTAGCGGTAGACAATCGGGAAGTACATCGCCAAAGCTCTTCTCCTTTCCAATAATCACCATTTGGTAGCGGTAGACAATCGGGAAGTACATCGTTAAAACTCTTCACCTTTCTATTAATCACCGTTTGGTAGCGGTAGGCAATCGGGAAGTACATCGCCAAAACTCTTCTCCTTTCCAATAATCACCATTTGGTAGCGGTAGACAATCGGGAAGTACATCGCCATTCCTTAGTGCCTTACCCTCCCCGTAGTCTAAATATCTTGTTCGTCGTCGTTGCCGGCAAAGGCGTTGCCCATCTTCTCGATTTTATCCTTCATCCATCCGAAGAAGCCGCCACCCTGGTTGCCGCCCTCGACCTCTATGTCCTCCGTGTCGCTTGTCTCGGGGTCTACGGGCTTTATTGTCTCATGTGCAGGCTCCTCGTTGCGGGGGCTCTCTGTGGGGCGCTGCGTGTCGCGCTCGGGTGTTGCCGGCTGTCGCACGGGGGCAACATAGGGCTCGGGCGTGTGGCTTGGGTATGCGGGGCGCTCTGCCACGGCGCAGCTGCCACGCTTGGCGCCATAGATGAGGAGCGATGCCACGGTGGCGTATGCCGATGTCGTTATGTGCTCTGCCATGGTCTCGGTGAAGCCGTACTCGGGGAATACCGAGCGCACATCGTCGATGTCGAGCTCGCGAGCAAAGAGCTTTTCGATGTTGGGCATTGCTGCGCCACCTCCCGTGAGTAATACTATGGGGTTGAAGCGGCTGTCGCAGCGTGCCGCCTTAATCTCGTTGCGCACCCACTCGGCAATCTCCTTGAGGCGCGCCTCGATTATGGCTGCGAGGTTGCGGCGCAGAATGTTCTTGGGCGTGCCGTGGCGTGCCGTCGAGAAGATAATCTTGTCGTCGATGGTTGCCTCGGTTAGTGCCGAGCCATACTTAACCTTGAGGTTCTCGACATAGTTTGCCGGTATGCCGTATGCGCGTATGTCGTCGTTGAGGGCATTTACGCCGAGGGGTATGGATGCTATGTGTCGCACCTTGCCATCCATGAGCACGGCAACATCCGTTAGTCCGCCACCGAGGTCTATTATGATGGCGCCCTCCTCTATATCCTCGGATGTAGCCACTGCGAGGTGCGAGATGAGCGTGTTGGGCACAAACTCCTTCACCTTGATGCCCTGGCGCAGCAGGCACTGGCGCAGGCGCTCACGCATGCTGCGGTCGGTGAGTATGAAGTTGTATGTTGCCGCGAGCACATGACCATAGGCGCCCACGGGCACGGCCACCTCCTTCTCGTCCACGGTGTAGCGCAGGGGCTCGATGGTTATTATCTCCTCGCGGTCGTCGGGGAGCTTCACGCTGCGCATGCGACGGTCGAGGTCTTCGAGGTCGCGCTCGGTAATCTGGTTGCAGCCATTGCCGAGCTCGTCCTGCACGTAGACGTGATCCTTCACCTGCTCGCAGCGTATGAAGTCGCCCGCGAGGCCGGCATACGCCTCCGTAATCTTTATCCCCAGCCTCTGCTCTATGCGCTCCTTGGCGCTCTTCACAGCATCGCCCACCATCTTGTCGTTCTCCACACGTCCGGCATTCACTCCCTCGTGAGGCTCCGCTACGATGCCTAAAATGTTCACGCGGCCATCATCCTCTACTGCTCCTACGGCGATAACCACGTTTGACGTACCCACGTCAATTGCTACAATCTGTTTACCTTTCATCGTTATATCTGTTTTTATCTATTTTTTCGTGTCAACGCTATTTGCATACCACCTGACCGTCGTAGCGGAGGCTTATCCTTCGGTACTTATCCCAGCCGATGTTGTCTAATCCCTCGTGGTAGAAGAGGCGGAGGTCGTCAAGCTTCTTTTCGAGCCTCTCCGTCGTGCCGAGGTCTATCACGAAGCGCCCTGAGCGCGGTATCATCGCCAGCTGTAGGGGCTTACCCTCGCCTCCCGTCGCTATGAGCTGCACCACCTCGGCGCTCCAGAAGTCGCTCTTGCCCACAGCCACGAGGAAGGATATCAGACGGTTAATCTCGCCCTCGATGCCACGTATCTCCTTCTGCCTGTGGCGTATGTCGCCTATGGCGCGGTCTATGGCGGCAATCTCGCCCTTTATGCTTCGCTCCACGGCGCTATGCTTGGCGCGTGCCTCGGTCTTCTGCTGCTTGAGTGCCGCCGCCAATATCTCGGCCTCCTCGTCGGAGGTGAAGATGCCACGCTTTACGTTCAGGCGTGTGACCTCACGTAGGCGGGCATTGTTATCCTTCAGCGCCTCGAAGTGCGGTATCTTGGACTCCTCGAGCTCCTCGATGCGCCTGTCGAGCAGGGCGATGGTGTCGGCAACCATATCCTTCACATAGCCCTTGTACGTGGCGCTAAAGAGAGGCTTGTAGTCGCCCGTGATTACGGGCACGTGTACGCTGTAGCCATCCGTCGCGGGGAGCAGGTAGCCCTCCTTCGTCAGGTACATGTCGTAGCCCGTGAGGCGTAGGCGCGCTATGGGCTCACGCTGGCGTATGTCTATGTTCACATGGCCGTCATACGTGGTGTATACGTTGGCCTCCTCCACAGCACAGTGGTCGGCAAGCGTCGCCTCGATGGTCGCAATGTCGGTCTTGGCAAGAGGATGACCATCGGGCGTGAGGTTGTGCAGCGCCAGCCACTCCTCAATGAGGCGGCTGTCGATGAGCGGCGTGTCGCCACCCCCCGTGATGGTTATCTTCGTGCCACGTATCGCCGTGGTCGTGTTATGCTCCGCAGAGAGGCTGTTTGCCCATACCACCACGGCGATGACTACGCCCCACAGCGCCACGAAACCGATATATGTGCCAATCTTCTTAAGCATATCTACTTGCTAATCTTGTTGCTTAACACCTCGGCTACGTCCTTGCATACCACGTCAATGTTACCCGCACCGAAGGTTACGACAACATCCGTATCCTCGTCCCTGAGATGGTCGGCCAGAGCATCGCGCTCGACAAGCTCCCACTCGGTGGTTATTGCTGCGCCCAGCATCTCGGAGCATACACCCTCGATGGGGAGCTCGCGCGCAGGGTATATCGGCAGCAGTATCACCTTGTCGGCTAACGATAGCACCTCAGAGAACTCCGCCGAAAAGTCGCGCGTGCGGGTGTAGAGGTGTGGCTGGAATATGGCCGTGAGCCTACGCCCGGGGTATATATCCTTGAGCGACATGATTGTTGCGCGTAGCTCCTCGGGGTGGTGGGCATAGTCGTCGATGTACACTTGCGTGGGGGTGCTTAGGTATACCTCCATGCGGCGCTTCACGCCCTCGAACTGCAACAAAGCCTCGGCCACAGCCCTGCGGTCTAACTCCTTGCCCTCGATCTTCGCAGCACACCATAGCATCGCCACGGCAGCCACCGAGTTCTCGACATGCACCTTGCCCGGGATGCCGAGCACGCAGTCCTCAATACGGCCGTCGGGCGTGACGATGTCGTAGCGGTAGCGCCCATCCTCGCGTAGCGTGATGCGCTCGGCGTGGAAGTCGCCACCCTGGTCTGCCGAGTAACGGTAGAGGCTGCGATGTGTGGTGTCAAATGCGAGGTCTACGCCCTGTTTTAGTATCAGCGCGCCACCCTCCTTTATCTGCGAGGCAAACTGCTCGAAGCTCTCCTTCATCGCCTCGGGCGTGCCGTAGATGTCGAGGTGGTCGGCATCCGTTGCCGTTATCACCGCCACATCGGGGTAGAGGCGTAGGAACGAGCGGTCGTACTCGTCGGCCTCGAGGACGAGGCGTCGCCCCGTGCCTAAGACGAGGTTCGAGGCGAAGTTTCGCGAGATGCCACCGAGGAAGGCGCTGCCCTCCTTCGCTGCGGCATGGTTGAGCCACGCTGCGAGTGTCGATGTCGTCGTCTTGCCGTGTGTTCCTGCCACGGCCATGCCGAGCTTGCCCGCAGCGAGGTGGCCGAGCATCTGCGAGCGCTTCTCAATCTGAAAGCCTCGCTCGCGCAGCCATGCCCACTCGCGGTGGTCGGCAGGTATTGCGGGGGTGTAGACAACGAGCGTGTCTTCCGCCCTGCGCATAGCCTCGGGGATAAGCTCGGGGTCGTCGTCGTAGTGTACGACGGCACCCTCGGCCTCGAGCGCTCGCGTCAGGGGTGTCGCCGTGCGGTCGTAGCCCGCCACGGCATAGCCCTCGTGCAGGAAGTAGCGGGCAAGAGCACTCATGCCGATGCCTCCGATGCCGAGGAAGTATATGTTCTTAAACTCTCTGTTCATGTCGTTCACCCTGTTTATTTCTTGGCAAGCACCTCATCTATCACCGCCACAACCCTCTCTGCCGAGTCGGCGATGGCGAGCTTCGCGATGTTTGCTTTGAGCGTAGCAAGGCGCTCCTTATCCTCGGCCAAGGCCACAGCCTCCTGCATACCGCGCGCTATGGCCTCGCTGTCGCGCACCACCTCGGCAGCACCCTTCTCGACGAGCGCCATGGCATTCTTCGTCTGGTGATCCTCCGCCACGTTGGGCGAGGGGATAAATATCGTGGGCTTAGCCACAAGACATAGCTCCGACACGGTGCAAGCGCCACTACGCGAGAGCACCACATCGGCTGCTGCGTATGCGTAGTCCATGCGGTCAATGAAGGCTCCCTGCCAGATGTTCTCGGTGGGGTGTGCCTCGAGGAACTCGCGCATCTCGCGCTCGTAGTATTTTCCCGTCTGCCATATCACCTGCACGGGAGCCACGCCGTCGAGCCCCTTAATCCACGCCTTCATCATCTCGTTCTGCGTGCGTGTGCCGAGCGAGCCACCCACAACCAATACCACGGGGAGGGTGTCGTTGAAGCCGTAGTACGCCAGCGCCTCTGCGCGGTTGCTGCCCTCGGCCGTGAAACGACCACGCAGGGGGTTGCCCGTTAGCGTTATGCGCTCGGCGGGGAAGAAGCGCTCCATCTTGTCGTAGGCGACGCATATCTTATGCGCACGCTTCGAGAGGAGCTTGTTCGTGAGGCCCGCGTAGGAGTTTTGCTCCTGTATCACCGTGGGTATGCCGAGGCGCTGTGCCGCCCATAGCACGGGAGCTGAGGCATAGCCGCCGAAGCCCACGACGATGTCGGCCTTGAAGTCGCGTATGATGCCCTTGGCGCGACGTATGCTTGTTGCCACCTTGAAGGGTAGCGCTAAGTTCGAGAGCGTAAGCCTGCGCTGCAAGCCCGCGACGGGAAGGCCCTCGATGCGATAGCCCAGGGCGGGTATCTTCTCCATCTCCATCTTACCCTCGGCGCCAACGAAGAGAATCTCTACCTCCTCGCCATATTTACGCTTCAGAGCTTCTGCCACCGAAACGGCAGGATATATATGTCCGCCGGTGCCTCCGCCCGATAGGATTATTCTTCTCATTTTGTATCCGTTTTAGTAGTGTTTCTCGCATCATAACACGCAGAAAATCATCGTGTTGTCCCTTGGATTACTGCCCTCGGGGGATATGTATGCAATTTCACCCTACAAAATTATATATTCCGCGCAAATTTTACAAATGTAAAATGGTGGTTTTTTTCGGAAATTTTGCGTATGTTTGCGAAGAATTTATGTGCAACAAAATTTCAAAAATAATGAAGAGACTAAATCTACTTTTGTCGGCCGTGTTTGTGCTGATGTTTATGGTTGGTTGTGCAGAGGAGAGGGTGGCCACCGAGAGCAAGTTTATCACCGTCGAGGATGGTCAGTTTATGCGTAATGGCGAGCCCTACTACTTCGTGGGTACTAACTTCTGGTATGGCGCTATCCTGGGCTCTGAGGGCGAGGGCGGCAACCGCGAGCGCCTCACGAAGGAGCTCGACTTTATGAAGGCCAATGGCATTGATAATCTGCGTATTCTCGTTGGTGGCGAGGGTGAGAACGGCCTCCTCGGTAAGATTGAGCCCAATCTCCAGCCTCTGCCTGGCGAGTATAACGACGATGTGTTGGCGGGCCTCGACTACCTTATGATGGAGCTCGGCAAGCGCGATATGACTGCCGTTTTGTACTTCAACAACGCTTGGGAGTGGAGCGGTGGTTATACGCAGTATGTCGCTTGGGCTAACGAGACTCCCGTGTTGGTGCCGCGTGTCGACGGCTGGTTCTCGTACAACACCTTTGCCGGTGAGTTCGTGCGTAACGAGCGCGCCAAGGAGATCTTCTACGACCACCTGCGCTATATCATCACCCGCACGAACCGCTATACGGGTGTGAAGTATATCGACGACCCCGCGATATTCTCGTGGCAGATATCTAACGAGCCCCGCGCCTTCAGCTCTAAGGAGCAGGATAACAAGGAGGCCTTTGCTGCGTGGCTTGCCGAGAGTGCGCGTATCATCCGCGAGCTCGACCCCAACCACATGATATCTACAGGCTCGGAGGGCTTCTACGGCTGCGAGTGGGATATGGATCTCTGCGAGCGCATACACGCCGTGGAGGAGATTTCGTATATCAACTGCCACGTGTGGCCCTACAACTGGAAGTGGCTGCGTGGCGACCACATGGAGGAGGATCTCGAGCAGTCGTGTGCAAATACTAAGGAGTATATCGATATGCACATCGAGCTTGCCGAGAAGATTAATAAGCCCCTTGTTGTCGAGGAGTTTGGTATGCCTCGCGACAATATGGACTTCCGCAAGCAGAGTGGCGTGACGTGCCGCGATAGGTACTTCACCTTCGTGTTCGGCCTTATCGAGGATGCCTATAAGGCGGGCGGTAAGTTCGCTGGCTGTAACTTCTGGAGCTGGGGTGGCTATGCCGTGACACACGTTGAGGATCACGAGTATTGGGCTAAGGGCGATGACTATACGGGCGACCCCGCACAGGAGCAGCAGGGCCTTAACTCGATATTCGTCGAGGACGACTCGACGCTCAAGATTATCCGCACGACAAACCGCGCTATTGGTAATCTTAAGTAGGGGCGATAGTCCTTACAATATTTGCAAAAAGAAGCCGTCTAACAAGGTGATTTCTGCGTTACGCTTGCCCTCAAAATGCTCATTTACGCCGAGTAAACTGCGCTTTTTCGGGCTACACAAGCCTTGAAATCCCTCTTGTTATACAACTTCTAACAAAAAGGGCGTGTCTAAAAAACTTGTTAGACACGCCCTTCTATTGGATATCCCGATTATGGGATAAGGTTAAGAGTGTAGGTCTGTGTATGCTCGCCACACTTGTATGTAAGTTTTACGGCTACAAGCTCATCCCAAACCAAGCGCTCCAATCTATAGCCCTCACCCGTAGTCAGCTTCGTAACCTTAACCTTGCTCTCGTCGCTCGACGTGAGGGTATACTGCGTAGCAGGTATCTGGTACTCCTTAAACCTATCTACCCACGTGGCAATATTGTAGTAGTAGAAGATCACGTTAAGGCCATCCTTATGGAGCGTAGAGTTCCAGTTGTACGAATAATTTTTTGTGCCATCCATACTATCAACGGGTGTAAGCGTAGTGTTGTCGCTATAGCCATATGATTCAAATAGATAGGGGTATGTGCGCAGGTATATTCGCGCATCGCCCACCAAGTTGCCGTTGAGGTATGGCAATATCTGGATGTAATAGTGTCCACCGCTATAATTCTCCGTGTAGGCAACCGAGGCTATGATGTTATCCTTCGTAACCTCATACTTCAGTGCTTCGGGGTTATTATCGTAGAGTATCTCCCAGTCGAACCAGCGTAGGTCGGCATCGGCAGGATTCACCGTCATATTCACATCGTTCTTAACGTCGATCTGCTTACCTTGCCAAGAGTATGCCTCATATACCAACGATGAATTTGGAACATAATCGCCAAACTTTATTTGTGTAGGCTTGGGGCCCAATACCCAAATGGGAACCTTAGTCTCGACGCCACTGCCATCTATGGCCTTGAAGGTTATCTCGGTCTGGCCAAGACTTACACCCGTAACCACGTTGTTTTTGTCAATGGTAGCGATAGATGGATCGCTGCTAATGGCCTCATATCCTCTGTTATGAGCATTTGTTGGATAGACCGATACATCTAACTTTAGCGTTTCATTTACCTCAACCTTAACAATATTTGGCGATACGTCAATCGAGGTTACTAACTCTTGTGCTAAGATCGTGATCTCGTCGGTTGTAGCCGTAAAGCCACCGTCGTTTGTTGTGCAGGTGATGGTTACCTTGCCTGGCTTAATGGCCGTGAGCATACCGTGTACAAGACCGTTGAGCTCTGTTCTGTAGTGCTCTACTGTCGCTACCTCGGGATCGCTACTTGTCCATACAACGCCCATATCTGTTGCCTCCTCAGGAGATATAATCA
Organism: Alistipes sp.; assembly: GCA_017451685.1. Lineage (GTDB taxonomy): Bacteria > Bacteroidota > Bacteroidia > Bacteroidales > Rikenellaceae > Alistipes. Next base: position 69,806 of record JAFTNV010000031.1, read on the forward strand.
TACAATATCTCTCTTCCTGGCCTACGCGAAGTTCCTTGCGTGAGATCGCACCATACCACTCGATGCCCGTTACCGCCACTTTCTCGGTAACAACCTTTACGGGTATTGTTGCGGTAAAGCCACCATCGGTAGTTGTTACGGTGACATTCGTCTCGCCGACAGCCACGCCCGTTACGGTGCCATCCTTTACCGTAGCGATAGAGTCATTTCCTACGCTCCACGTTACAGATTTGTCATCGGCATTCGCGGGTGTCACCGTGGCGTTGAGCTTGAGCGACTCGCCAATCTCCAAGGCTACCATCGTCTTATCCAACGATACGCCATCGACCTTTATGGGCGCAGCCTTTACAACGACATTGGCCGTAGCCGTAAATCCTCCATCGGCAGTGGTTACCGTAACTGTAGTCTCACCCGCAGCAACGGCTGTAACAACACCCTCCACAACCGTGGCGATGGCATCGTTAGCTGTGCTCCAGCTAACACCCTTATTTGTGGCATCTGCGGGGGTAATGGTGGCGGTGAGGGTTTCGCTATCACCAATCTCCAACTCCAAGCCCGGCTTGTCGAGCGTCACGCCCGTAACCTCGACTATGCTCTCGGCCACGGTAATCGTAGCCGTAGCCGTGAAGCCACCATCTACGGTAGTAGCCGTTACGGTAGTCTCGCCAATAGCCACAGCCGTAACAACGCCATTCTTAACGGTGGCAATAGCATCGTCTGCTACGCTCCACTCAACGCCCTTATTTGTGGCGTTCGCAGGGGCAACCGTAGCCGTCAGGGTGACACTATCGTCAACCTCAAGTGCGACAGCGCTTGTATTGAGCGATACGCCGGTCACAGCAACAACCTGAGGTGTATCGGCTCCCGGGTCATCCTTCTTGCACGCAGTAAACGCCAATGCTACGGCGGCGACTGCTAAAAGTAAATAGTTTTTCATAGTGCTAAAATTTAATTGAATGATGATTAAGTTAAGACATACAAAAGCGGTTCGCTACATTGGCAGCGAACTTAAAAAGTTATTCTTATATGCAAAGTTATTGTACGGAGAATGAAACCTATTGCGCACACGAGCTAATTCCCTGACAATCAGAGAAATACCCCCCCCAATAACATATACTCGGAGGCAGAGGTATGGAACGCACTGCTTCATTATTATACGAAATGTATTACAAATATAGGTATAAAAAGAGTAATATCAAAGAAAAATGATGATTTTTTGGGGAATTTTTAGTGAATGACCTATATCTGCTTGCGCATACGCGCTACGGGGATGTCGAGCATCTCGCGGTACTTGGCAACCGTGCGGCGCGCGATGCGGTAGCCCTTATCGTTGAGGATGTCCATAAGGTTCTCGTCTGTGAGCGGATGGCGCTTATCTTCGGTGTCGATGCACTCCTGAAGTATGGTCTTAATCTCGTGGCTCGACACCTCCTCGCCCGACGATGTCTGCATACCCTCGGAGAAGAGCGACTTCAACAATATTATGCCGAAGGGGGTTTGTATGTATTTGCTATTCACCACGCGCGAGATCGTCGACACATCGAGGCCCGTACGGTCGGCTATGTCCTTAAGTATCATCGGGCGCAGCTTGCTCTTGTCGCCATCGACGAAGTACTCACGTTGGAAGTCCAAGATCGTCTGCATCGTGCGCATAAGGGTGTCGTGGCGCTGCTTGATGGCCGAGATAAACCACTTGGCCGAGTCTATCTTCGACTTCACAAACTGCACAGCCTCCCTGTCCTCGGCCTTCACCGTGCCGTCGGGAGCAACCATATCGCGCATCATATCGCGGTAGCGACGCGAGATGCGCACCTCGGGGATGCCCGCCGAGTTGAGCTGTAGGCGCATATTGCCGTCGGTGGTGTCGAGCAGAAAGTCAGGTGTGATATAAGGTGTAGCATCAATGCCACCCTCGGTATATAGATTTCCGGGCTTGGGCGATAGTGTGCGTATATACTCTATAGCCTCGCGGAAGGCCTCCTCGGTAACGCCGAGACGCGCAATAAGTTTCTCGTAGTGCTTCTTGGCGAAAGCCTCGAAGTGACTGTTTATAATCTTGTGCGCCAGGCGCTTAGCGGGGCTGTCGAGCTGCTGTCGATGCATCTGCAATAGCAGGCACTCCTGCAACGAGCGGGCGCCGATGCCCGCGGGCTCGAGCTCGTGGACGATGGCGAGGATGCGCTCAAGCTCCTCGACTGACACCTCCATACCGCGCGTGAAGGCGAGGTCGTCCGAGAGCGAGTTCATATCGCGGCGCAGGTAGCCATCGTCGTCGATGCTGCCGACGATATATGCGGCGATAACGAGCTCCTCCTCCGTGAGCGAGCGGAAGCGTAGCTGCTCGATGAGCGACTCGCCGAGCGAGCGACCCTCGGTGATATATACCGGGCGCTGCTTGTCGTCCTTCGAGAAGTTGTTCACGCGCGCCTTATACGAAGGGGTGTCGTCCTCCTTGCCGATATACTCCTCGACGGATATCTTCTCGGGAGCGTCGCCCTCCTCGCTCTTAGTGTCGGCATCCTCCTCCAACACGATGTTCTCCTCGATCTCACGCTTGATGCGCTCCTCGAGCTGCATCGTGGGCAGCTCTAAGAGCTTTATCATCTGTATCTGCTGCGGCGAGATCTTGGTTTGCAGCGAAATGGTCTGTTGAAGTCTGTTTGCCATACACTCTTATCGTTAGTAAAAAAATGCGAACGTCGGACGAGCCGTTGTTCGCATTTCGGGATGGTTTAGAACTCGGCGTTCTTCGGCGTGCGCGGGAAGGGGATGACATCGCGGATGTTGCCCATGCCCGTAACGAAGAGGAGTAGACGCTCAAAGCCCAAGCCAAAGCCCGAGTGAGGTGCCGAACCCCAACGACGTGTGTCGAGGTACCACCACAGCTCCTTACGGCTCATACCTAACTCGTCAACTCTTGCACAAAGCTTGCCAAAGTCGGCCTCACGCTCCGAGCCACCGATGATTTCGCCAATCTGGGGGAACAATACGTCCATAGCACGCACGGTCTTGCCGTCGTCGTTCTGCTTCATATAGAAGGCCTTGATCTCCTTCGGGTAGTTGATGAGGATCACGGGGCGCTTGAAGTGCTCCTCTACGAGGTAGCGCTCGTGCTCCGACTGAAGGTCGCAACCCCAGTCGCAGGGGAACTCGAACTTCTTGCCCGAGGCCTTCAATATCTCGATACCCTCGGTGTAGTCGAGGCGTACGAAGTCGTTGTCGAGGACAAACTGCAGGCGCTCCAAGAGGCCCTTGTCCCACATCTTATTCATAAACTCGAGGTCCTCACGGCAGTTATCCAACGCATAGCGTATGAGGTACTTAAGGAAGTCCTCAGCAAGATCCATGTCGTCCTGAAGCTCGTAGAACGCCATCTCGGGCTCTATCATCCAGAACTCGGCCAAGTGGCGCGGCGTGTTAGAGTTCTCGGCACGGAATGTGGGGCCAAAGGTGTAGATCTGACCAAGTGCCAAGGCACCAAGCTCACCCTCGAGCTGTCCCGATACGGTGAGGCTGCAGGGCTTGCCGAAGAAGTCCTGAGTATAGTCTACGGTGCCATCCTCGTTGCGCGGAGGATTCTGCATATCGAGTGTCGAGACGTTGAACATAGCACCCGCACCCTCACAATCCGAGGCCGTAATCAGCGGTGTATGCAAATAGTAGAAGCCCTTGTCGTTGAAGTACTTATGTATGGCGTATGCCATAGCGTGGCGGATACGCAACACAGCACCGAAGGTGTTCGTTCGGGGACGAAGGTAGGCGATGTCGCGCAAGAACTCCAGCGTGTGACCCTTCTTCTGCAAGGGGTATGTCTCGGGGTCGGCAGTACCATAAATCTCGATCTTCTCGGCCTGCACCTCTACGCCCTGACCTGCGCCGAGCGACTGCACGAGCTTACCGTCTACGCGCAAGCAGGCACCCGTAGTCACGGTCTTAAGCTCCGCCTCGTCGATCTTGGCGAAGTCCACAACAACCTGAATGTTAGCCACCGACGAGCCATCGTTGAGCGCGATGAACGCCACGTTTTTGTTGCTACGCTTCGTGCGCACCCAGCCCTTAACGGTGATATCTCTGCCGTCACCCTCCATCTTGAGTATCTCGGCAATTCTTGTAAGTTTCATAAGTAGTATATTATTTATTTCGTTTGTTTCGTTTGTTGGTATAACGCCATAGTAGGCCACAAAATTACTAATTTTTTTGCAAACGATTGCCGTCTTGTCACTTTTTTATACCTTTGTGCTAAATTAAAACTATGAAAAGAGTCCTCTTATATACCTTTTTGCTCCTCGGCGTGGCTATTTTCGCGGCCGAAGAGCTTGCAGCACAGGCACGCATAGCACGCTCGGAGTTCATATGTTACGATAAGCGTGAGGATGCCAAGCGCGACATACGCACGGGCATAGACAAGTATATCGCGCTGAAGCCCACGCTTCAGTTCGAGACCGCAGAGGGTAGCGTGCGCGCCGTCTACGAGCAGGCCTTCGAGGTGCCCGCAGCGTGGAACGATTATAACGCCTACCTGCATGTCGAGAGCGTGGGTGCCGACTACACCGTGTTTATCAATGGCAAGCTGATAACGGCCCCTATAGACCAATTTACGCCTACCGACTTCTACATCTCGCCATACCTCGACCAGGGCGAGAATACCGTGGCTGTGGTCATCGTCGACGAGGCCTATATGTCGCTCTTGGACGAGGCTCTTACGGAGGCTAAGCGCGAGCAGTTTGCTAACTGCTACATCTTCGCACAGCGCCGCCTTGCCGTCTACGACTTCAACGTGCGTATGCTGCCCGACTCGCTCGACCGCTTTGCCCAACTATACCTCGATGTCACGGTCGATAACTCCTTCTCTACCACGGAGGTTATAGAGGTGGGCTACGACATCTACGACCCTGCGGGCAAGCTTATGGAGTATAGCGTTAACGACCTCACGTTGGAGGGATTTACACGCGACACGCTATCCTTCCACCCCTACATATACCACTCCAATCCCAACCGCTGGTCGGCAGAGAATCCCAAGCTCTACCCCCTCACGCTCTATGTCAAGCGTAGCGGCATCCTCTGGGAGTATATACCTCTGAATGTGGGCTTCGCGGAGTATGGCTATAACGATGCGGGCGAGATTACCCTCTTCGACAAGCCTCTAAAACTAAACAAGAGCAACTATAACGCTGCGGCCGATAGCGCCACCACCGAGCGCGAGATTAGGGCGCTCAAGGCTAAGGGCATCAACTGCCTCGTGCCGAGCTATCCGCAGCCCAAGTGGTTCTACGCCCTATGCGACAGGGTGGGCATGTATGTCATAGATACGGCAGCCATCTCGTCGCCCACGGATGCCTCAAACCGCGATGTTGATGGCACACCGGCAAATGCCCCCTGGCTCGAGGATGACTACCTGCGTCGCGTGGAGACGATGTATCGCCGTGCGCAAAACCATGTTTCGATCATAGCCTTCAGCCTCGGTAACGGCTGCTCGGGCAACGGCTATAACATGTACCGCGCCTATGAGCTGTTGAAGTCGTTTGGCGATACGCGCGCCATAATATACGATGGTGCCGAGGGCGAGTGGAACACAGACCTATAACGTAGACTATGAATATCGAGTTGATTGTTGTCGGCAAGACCGACATGAAGGAGGTTGAGGCGCTTGTTACGATGTACTCTAAGCGCCTAAACCACTATGTGCGCTTTGCCATTACGACAATTGCCGATGTGCGTAATACGAAGAAGCTATCCGAGGGCGAGCAGAAGCGCCTCGAGGGTGAGGCTATACTACGCCTCCTCACCCCTGCCGACTATGTCATGCTCCTCGACGAGCACGGCGCCGAGTTGCGCTCCATAGAGTTTGCCGACCTCGTCGAGAAGCGCATGTCTGCCGGCATCAAACGCCTCGTCTTCGTCATCGGTGGCCCCTATGGCTTCTCCGAGGCTGTCTATGCCCGCGCCAATGGTAAGCTCTCCCTCTCCAAGATGACCTTCTCGCACCAGATTGTGCGTGCCATCTTTCTCGAGCAGCTCTACCGCGCATTTACCATTCTTAAGAACGAACCCTACCACCACGAATAGTTCTTTGTTGTGATAAGGCAGCATCTACTGCCGCTAACAAAAAGTGCCGTCAATGGGCTGTACGTATAAGTACTATCCCATCGACGGCATTTTGCCGAGCGTTGTATCTGCTGCCTTCTGACAACAAAGAGGTTGTTATCAGAAGCCAGCCTCTACGCGGCATCACGGCCTACTGTATGTTGTGTTTGCTTAGGGTGAAATCAAACCTCAGTCCGCTATTCGGACGATTGGTGACGGTGATGGTGCCGCCGTGAAACTGAACGGCGTGTTTTACGATGGCAAGACCAAGACCCGTGCCACCCTTTTGGCGGGAGCGACCCTTGTCCACTCGATAGAATCGCTCAAAGAGGTGGGGTAGCTGCTCGGGTTCTACGCCCTTGCCGTCATCCTCAAAGCGTATGCGGCACATCCTATCGTTATTGTCGAGTAGCGATATATAGATGTTCCTACCCTCGGAGTAGGCAATGGCATTCTCGGTAAAATTGCGGAAAATGGAGCCAAGCAACGAGGGGTTGCCTTCGACGATAACATCATCGTTAAAGTCTAAGTGCAGTGTCAAGTGCTCATCTTCGGGTAACATCTCCAACTCCTCGGCAACCTCATCTATTATCTCGTTGATTACCACCCTTTCGCGGTTAATAAGTGCGCTCCCATCCTCCATGCGGGTAATAAGCGACACGTCGTTAAGCAGTCGGCGAAGGCGGTCGTTATGGGCATAGCATCGCTCAATAAGCTCCTGGCGCTTCTCCTCGCTGAGGTTGATGCCCGAGAGTAGTGTCTCGAGGCATACCTGAATAGATGCTACGGGGGTTTTCAGCTCGTGGTTTATGTTGTTTGTGAGTTGTCGTTTAAGGCGATTGCGCTCCTGCTCCGCCTCGTAGCGATTGACGCGCTCGATATCCTTGCCGAGTCGGCGAGTGGTAAAGTATGCCACCACACTCATTATAAGTGTGATTGAAATCATCACAACCAGGAATGACCAATCCGCTTCAAGTAGGTCTTGCAAGGTGCTGGAATATGGAATGGCTGTACGGACAATAACTCGCTCGCCTCGTGTTGCAGAGTAAAAGTATTCTCGTCCATCACTTGTGGATTGTCGGCTGATGTTATACCCCTCGCCCCTTGCCAACGCATCTGCCACCTCGGGGCGACGTCGGTGGTTATCGAGCGAATCGAGCGGTATAGCGTTGTCGTAAACCACAGCGCCCGACAGAGCGATAATTGATATTCGCAGCTGATCAAAAGGTTTGTCGTGTGTTGCGATATAATCCTCATACGGTAGCCCCTCCTCTACGGTGTCAAGCAAATGGCGGTTGTATTGTTGCAGTTGTGCATTCAGGAACTCCGATTTATACTCCTTCTCTCTGATATATTGAAATCCAACAAAGCATAGCACCATAGCCCACGAGAAGGCGATGAGCTGCAAAAAGAGTCGCTTGTGATATGACATTTTAATCTCGGAAGCCATAGCCAAAGCCTGAACGGGTAACGATATAGGAGCCGTATGCTCCAATCTTGGAGCGTACGCGCGTGATATTGACATCTATGGTGCGGTCAAGCACAACAACCTCGTCGCTCCACACTCTGTTTAATATCTGTTCGCGAGAACATATCTTGCCTCGATGTTGAATCAAGTAGGCGAGCAACTCGAACTCTTTGCGTGCCAATCGAACCTCCTCACCATCGACCGTGCAACGCTTAAACTCCAAATCGAGACATAGCCCCTCAACAACCAATCTGTTAGGCTTCTCGCTCGGGGTGTTCCCCGTGTTCTTATGGCTTGCCGTACGGCGCAGAACACTCTTCACGCGGGCAATGACATTGCGCACGGTGTAGGGCTTCATAATATAATCGTCGGCGCCGAGGTTAAGCCCCATAATCATGTCGTCCTCCGTGTCGCGTGCCGTGCAGAATATGATGGGAATGTCGGCTGTGGCGACATCGCTTTTAAGCATCTTGGCCATCTTGATACCGCTTATCTCGCCCATCATTATATCGAGCAGGATTAGCGAATACCCCTTCAGATTATAGCCCAATGCCTGCTCGGCACTGAATGCAGTGTCGACATCATACCCCTCATTCTCGAGATTTAGTTTCAGCACCTCACATAGGGTCTCCTCGTCATCTACGATCAATATACGATTTGCTGCCATATACCTATAATATAATCACTTCGCAAAAGTATGGAGATTTTGTTTAATGTGAACTGCCCAAACCGAGATTTAATAAAAATGTAATATTTTGCTTATGGTGAGCATTTCACGAAAGCCTAATTTTTTTGAAACATTTATGAAATCTATTGCCGATACTTTTGCTGTGTCAAACTTAAAGGACAGAAGAATATGAAGACAAAAGTAATCTTGGCAGGTCTTTTAGCCTGCATCGGTATCACTGCACAGGCGCAGGATGCTAAAACCGAGGAGCCCAAGGGTAAGGCGATTGTACAGGTGATGGCTAATTTCCACACGGGTTTTGGTGCTGATAACGACAATCGCGGCTTCGAGTTGGAGCGTAGCTATCTCGGCTACGAATACAACTTTGGCAATGGCCTTTCAGCAAAGGCGGTAATGGATATTGGCAAATCATCAAGCGTAGATGATTATCAGCGCATCGCCTATATCAAAAATGCTATGGTATCGTGGAAGAGGGGTGGTCTGACGCTCAACGGTGGTCTTATCTCAACCACGCAGTTCAACTTTCAGGAGAAGTTCTGGGGCTATCGCTACATTATGAAGTCGTTCCAAGATGAATACAAGTTTGGTAGCAGTGCCGATTTAGGTGTCTCGGTAGCATATAAGTTTGCCGACTGGGTATCGGCCGATGCTATTATCGTTAATGGCGAGGGTTACAAGAAGATTCAGATAAATGATGGTCTTAACTACGGCTTAGGTGTAACACTCACACCCGTCAAGGGCCTCCAGATTCGCGTCTATGGCGGTCTGAACGAGAGTGGCGAGGAGGGCAAGAAGAGCACAGCAAACTTGGCGACATTCATAGGATACAAGCACGATAAGTTCACCGTTGGAGCCGAGTATAACCATATGTGGAATGCCGCCTACGCCGATGATGCCAACCAGTATGGCTACTCGGTGTTTGCTTCGGCAAAGGTTGCAAAGTTCGCGGATATCTATGCTCGCTTCGATGACCTATACTCGAACGACGATTGGAACGTCGCAAAGGATGAGCAGGCAGCAATCATCGGTGCGCAATTCAAACTCGGTAAGTATGTGAAGATTGCACCTAACTTCAGAATGAGTATGCCAAAGGCAACTGGCGCAAATATTGGTTACTCTGCATATATTAACTGTTATTTCGGATTCTAAACAAGATAAACATTTAATAATTAGACAACTATGAAGAAGATTTTTAAGTCAGCCGTGACATTTGCAGTTGCCCTTGCGATGGTTGCTTGTGGCGGTAATGCAAACAATGGTGGTCGTGAGCCACAGGAGCTTTCGGGTGCAGGTGCGACATTCCCGCTTCCCTTCTACAATGTAATCTTCGAGCAGTTTGGTCAGCTAAATGGCGACCAGGTGGCTTATGGTGGTATCGGCTCTGGTGGCGGTGTTCGCAACTTGCGTGATAAGATTGTAGACTTTGCCGGTAGCGATGCCTTCCTCTCGGATAAGGAGATGGCCGAGATGGCTCCCGTGGTACATATCCCTACGTGTATGGGTGCCGTGGTTGTGGCCTACAACCTCGATAGTGTCAAGGAGTTGAGACTGTCGGGCGAGGTTATCGCAGACATCTTTGCCGGTGAGATTAGGATGTGGAACGACGAGCGAATTGCGGCTCTCAATCCCGACGTGAAACTTCCTTCGGAGGCCATCATCCCTGTTTATCGTTCTGACGGCTCGGGTACAACCTTCGTGTTCACCGACTACCTTACAAAGGTGAGTCCCGCGTGGGCCTCAAAATATGGCACGGGCAAATCTGTGAACTTCCCCGTAGGTCAGGCTGCAAAGGGCAACCCCGGCGTGGCAGGTGTGATTAAGCAGACAAAGAATACGATAGGCTACGTCGGCTCGGAGTACGCCTTTGCGCAGAAGATACCCTATGCCCGCGTTCAGAATCCCAGAGGAGAGTTTGTTCTTCCGACCTCTGCAACAATCTCGGCTGCGGCATCGGGCGAGATACCGGTTGACACGCGCTGCTCTATTACCAATGCTGATGCTGTGGGCGCATACCCCATCTCGACATTCACATGGATGATTATCTACAAGGAGCAGAACTACTCTGACCGCACGAAGGAGCAGGCCGAGGCGACACTCGATTTGTTGGAGTATATCCTCTCGGACGAGGCGCAGCACATCACGTTGGAGGTTCATTATGCGCCCCTTCCTCCCAAGGCTAAGGAGTTGAGCCTTACGAATCTGAAGACTGTTACGTATGACGGTATCTCGATACTCATATAACGGATGCTATGAACGATAAGTTATATAAGATTCTATTGTTCTTGGCAGCATCGGTAATGCCCGTAGTGTGCGGGGGCGTAGTCTACGCCCTCGTCACTGACGCATACGGGGCTTTCGAGCACTTCGGATTCTTTAAGTTTCTGACCTCCTCGGAGTGGAGCTATACCGAGGGTGCTGAGCAGTATGGAGCGCTGCCCTTCATCACGGGTACGCTGATGACTACGCTCCTTGCGCTAATCTTTTGCATTCCCTTCTCGCTGCCCGTGGCGCTGTTCGTGGGTGAGTATTTCAAGGGTACAAAGATTGCCGCCATATTGAGCACCGTGACCGACCTTTTGGCGGGTATCCCCTCGATTATCTACGGTCTGTGGGGCTTCTACACTTTGCGCCCAATCATTATGGCTCTCGACATCTCGCCACAGGGCTCTGGTATATTGACCGCCTCGTTGGTCTTGGCGATAATGATTGTACCCTACGCGGCATCGCTCAGTGCCGAGTTTATCAAGATGGTGCCTAACGACTTGAAGGAGGGAGCATATAGTCTTGGTGCAACACGTGCTGAGGTGATACGCAAGGTGGTATTCCCCGTTGCAGGCTCGGGAATCTTCTCGTCGTATATCTTGGCGATTGGTCGTGCTCTGGGAGAGACGATGACCGTGACGATGCTTATCGGTAACACGAATAATATCCCCGACTCAATCACCTCGACGGGTAACTCCATGGCATCAATCATCGCAAACCAATTCGGCGAGGCGGATGATTTGCGACTATCGTCACTTATTGCCATCGGCCTGATACTGTTCCTCATCACGGCATTTATCAATCTCATTGGTAAGATGTTGATTAAACGCGCAAGAATAGCATAACTATGGATAAGTTGAAAATTACGAATCGTTTGATAAAGGATAAGGCGTTGCTGTGGGCTGTGTGCATATTGGCCGCCCTTACGGCTGTTCCTCTATTTGCCATCTTGGGCGAGGTGTTCCTGCGTGGCTACGACCAGCTCTCGTGGTCGTTCTTTACCGAGCCAACGCCTACAGCATATAAGGCGATGAAGGCTATCGAGGCTGGCGAGCCTATACCGGGAGGTATTGCAAATGGTATCGTGGGAACGATGCTTATGCTTGGCATGGCCACCATCTTTGCTGTGCCATTAGGCATCCTCTGCGGTGCCTTCTTGGCCGAGAATCCCAAAAACAAATTTGCTCAGATGGTGAGCTATCTTACCGACTTGCTGCAAGGAACGCCCTCGGTGATTATCGGTATTGTGGTCTATATATGGGTTGTCGTTCCGATGAAGGGCTATTCGGCCATTGCTGGTAGCGTGGCACTCTTCGTTATGATGCTGCCACTTATCATCCGCTCCACGGAGGAGACATTGAAGATATTGCCCGCCTCGCTTAAGGAGGCAGGTCTGGCTCTTGGTGGCAATCGTGCCCGCGTGATGCTCAAGGTGCAGCTCCCTGCCGCCTTTGGCGGTATCTTCACGGGTGTTCTGCTCGCCATCTCGCGTGTTATTGGCGAGACCGCACCGCTCATGTTTACTGCCCTCGGTTGCTCGTTCATCCGCTTTGCGGTCGATAAGCCTATATCGGCTGTGCCCCTGCTTATATGGGAGTTCTTCAACGATCCCAACCTTCAGGAACTGATATGGGGCGCATCACTCTTCTTGTTATTATTTGTTCTTACATTGAATCTTACAGCTAAATATCTTGCAAAGAGATGGAATCAGTAACACCTATACTTGAATTTAATAAGACTTGCGTATCATATACCAAGCAGACGATGGCCGTGAAATATGTATCGGCAGCCATCGACCGAAATACCATAACCGCCATAATGGGCCCCTCGGGCTGTGGCAAAAGCACGCTTCTGCGTGCCGTAAACCTTATGCACAACCTCTATCCCAATATACGTGTCGATGGCGAGATATTGCTTAATGGCGAGAATATCCTCTCGATGGAGCCTATTGATGTCAGGCGTAAGGTGGGTATGGTCTTTCAGCGCCCCGCGCCATTCCCCACGATGAGCATCTACGACAATGTGCTCTCGGGCTATGCGCTTAATGGTATCCGCTTGTCGAAAACCGCGAAAGATGAAACGGTTGAACGCTGCCTACGAAGTGTTGCGCTGTGGGATGAGGTTAAGGATGTGCTCAATAAGAAGGGTACATTCCTCTCGGGTGGTCAGCAGCAGCGTCTGTGTATCGCCCGCGCGTTAGCCATGAAACCCGATATCTTGCTTATGGATGAGCCCACCTCGGCCCTTGACCCTATCGCCACGGCACATATCGAGGAGTTGATGCAGGAGCTTCAAAAGGAGGTGACCATCTTGATTGTTACGCACAATATGGGCCAGGCGATGCGAATATCGTCGAAGTCGATGTTCATGTACCTCGGCGAGTTGGTCGAGTATGGTGACACTGCCACGATGTTCTCCAACCCTTCGGACGAGCGCACTAAGGCTTACCTTACGGGTAAGATGGGTTAGTCGGACGACGATAACCTGCTGCGAGGCGTGGCGCATGAGCGATGGACGTGGTTCTCTCTCATCATGCGCCATCGCTGCATCTGTGCACGGCTGTTCGCGGCCTGTAAGAAGCATAAAAAGGAACTGCCCGATTCACATCGGGCAGCTCACGGACACAAACAATTATTAACTTTTTACACTACTAAATTTTTACGCTTACATCTTACACATCTATTATGTCTTAATATTCTTAGTCTTTTTCGTTTTCTATCCCACTCGGAGCACTATATATCTCTATTCCCGCACCCCTTTTGTGGCCTTTTCTATTTGTTTCTGGTGCAAATATATGGCAATAAATCTAATTCTCCAAACCAAAAATATTTATAGCGGTATAAGCAAAAACTATGAGCAGAGGGATATGTGCATAATAAAAATTGATGCACATATCCCTCCGTCGGAATAAAAAAGTATTGTTATTCTTATAACACTCGCATTTTGACCATGTTATTTTCGCAAAACATCATACAGCATGGGCTTATGTGTATGCGTGGAGGTGTAAAAATATAGTCAAAAATATTTTGAAAATTTTTTACACTTTTTTTGCGATGCCTTACACGATGGCATCTGCAACCTCCTCGGCGCCCTCTTTTTCGTGCTCCTTGTCAATAAGCGAGGGGGCCTCCTCCTCGGGGAATACGGAGTTGATGCTACGCTTCTTTTTGTTCTCCTTGATGCCGTAGGCGATAATCTGTCGTGCCGAGGTGATCATGCTCTGCCCGCTGCTTGCCGTCGAGCGTTTCAGCTCGTCGAAGGTGCGGCGTGTGGCATCGAGGCCATCCTCCACAGCCTTGAAGCGCTCGGCAAAGACCTGCACACGCTTAATCATCTCCTCGGCAGTCTCGATGATGGCCTGCTGGTAGTGTAGCTGGCGGCTCTGGCGCCACATGAGTTCTAAGACGCGCAGGTTCATATACATCGTCTGCGGCCCCATGATAAGCACACCCTTGTCGTAGGCATACTTCCACAGTCCGTTGTCGTTCATCAGGGCGAGGTTGAGAGCCCCCTCGTGGAACATATACATGATGACGAAGTTGAGCCTCGTGAAGCCCGCATCGAGGAACGAACTGTAGTCCTTCTTCGCAAGGATATCCACCTGACGGCGCACGCTGGCGATATGCTCCTTCAGAAGTTGCGAGCGCGAGGTCTCATCCTCGGCATTGACATATAACTCGTAGTGGGTGATGTTGACCTTCGAGTCGACGATGACATCGCGGTTGTCGGGAAAGTGAAGAATAAAGTCGGGGATGAGGCGCTTGTCGTCGTCGCTCTTTATGCGCGCGCCGAACTTATCCTTCAGTGCCTGCTGCGTGGTATACTGTTCGCCTTCCTTGAGGCCGAGGTCTTCGAGGAGTTGGCGTAGCTTAAGCTCACCGAAGTTACCCTGCACCTTAACCTCGCCCGTGAGGGCGCGCGTGAGACGGTCGGCCGTCTCGCCGAGGTTGCGGCTATTCTTCATGTTGGCCTCGATGGTGGCATCGAGGCGTGTCATCGCCTCGTTATGCTCCTTCTGCGAGTTATCCAGCGCCTCGCGCATGTGTTTAAGGCTGAGCGTTATGGGGTCGACAATCTTAGACATCTGTTCGACGTTGCGCTCGCCAAGCTCCTCTTGTCGCGCCTTGAGCACGCGCTCCGAGGTGGCGACCATCTGCTCGCGTATGAGGGCCATCTGATCCTCCACTTGGCGCTTGTTCGCCTCGCGCTGCTCCTCGATAAGCCTGTTGAGTTGCGCAAGCTGCTTCTCGTATGCCTCCTTGAGGTTTGCCTGCTGCGCCTCGAGGGCCTCGCGGCTCTCACGGCGCAGGCGCTCCACCTGCTCCTCGGCGGCCGTGGCCTTCGTCTGTGCCACATCGCGCTCGGCAGTGAGGCGCTTGACCTCCTCGATGAGGGTGTCTATCTTATGGTCGCGCTCGGCAATGGTGCGGTTGAGGGCGTTGATATGCTCCTTTTGGGTGTCGAGCTCGGTGTTGTTATCTGCCGTGGCGTTTATCCTGCGCCCGACAACGTAGGCGACGATGGCGGCACCTATGCCCGAGATGATGGCGATGATTGTAGCGGTATTCATACTACTTATTTATATATATGGGTGTCGTGGATACAAACTACCGCCAATGGTGAGTGAGCCCATCCATCGGCGGTAGATAGCGGTAGGTGGGGTGACCTTATACGGTCATTACCTCCTTCTCCTTCTTCTCGAGCTCCGCATCGAGAAGCTTCGTAAACTTCTCGAGGAGCTTCTGCACCTGAGCCTCGCCATCCTTCTGCTCGTCCTCCGACATGCCATCCTTCTGTGCCTTCTTGAAGGCCTCGACAGCATCGCGGCGTGCGTTGCGGAGGCTTATGCGTGCGGTCTCACCCTCGCCCTTAACCTTCTTCACAATCTCCTTACGACGCTCCTCCGTGAGAGGGGGTATCGAGAGGCGAATATGCTCGCCATTGTTCGAGGGCGTGAGGCCTATGTTCGAGTCGATGATAGCCTTCTCAATCATGCGAATCATATTCTTATCCCAAGGCTGGATAAGCACGGTCTTGGCGTCGGGCACGGTCACGCTGGCAACACCTGACACGGGGGTCTGCGAGCCGTAGTAGTCGACAAATACGCCATTTAAGACATTTACCGAAGCCTTGCCTGCGCGGATGTTAAGCAGCTCCTCGGTGAGGTGGTCTACGGCGCGCTGCATGCGGTCGGTCGTCTCATTCAAAATAGTCTTGGTATCCATACATTTATCTCTTTGTTGGTTAATTATCACTCTAACGTAACGCTGCGCTTATGGCTTCGTTAATCTCGCGGGCGATGGTGTCATCGTATCCAGCAGCGCTATATACCACCTTGCCCTTCTTGTCGATGACAAAGGCGCGGGGGATGTAGTTTGTGGCATACTTGAGGTATATCGACTTGTTCTCGTCGAGACCCACGGGGAAGGTGTAGCCCATCTTGTTGATGAAGGCCTCGACCGTAGCACGTGTCTCGCCACGCGATATGGGTAGCACTACAAGGTCGCTGCCGGCGAAGTGGTCGATGACGCCCTCCTGCATGTGTGCCAGCTCCTGACGGCAGGGGGGACACCACGTAGCCCAGAATGTGACGAGCACCACCTTGCCACGTAGCGATGAGAGCGTGACCTTCTCGCCCGTTGTCATCTTCACGGTGAAGTCGGGGGCTATGTCGCCCGTGCGCACGAGGGTTGTCTCCTCCAGGTCATCCTGTTCGGTGAGTGTGGGCATCGTTGCCGCCTTAGCCTCCACGGGCCATAAGATTATCGCTGCCACGAGGCCTATGAGCACTACGAGCATGAGGATGAGCGTGAGCGTCGAACCACGCCTCTTGTGTTTTGTCTGCATTGCCATAATTATTAACGTATTACTCCTCTGTAACAATTGTTCCGATGTTCTCGCCGGCGATGACCTTTTCGAGGTTGCCCGGGGTGTCCATGTCGAAGACGATGAGCGAGAGGTGATTCTCGCGACACAGCGTGAAGGCCGTCTGATCCATCACCTTCAATCGGCGTGCCAACACCTCGTCGAAGGTTATGGTGTCGAACTTTGTTGCCGTGGGATCCTTCTCGGGGTCGGCCGTGTATATGCCATCTACGCGCGTGCCCTTGAACATAACCTCCGCCTCAATCTCTATGCCACGGAGTGCCGAGGCCGTGTCGGTCGAGAAGTAGGGGTTCGACGTGCCACCGCCGATGATTACAACATATCCCGCCTCGAGATACTCTATGGCCTTGGCCTTAGAGTAATACTCACCGATAGGCTCCATGCGTATGGATGTGAGCACCTTGCACTTCACGCCCGTAGACTCCAACGCCGACTGTAGGGCTAACGAGTTGATGATGGTTGCCAGCATGCCCATCTGGTCGCCCTTCACGCGGTCGAAGCCGCGCCCTGCGCCCTGTATGCCACGGAAGATGTTGCCACCACCGATGACGATGCCTATCTCCACGCCCATCTCCTTGATGCGCTTAATCTGCTCGGCGTAGGCGTTGAGCACCTCGACGTCGTGGCCATAATTTTGCTTGCCCTGTAGCGACTCGCCACTGAGCTTGAGAAGTATTCTGCGGTATTTTGATGTTGCCATAGTAGAACTACATTTTTATCATTTTGCGAAGATACGCATTTTTTCGTAAACACGTGCAAACTTTTGGCCCTAACTTTTGATTTTTTATTTTTTGGAGTATGGTTTTTGTCCGTTACGCAAAAAATCACTACATTTGTGGAATTAATGTAGCGAAATGTCGATGAGTGATGTGAGGTATAAGCATCTTATGGCAGTGGATAATCCCGACGATCTACGTCGCATGACGCGGGGCGAGCTTAAGGCTTACTCCGAGGAGTTGCGCGACTATATCGTTGAGTGCTGCGCCGTGAATCCCGGACACCTCGGCTCGAGCCTCGGCACCGTGGAGCTCACCGTGGCACTGCACTATGTGTACAATACGCCCGAGGATCGCATCGTATGGGATGTGGGACACCAGGCCTATGCCCATAAGATTATCACCGAGCGTCGCGATGCCTTCCTTCGTAACCGCACACGTGGCGGCATCAGTGGCTTCCCGCGCATCGCGGAGAGCCGCTACGATGCCTTTGGTGCCGGTCACGCCTCGGTGAGCATCTCGGCAGCCTTCGGCATGGCCAAGGCGTTGGAGATGCAGGGGTCAAGAAATCATGTCGTTGCTGTCATTGGCGATGGAGCGCTCACCGGAGGCCTCGCCTTCGAGGGTCTGAATAATGCCGGTGCCTCGCCCAAGACCGACATCCTCGTCATCCTCAACGACAACGAGATGTCGATAGACAAGCCCTCGGGAGCCCTCGACCGCTACCTTGTGCGCATGTCTACATCGCGCTGGTACAACAACCTCAAAAATACGCTGTGGCGCGGTCTTGCCGTCATGCCCAAGCTGCACAGCATGGTGCGCACGGCAGGAAATGCCGTGAAGCAGGGACTGCTCAAAAACAGTAACCTCTTTGAGAGTCTTAACTTCCGTTACTTCGGCCCTATTGATGGCCACAACATAGACGAGTTGATACGCACCTTCGAGGCGCTGAAACATATTGGAGGCCCCAAGCTCCTGCACGTGAAGACCACGAAGGGTAAGGGCTATGCCCCTGCCGAGGCCGACCCCTCGGTGTGGCACGCCCCCGGGCGCTTCGATGTGGCTACGGGCGAGCGCATAAAGAGTAATTATCAGGCAGCACGCTACCAGGATGTCTTTGGACATACGCTCCTTGACCTCGCACGCGAGGACGAGCGCATCGTGGGCATCACGCCCGCCATGCCCTCGGGCTGCTCGATGAATATCGTGATGCGCGAGATGCCCGAGCGATGCTTCGATGTGGGCATCGCCGAGGGTCATGCCGTAACCTTCTCCGCAGGTATCGCCGCAGCGGGAGGACGCCCCTTCTGTAACATATACTCGTCGTTCATGCAGCGCGCCTACGACAATGTCATCCACGATGTGGCGTTGCAAAACCTTCCAGTGGTGCTGTGCCTCGACCGCGCGGGCATCGTCGGCGAGGATGGCGCTACGCATCATGGTGCCTTTGACCTTGCGTACTTCGGCTGTGTGCCCAACGTGGCGATTGCAGCCCCGCGCAACGAGTGGATGCTCAGACAAATGATGTATACGGCATCTAAGGCCGACTATCCCACCGTCATACGCTACCCACGAGGTGTGGGCGAGGG
The DNA here is from genome assembly GCA_017451685.1 of Alistipes sp. GTDB lineage: Bacteria > Bacteroidota > Bacteroidia > Bacteroidales > Rikenellaceae > Alistipes. The sequence continues at coordinate 88,499 of JAFTNV010000031.1, forward strand.
TGTCGAGTGGCAGGGCGTGGCATTTGAGGGTGTCGAGGTGGGCCGTGGCGAGAGGCTCAAGGATGGCGAGGATGTAGCCATTGTTGCTGTCGGCACGATGGCAAATGTGGCGCTGCGTGCTTCGGAGCGTAGCAGCCATAGCGTTGCTGTCTACGACCTTCGATATGCTAAGCCGCTGGACGAGGCTTTGCTCCGCGAGGTGGGTGAGCGCTTTAAGCGTGTTATCACCATCGAGGATGGCGTTATCCGCGGTGGTGTGGGCGAGGCTGTAGTGGCACGCCTCAGCCGTGAGGGCTATACTCCGCATGTAAAAAACCTCGGTATCGACGACTGTTTCGTGGAGCAGGGTAAGCCTGCGGAGTTGTATGCCGACTGTGGCTACGACGAGGAGGCGCTATTGAAGAGTATTGACGAGATGATGAGATAAAACATTGAAAAAGAACAAGTATGTGGGACGTAGAGAAGAGTATAATTGAGGAGGCGTGGGCTGACCGCTCGTTGCTTCAGAAGGAGGAGGTTAAGGCTACGATACGCAATATCGTTGAGGCTGTGGATAAGGGCGCGCTGCGCTGTGCCGAGCCTGTAGACCCCGAGAATAGCGTGTGGCAGGTGAATGAGTGGGTCAAGAAGGCCATCATCATGTACTTCCCCATACAGACTATGCGCACGATGCAGGCGGGCGAGCTCGAGTGGTACGATAAGATGGAACTCAAGCGTGGCTACGAGGAGCTTGGCGTGAGGGTTGTGCCCCATGCTGTGGCACGCTATGGTGCCTATATAGCCCCGGGGGCGATACTCATGCCCTCGTATGTCAACATCGGTGCATACGTCGATACGGGCACCATGGTCGACACGTGGGCGACGGTGGGCTCGTGTGCACAGATAGGCAAGAACGTACACCTCTCGGGAGGTGTTGGCATCGGTGGCGTGCTGGAGCCAGTGCAGGCCTCGCCCGTCATCATCGAGGATAACTGCTTCATAGGCTCGCGCTCGATTGTCGTCGAGGGTGCTCACGTATGCCGCGAGGCGGTGCTCGGCTCAAATACGGTAATCACCGGCTCGACACATATCATCGATGTAACAGGTGCTGAGCCTGTGGAGTATAAGGGCTACGTGCCCCCACGCTCGGTAGTGGTGTCAGGTACCTATAATAAGAAGTTCCCCGCGGGCGAGTATGGCGTGCAGTGCGCCCTAATCATCGGCCGCCGCAAGGAGTCTACCGACAAGAAGACCTCGCTGAACGATGCCCTCCGCGACTTCGCTATATCGTAGAGCTCGTAAATCATGCTACTATGACAAAGCAAGAGGCATTACAACTATTCGAGGAGCGCAAGGTACGTACCGTATGGGATGATACTGCCGAGGAGTGGTACTTCTCGGTAGTTGATGTGGTAGCGGTGCTGACAGAGAGTGTAAACCCTACCGACTATCTTAAAAAGATGCGTAAGAGGGATGAAGAATTGCATGTCTTCGTGGGGACAAATTGTCCCCAGATACAAATGACAACGGGGAGTGGCAAGAGACGTAAGACTTTGGCTGGTAATACCACTGCTATCCTCCGTATCATACAATCAATCCCCTCTCCTAAGGCAGAGCCCTTTAAGCAGTGGATGGCTCAGGTCGCAGCACAGCGTATAGATCAGATGCAAGACCCCGAACTATCTATCGAACAGGCGATGACCGACTATCGTAGGTTGGGATATTCCGAGGCGTGGATTAATCAACGCCTAAAGAGTATAGAGATACGTAAAGAGCTGACCGACGAGTGGAAGCGTACAGGTGTTGAGGAGGGTGTGCAATATGCCACATTGACAGATATTATCACCATGCAGTGGAGTGGCTTCAAGGTTAAGGAGTACAAACAATATAAGGGGTTGCACAAGGAGAGCCTACGCGATAATATGACTAACTTGGAGCTTGCTTTCAATTCGTTGGCCGAGGCTGCCACTACCGAGCTGTCGAAGCAGAAAAATCCTAAGGGGTTTCGACAGAGCACAAAGGTGGCACAACAAGGGGGTAAAGTGGCGAAGGTGGCGCGTGTACAGTTGGAGCAACAGCTCGGCAGAAGCGTTATATCTCCAGCCAAGGCGAGCGACTATCTTCTCCCCGAAACAGAGGAGTAGGGCTTAAAGCTAATTAGTAGTTAGTAGTGAGTAATGAGTAATTATTAATGAAGTACTATGGGGTTGTTGTGGACAGCAGAAAAACATCGGAACTCATTAAAAATTAACAACTACTAATTACTAATTCAAAAAAAAGTATTATCTTTGCCGTCCAAAGCAGATGCCTATGGGGTTGCGACTGACTATCGCCGCTGAGTGGCATCGAAGTTAAACAATTAATATTTAAGTAATTATGAAGTCAATTCAGATTAACGGTACTGCCCGCAAGGAGTTCGGTAAGAAGTACGCTAAGGCAGCACGTCGCGAGGGTCAGGTACCCTGCATCGTTTACGGTGGCGGCGAGGAGGTGACATTCACCATCGACGCTAAGGAGCTCAACCAGCTCATCTACACTCCCAACTCGTACATCGTTGAGCTTAACATCGACGGTAAGATCGAGAAGGCCGTAATGCGTGAGGTACAGTATCACCCCGTACGCGAGCAGGTTCTCCACGTAGATTTCTACCGCGTTCAGGAGGGTAAGCCCGTGGCTGTAAATGTTCCTGTACGTCTTACAGGTAACGCTGAGGGTGTTAAGATCGGTGGTAAGCTCCAGCTTTCGGCTCGTAAGCTTACGGTTAAGGCTCTCGTTGAGTACATTCCCGATGAGATTGTTGTTGACGTTACTCCCTTGCAGGTTGGTCAGACTATCTTCGTAGGCGACCTTAAGCAGGAGAACCTCACATTCGTAACTCCCGCAACTACTGCTGTTTGCGCTGTTCGCGTAACACGTGCTTCACGTGCTGCTCAGTAGTAGCGTGGTGTGGTAAAACGACTTAAACCACTACGAAATGAAGTATCTTGTTGTAGGGTTGGGCAATATCGGAATGGAGTATGCCGCAACGCGCCACAACATCGGATTCAGAGTGTTGGATGCCTTGGCTGAGGCATCCAATATCTCTTTTACGACGGTGCGTTATGGCGCTATGGCGACACTCAAGCATCGTGGTCGCACGGTGCTCCTATTGAAGCCCTCGACATATATGAACCTCTCGGGTAAGGCTGTGAGGTATTGGATGGAGCAGGAGCGCATACCGCGCGAAAACCTGCTCGTCATCTCGGACGACATAGCCCTGCCGTTCGGTACGTTCCGCATGCGTAAGAATGGCTCGGAAGGTGGGCATAACGGCCTTAAGAACATCACCGAGCTGCTTGGCGACAACCAATATGCACGCTTGCGCTTCGGTGTCGGTGGCGACTTCCCGCGTGGCCATCAGGTGGACTACGTCTTGGGCGACTTCTCGGCAGATGAGTTGAAGGCCATGCCCGAAAGACTAAAACTCTTCGGCGAGGCGGTGTTATCGTTTGTGTCGATAGGGCCCGATAGGACGATGAATACGTACAATGGTAAATAAAAAGAGTGCTTCGGCGCTCTTTTTGTTTAATAGTTTTATTATCTTTGTGGGGTGAATAATTTGAAATGCTATGAATAAGATGGTGCTTGTTGCCGGTGGTGCCGGTTATATCGGGTCGCATACGACCGTGGAGCTTATAAATGCTGGGTATGATGTCGTTGTCGTAGACAACTTCTCAAACAGCGATGCCTCGTCGTTGGAGGGCATACGTAAGATTACGGGCGTGGAGCCTAAGTTTGTCGAGGCCGACTGCTGCGACAAGGAGGCCATGCGCAAGGTATTCGAGGCCTACAACTTCGACTCGGTCATCCACTTTGCGGCATTCAAGGCTGTGGGCGAGTCTGTTGCCGAGCCTTTGAAGTACTACCATAACAACCTTATGTCGTTTGTCAATATCCTCGAGCTCATGGCCGAATATGGCAGACACAATGTGCTCTTCTCGTCGTCGGCAACGGTGTATGGCGATGCCGAGGTGCTTCCCGTAACGGAGCTCACAGAGCGTAAGCCCGCAACATCGCCCTACGGCAATACGAAGCAGATGTCGGAGGATATTCTGCGCGACACTGTTTTGGCCAACCCCGCGATGCACGGTATCGCACTGCGTTACTTCAATCCTATTGGCGCCCACCCCTCGGCACATATTGGCGAGATGCCTCGTGGCGTGCCCAACAACCTTGTCCCCTATATCACACAGACGGCTGCGGGTGTGCGCGAGTGCCTGAGCATCTTCGGTGACGACTACCCTACGCCCGACGGCTCATGCCTACGCGACTATATCGACATCGTAGACCTTGCACGCGCTCATGTTGTTGCCATCAACCGCATGGTCGAGGGGCGCGCGAAGGAGAACTACGAGGTGTTCAACGTGGGCACGGGACGCCCCGTGTCGGTGTTCGAGTTGGTCAAGGGCTTCGAGAGGGCAAACAACCTCAAACTAAACTACCGTGTTGCGGAGCGCCGTGCCGGTGATGTCACGGCCGTATGGGCAGATACCACACGCGCAAACGAGGAGCTCGGCTGGCGCGCTGAGCGTGAGCTCGAAGATACGCTCAAGGCTGCATGGGCATGGGAGAAGGCGGTACGCGGTTTGTAGCGATAAATGTATAAAGTATCATATATGAGGAGATTAGTAGTATTTGTGCTGTTGGTGCTTATGGCCATCCCTGTGGCTGAGGCTAAGCGCCGCGAGACACCCGAGGAGATTGAGCGTAAGACGCGCCACTACTCAGGCTGGGAGTGGGGTGCTACGGGGCGTGTGGCCCTCGTGTTCTACGAGCTCGACTACATGCGCATTGCGGGCGAGAAACCAGTGAGGGCGTATAAGAGCCAGGCAAAGATGGGTGGTAACGTGATGCTCACGGGAGGCTACCTTATAAACAACCACTGGCGTGTGGGCTTCGAGGCGGGAGCACAGATACAGTATAACTATACGACGGTGCCCATCGCCGTTACGGCGCACTACTTCTACGGCAAGCGCAAGAATTGCTTGTTCAACTTTGTGAATATGGGTACAAACATCCTGTTCAACAAAGGCTTACGCTTTGGCACGACATGCTCGGGAGGTATAGGCTACCGTCTTCAGGCGCCCGATAGCGACATGAAGTACGACATCACGTTGGGATATAACGCCACGATGATGAGCCCGCGACCGGTGATTAAGGAGCCTTTTGGTTACGCCCCCAAGGATGTTAACCGCAAGGCCTTCAACCAGATGGTATTCATCGGCTTCGGCATAAACTTCTAACCGCGCGACCATGGATAGCTTCTTCGACCATACTGTAAGTCAATGGATTTATGATCGCCTCATAAGCTGGGGTCTCTCGGCGGATGTCGCCGACAAGCTCGATGGCTTCATCGTGCTCATATATCTCGTTGTGCTGGTGCTCGTTATCAACATCCTCTTTCGTTGGGGTGTGATACGCGGTGTGCATTGGGTTATCGCGCACACGAAGGCATCGTGGGATAATATCCTCTTCGACAATAAGGTGATGAAGCATCTGTGTGCCATCATTACGCCCATGGTTGTGAGCATGATGCTGCCGCTGGCATTCTCGGCATTGGGCATTAAGACGGCGTGGATAATAACCCTCACAGAGCGCATCGTAGACATCGCCATCGTCATCACAAGCCTGCGCTTCATCAGCACCTTCTTCGAGGCTACGTTCCAGCTTATTGTCGACCGCCCCGCGTGGCACGGCAAGCCTATAAAGGGTCTGCTTCAGATTGTCAAGGTGATCCTGGCGCTTATTGGCATCATCCTCGTCGTGGCCATCATAGTAAACATCTCGCCGGCGGGCCTTCTCACGGGTCTTGGTGCCTCGGCAGCCGTTATATCGTTCATCTTCAAGGATACGCTCCTGGGACTTATTGCCGGCATACAACTCTCGGCCAACGACATGCTCAAGGTGGGCGACTGGATTGAGATGCCGAGCCGAGGTATTGATGGCTCGGTTGTGGAGGTGTCGCTGACGACAATCAAGGTGCGCGCGTGGAATAATACGTTGCAGACGATACCGCCCTATCTACTTGTCAGCGAGCCATTTGATAATTGGCAGGCTATGCGCGACACGGGAGGTAGGCGCATCAAACGCTCGTTGAATGTAGACATGACGAGCATAGGCTTCGCTGCGGATGACCTCGTCGCAAGGCTTAGGAGCGAGAAGGCGTTGCAGCCACTCTTGGAACATGTTGCTATGGAGAGCGAGGAGGGCGGCATGCTCACCAACCTCGACCTATATATGCGCACGGTATTAGCCTATCTCAATGCGCATCCGCGTGTAAACCACGGCATGCTTACGTTGGTGCGCCAGCTTCAACCCTCGGAGTGGGGTCTTCCGGTGGAGTTGTATTTCTTCTCGTCGGATGTCAACTGGGTACCCTATGAGAACCTACAGACGGAGGTCATCTCACATGTCATTGCTCTTGCACCCCTCTTCGACATACGCCTCTATCAGGCGCCGTCGACCCACGCCCTAACCCACAAAATCAAGAATTGCGCGGGCGCATAGCTCGGGCTCCTCGATGAAGCCCATGTGTCCCGAATGTTCGAGCCATACGACCTTGGCCTCGGGGTCGGCAGCAATCATCTCGTCGGCCTGCTCCTGGGGTATGTAGTAGTCGTGGCGCCCGAAGATGAAGAGGTGGCGTATGCCGCTTGTGCGTAGCTGCTCGCCACGGCTCTTACGCTCAATCATGCCACCAAGGATAGCGATAACGCCCTCGTCCTCGGTGATGATTATCAGCTCGGCAAGGTCTTCGATGTAATCCTTCAGGCGCTTCACGTTGTCGGGAGCGAAGCCCGCATGTGGCACAAGGCGCGCCATCATATTCTTCTTTCCGGCCTTGACAAGCTCTATCTCGCGGCGGCGACGGTCGCACTTCTCCTCGCTGTCGGCCATCGTCGTGGAACTTAACAGCACGATGCCATCGAGCCGTGCGCTATACTTGTCGCACATGGCCAAGGCTACATATCCGCCCATCGAGTGAGCCACGACGGTGTAATGCTCGATGCCGAGGGCCTCCATCGTGTTTGCCACGCTGTCGGCGAGAAACTCCATGGTGTGAACCTCGCCCTCGACGACCGACACACCATGCCCGGGGAGGTCGAGGGTGACGACGCGCACACTGTCGCGCAAGAGGGGCACAAACTCGTCCCATACCAACATCGACTCTAAGTAGCCGTGCAACAGCACCACGCAGCGCTCACCACGCTCCGTGTCGGCAACATGCATAGGCGTACTGCCCGCCATAATAAACTTCTCGACCATAGCACAAAGTTTTGTTGTTCGTGTTACAATGTTACGAAAAAAATGGCATATATGCAACTTGCGGAGATAAAAATTGCACTTTCGCGAGGTGTTATTTTGACGGCGCAAAAATTATTCGTAACTTTGAGCGAATATATATATACATTGCAGCAATGGAGATTATCAAATGTCACGGCTCGGGCAACGACTTCATCATGGTGGATACGACACGTGATGCGAGGCTTCAACATGTTGACTGGTCGGCATTTGCCCGCATAGCATCGGATAGGGAGCACGGCATAGGTAGCGATGGTATACTTTTGGTTGTGCGACATGATGACGGCATCTACGGTATGGACATGCTCAATCCCGACGGCACGCATGCCGAGATGTGTGGCAACGGCATACGCTGTGTGGCACGTCTGGCATACGAGCGTGGCTATGTCGCTACGGGCATCCTCCGCTCCGGAGGCCGGGATTACAGGATTGCACGTGCCGAGGATATCGCCGAGGGCATCCCGGCATTCAAGGTCGACATACCGATACGCACCCATAGCGACGACTTCGCCTTCTATCGCGCGGGCGAGAGCTTCGTGGGGCGCATAATCGAGGGTCTGCACCCCTCGCTGCGATTTACGGCACTCAACTTGGGTAACCCACATATTGTTGCCGAGGTTGAGACGATAGACTTGGCGCTATTGTCGGCCCTCGGTGAGCGCGTGAAGGGTGCTCGGGAGCTTTTCCCGCATGGCGTCAACGTGTCGCTCTACGAGCGCCGAGAGGGCGGTATCTTCGTTGCTACGTACGAGCGCGGTGCGGGCATCACGCTATCGTGTGGCACGGCGATGACGGCCTCGGCAACGGCAGCAGCATTGCTCGGCATAGTCAACGCTGGTGAGCGCATCGAGGTGTCGAACCGTGGTGGTAGGGTATACTGCACGACACGCACGGAGCCGGTGCTTACGACCACGTTGGAGGGCAATGCCACCTACGAGTGGACGGGAAGGGCCGAGTTTGCGGGCGGAGAGTTTATGTTCGAGATATTAACGAATACGGGCGAGGCGGAGCTGTGGCTCGACTTCGTGCGTAGCATCAATAGATAGACCATGTGGCGTAGGGTAGAGCGATATGTCGTTATTGTTGTCGTGGCACTTGTTGTTGCGGCGTGTAACGTCACGCGCTCGTTGCCCGAGGGGAGCTACCTGCTGTCGAAGGTGTCGTTCGAGGAGGATAAGTCGGCACCGCGCGAGGAGCGCATCACCGAGGATCGTGACGACCTGGAGACCTACGTGCGACAGTCGCCCAACAAACGCATCCTCGGTATCGACTTCTACGTGTGGATATACGAGAAGGCCAACCCCGAGAAGACAAACTGGTGGAATAACTTTAAGCGTAAGATGGGCGAGGAGCCCGTCTTGCTCGACACGGCTCTCACCGAGAAGTCGGTGCAGAACCTACAGACATATATGCACACGCGCGGATACTTCTCCTCGAGCGTGGAGTGTAAGATAGACACCACGCGCCGTAAGCGACGTGCCGAGCTGACATATACGTTGCACCAGGGCGAGCCTACGCGCATCGACTCTCTCAGCTACGACTTCCGCGACGAGTCGCTGCGCTCGATAATCCTTGCCGACACGGCAGCGACACTCCTCCATACGGGCGATGTGCTCGACATATCGCGTCTGGATGCCGAGCGTAACCGCATAGCCTCGAACCTCAATAACCGTGGCTACCTGGACTTTACCGTGAACAACATATCCTTCGATGTAGATACCATCGGGCGACATTACGAGGCCGATGTTAAGATGATTGTGCGCCCCACGTTGGCGGGATATGACGAGCGTGGAGCACAGATATGGGAGGATAACGCCATGTATCGTATACGCAACATCAACGTATACCCCACGTACGACCCCATGTTGCGCTCGACACAGGGGTTTAGGGATGATGCGCTTGTTGACACCACGGAGTATTACGGCTTGAGAATCATCCGCGACCTTAACACCACACCGCAGCTACGCGATGCTGTGCTGCGCCGCACGATACCCATCTACCCCGACTATATATACAACGCCCAGCAGGTGGCACATACCAACAAGGAGCTTATGTCGCTTGGCTTCTTCCGCAACACGAAGATAGACTTTACGCGCGTAGACACCGACGACAGTTATGTCACCTACCTCGGTGCTGATGGCAGCCAGGGGCAGCAGAATACGCGCGAGGGGTATGTCGACTGCAACATATACTGCACACCGGCATTGAAACAGGCAATGAAGGTCGAGGTCGAGGCATCCTCTACATCGACATTCTACGGCCTCAGTGCCACGCTCGGTTACTCGAACAAGAATGTCTTTCGTGGTGCCGAGGCCTTCGATATTGCAGCACGTTTCGGCTTCGAGTTCATGTATGCCCGCGATGTGGCGAAGCGTAGCGCCCAGGAGTTTGGCCTCACGGCAGGCTTGTCGTTCCCGAGCTTCCTCGCCCCCTTCCGCATAACGCCGGGAATGAAGATTGCGCAGCCACGCACGCGCCTCGAGCTTGCGTTCGACTACCAGAACCGACCATACTATCGTCGTAACATCTTCACCACGCGCTGGGCATATAGCTGGCAGCAGGGTGAGCGCTCCTCTATCGTGCTTCGACCTATAGATATCAACTGGATTGATGTCAAGGAGGTAGATGAGAAGTTCCTCGCCGACATCGACAACCGCTACCTGCGCACGTCGTTCGAGTCGCAGCTTAATGCCGGACTCTCGGCATCGTTCATCTACAATACGCAGCGCTCCGACTTCGACCAGAATGTGACCATCGTGCGTGCCAATCTCGAGACGGCGGGTAACCTTATCCAGGGTCTTGAGTCGCTCTTCTCGCACCATGCCGAGGGTAAGGACTACTACGAGATTCTCGGTGTGCGATACTCGCAGTATGTGCGTGCCGACATCAGCGCCAGCCATAAGATAGACCTCGGACATAAGATGGCACTTGCCGGCCGCCTCTTCGGTGGTGTGGGTGTCACGTATGGCAACTCGCATGGCCGCTCCATACCCTTCGACCGTATGTTCTACTGCGGTGGTGCCAACTCTATGCGTGGCTGGGTGCCCCGCACCCTCGGCCCCGGAAATAAGCCCGAGGTGGACGATGCGACTTACCCCGCACAGGTGGGCGATGTGCGCCTTGAGGCCAACCTCGAGTTCCGCTTCCCGATATGGTGGATATTCCATGGTGCTCTGTTCCTCGATGCGGGAAATGTATGGTACCTGCGCGACACGAAGGACAACAACCCCGAGGAGGTGTTCCACTTCGACAGCTTCTATAAGCAGCTGGGCTTCAATACGGGTCTCGGCCTGCGTATAGATGCCACCTTCGTCATCCTGCGCCTCGACCTCGGCCTGCAGCTGCATAACCCGGGTAAGCCCGAGAGCGAGCGCTGGATACACAACTTCAAGTGGGATAATATGGCGTTGAACTTTGGTGTGGGCTACCCATTTTAGCCTGCCGATGTCATGTTGTTGACGCCAATTAGTTGTAGATAAGAAAATTTTGTTACCTTTGTATTGGTAAAGTTGGGCCGTATGTGTGCCGATGTATGTTTATTATACCGCGGGGCGCATGCTGTTACGACACGATAACCTAAACGACATTATTGTGGAGACCGATAAGCACATAGATTTTCCTATCGACTTAGTGTATACGTGGGTCGATGGAGATGACCCCGTGTGGCGGGAGAAACGCAATCGTTATATGCCGGTGCAGCCTGCGAGTAAGCGCCAACAGCAGAGTTGGACCGAGGCGCGCTGGAGAGATAACGATGAGTTGCTCTTCTCGTTGCGCTCGGTGGAGAGGTATGCTTCGTGGGTCAACCATATATATATCGTCACGGATGCGCAGTGTCCCGCGTGGCTCAATGTTAACCACCCGAAGATTACGCTTGTCGACCACCGCGACATTCTTCCTGCCGAGGCTTTGCCCGTCTTTTCGTCGCACGCCATCGAGAGTTGCATATATAAGATTCCGGGCCTTGCCGAGCACTTCATCATCGGCAACGACGACACCTTCTTTGGTGCTCCCACCACGCCCGAGGTCTTCTATAATGCTGATGGTTCACCTATCGTGCGTGTCATGGGTGCCCGCATGAAGCCCCGCAAGGCACGCAGTGGTGGCAACTATAAGCGTGTTCTTCTGCACATGCAGGAGCTTGTGAACCAGAGGTGGGGTAAGCGTATACCCTACGCTCCACACCATAACTTCGATGCCTACCGTAAGAGCGACTTCGAGTATTGTGTGAGCCTTATGCCCGAGGCGTGGGAGCGTACGTCGTTTGCTCGCTTCAGGAATAATAAGGATATGCAGCGCTGCTTCGTGAGCTACTACCTCGTTGCCACGGGCCAGGCCGAGTTGCGCAAGGTCAGCCGCTATAATCGTATATACAACCCTGCGGCACTCCTCAAGGCGCTTGTCAGTGGTCACTATGCTGCCGACTCGCGCTGGATACGCCTCGTCAACCCCGACTACCAGAGGGTCATGGATAAGTATAACCCCCTGATGTTCTGCATGAACGATAGCGAGTACTCTACCGACGACGACCGTAAGCGCATGGCCGCCTTCTTGGAGGGGTTGTTTCCCGAGAAGTCGATGTTCGAGTTGTAATAAAGGTGTTAGTTTGGCATCATTACCATAGTTTTGTAACAAAAAAAATGAGTGCCATCCCGCTTTGGGGATGGCACTCGCAATTTATACCCGTGGGCGTTATTACTTGATGTACTCGAAGTTTACGCTCTGGTTAACGGGGCATACGAGGCTGTTAGCAACCTCCCAACGACCCTGCTTGTCCTTGGCGCTCACGATAACAAGAACCTCCATGTTGTCGGCATTCCAGCCTGTGCTTGTCACCTCCAACTCGAAGCCAGTGGTTATAGTCTCACCAGCCTTGATGATGCCGAAGCTCTCACCCTGGATGTTGGTTCTGCTGTAATTGCCGGCGATATTACGCACTGCATGGTTGTACTTGTAGTGCTCAGGCTTTGAAGCACCTAACTGGTTGGCGCTGTAGATATTATTCTCGAGCAACCATGCAGTAATCTTGTACTCCTGCTCTACAGCAGCCTTAACAGCTACCGATGCGTATATAATATCAGAGTCACCAGATGTTGCAATTGCAATACCTGCATCAGCACCATTCGTCTTAACTAACTTCTTAAACTCAATACCTGCATCAGCAACAAAGGTGCTGGGAGTTAGCGCGTTATCGATACCACCACAGTAGAAGTTTACTCTCAAATCAGGCTTGCTACCGGGGCTGCCATAGAACTGGTCTACGATGTTTGCTGCAGGAGAGTTTGCGGGATCGCCTGCTGCAAATGCACCTGCATGGTTAGTAACCTCGGTGAAGTGCTCACCCCATGTTTTATCTTCCTCAAGTGCAAGAAGATTGTCAATCATGTAGGGGCAGTAGCCACAGTTTACACCCGTGTGGTCTACAAGGAGAATGCGGTGGTTGAACTTAGTATTCGCAGCATCGGTATCCTCGGGAAGGGTGGGAACGCTTGCCAATACAGTGACGTAGACGTACTGTGATGTCTTTGCGCCCATGTTTGCGAAGAAACGGAAGACACCCGTAGTCTCAGCCGTAAATGTAGCATCCTCGATAATACCCATGTTCTTGTCGTAGATGGTAGCATCCGTAGTTACATCAACGCCATCATCCATAACCGTGAAGGTAACAGTCTCGCCAACAGCGATAGCGGTCTTGTCAACCAAGAGCTCGAAGCCGGTTGCCTCGCCACCGGGCTGCTCACCCTCGTTGCCACCGGGCTGCTCGCCCTCGTTGCCATCGGGCTGCTCCGTGTTATTACCTCCGTTGGTGTTATCATCAACGGGCTCGCAACCTACAAACGAGAGGGTTGCTGCTGCGCACAAAAGCGCAAAAAACTTTGTGATTTTCATTGTCCTAATAGTTTTAGTGTTTGTTTATCTATTACTTGTCAATATCTACTTCTTGTAGTCGTAGTTTACGCTCTGGTTAACGGGGCATACGGTCATGTTGACAACCTCGTAGCGCTTGCTCTTATTGAGTGCCGAAGCGATAACCAACACCTTAAGGTTCTCGGGTTTCCATCCGGCATTGGTGTTGATATCCATTGTCATCTCGTACGACTTGCTCTGACCCGCCTCGATAGTGCCGAGCGAGAAGCCATAGATGCGATCTGTCGAGGCTAAACTACGCACTGCATTGTTATGGGTATAGTATCTCTCATCCTTTGTTCCATTCTGAACGGCATAGATGCCATCCTCCAACAACCACGCTGTGATGCAGTAGTCGCCCGCAACCTTTGCCTTCACGCTTGCCGAAACAACAACCATGGTGTTTCCTCCCGTTACGGATGCTGCAACGCCGGCATCGGCGCCATCAGCCTTCCAAAGAGCATCTATCTGAGACTTTACGTCGTCAGCATAGTACCTTGCGGGGGTCGGATGGTAGAAGTTGAAGGTAGCCGTAGGATAGCCGTTGATTAGGCTGCGGTAGTGCGACTTAACAATCTCCGCGGCATGTGAATATGCAGGGTCATCCGTATTGTAAGTATGTGCCATCGCCTCGTAGAACTTCTCGTGGTAGCCGGGCATTGCCGCTACCTCATTGATGGCAGCCATCATATTGGGACAGAAACCACAATCGGTACCCGTATGGTCAACCAAGAGAACATGGTGGTTGAACGCGAGGTTCTCGGGCTGGTCGTCCTCGGGGAGTGTGGGAATCTCGGGTACTACGCTTACGGTGATAACCTTCGAAATCTTCGTTCCGTATGTTGCGTAGAACTCAAACTTTCCATCCACCTCGCTGACGAAGGGGTTTTCAACAACACTGCCATCGGCCTTGAGGTGTATCTTCGACTCAGCGGTAACATCCTCACCACTTGCGGTTTTTACCGTAAAGACAACCTCCTCTCCCGTAGTGACAGTACGCTTAGCATCGAGCTCGATAGTCTCCTTGCCGGGCTTATTGCCACCAGAGTTGTCGGGCTCGTCAGTGCCATTGTTGGTCTCGCAACCAACAACTGAGAGGGTTGCTGCTGCACATAAAAGTGCGAAAAACTTTGTAATCTTCATCGTTATAATCTTTGTTTTTAATCAATTCGTTAGAACGACAACGTAAGGGCAAGGTTGAAGCCTGTGAATGCCGGCTGCTTGCGACATACACCGCCTGAACATACGATACCCTCACGGTTGCGGCCATAAGAGAGCTGTGCACGGAAACTCTTATATGTGAAGCTTGTACCTATCTGGTAGTAGTGTAAAAGCTCGTAGTCCCGCTTTCCTGTGCTCTGGTGCAACTTGTAGTTGCCATACATGCCATCCTGCATCTTCTCGCAGTTCCACATATCGCTCACGTAGAAGCTGAACATGGGAGCAATGTTGTACTCTATGGTCGCTGCTACCCAGTCACCCTCATAGTCGTTAGCTGCAAGATACTGTGCCTCGAAACGCAACGAGTGCTTTTTGTTGATCTTGTACGTAACATCTCCTACGAAGATGTGAGCATCGCAGTAGTGAGCGAAGGGGGTGTCGTATTGGTCTGTATCGCGGCGCTGGTATGAATAGAGGAAGGTTGTCTTAACGCTCTTATTCCACTGACGCTCAACATCGAAGTTAAAGTCGATCCAGATGTTACGACCCTCTCTTATATCGTTGCCCATTTTGTGGTCCAGAGAGTTGAACATCGAGAAGTTCGCATGGAAGTTCCAGTACTTACCGCGAGCCTTCTTGTTACGCAACGAGTAGTACACATCTACCTGTCCGCCAACCTCATTGTTCGAGGGTGAGCCCATGAAGGGGTTAAGTCCTGCGAGTGAGTACGTATGCTGGCGAGTGAGCACGGGCAAGTAGTTAAGGAGATTACCACCGGCCATGTTTTCTGTGCTTATCATTATGTTTGTTGTCATAGCCTCTATGCGACGGAATGTTGCCGTTACAGAGAAGCGCTTGTAGCTGTAGCCAAGGTCGATGTGTACAGCATTGCCCTTACGAGCCATCGCGCCAGGGATATAGCTGTCTTTGTTTAGCTTTGTTGCATACTCACCGCGCATGGTGAAGCCGGCATACTCGAAGTTTACGCGACCCGATACCATGTTTAAGCACTTGCTGTCGATACCTCTACGGCTCATTGTCTCGATGGCGTTAGCCTGATATCTGCCAACATAGCTACCCTCAACTGATACTACACCGTCATACCATCCTGCCATATCCGAAATCGACAACGAAAGGTCGGCACCCCAGACGGGGTTCTTTGTGCGTACATCGTAGAGGCGGGGTAGACCGGCCAACACCTTCACCGTGGCGTAGTTGTTGAAGTTGTAGTATGCGCGAGCACCGGCCAATGAGTTGTTAAAGGCAAGAGCGCGATCCTCATACGTACGCAAGAGAATGCCATTACCAAACTGGTCGTATATATCGCCAAGGCGCACACCCCAATTCTGATCCTCCCACTGCACATACTTCGTGAAGAAGGCTGTACACTTGGAGTCGCGCTGCATGTTCTCGTAGATGTCGTAGCCGTAAAGAGGAGGAAGGTATGCGTCAATCTGCACACCGGCAGAGAAACGGCCGAGGTTGTAGTCTACCTTCAAAAAATCGTTTGAGCCAAAGTTGCCCTTGAAGCGATCATCTTTCCTATATAGGCCGATATCCTCGAGTTTCTTATCCTCCATATAGTACGTGCTGTTGCTCTCCAGAGCTATCGACACCTGGCCCTCACCGGCCTTAATCTGTGCCGAAGCCTCCTCGGCAACGAGCATCGAGGCAACAACTATGCTAAGCGTGAGTAAAAATTTCTTCATTCCGTAAAGTTTTATCGATTAATGTTGAAAGCAGAGGTGGCAACACACGGCTGCCACACATCTGCTTGCATCGCAACTATTTCAATGCCTTAATCTTCTCGAAGAGCTCCTGCTCGCTACCGGGGGTGTAGCCCGAGTGTGAGTATACCACGTTACCCTTGCCGTCAACGATGAAGGTGTGGGGCGTGAGGCTCACGTTCATGGCGCGCTTGAAGTCCTGATTCTTATCGTAGATACATGTGTAGTCGTCCCAACCCTGACCCTGAGTCATAGCGCGAGCGCGGCTGAGGGTACGTGCATCGTCAACAGACACGGCAACAACCTTCATGTCTACCTCCTCCAACCAGTCGTAGAGGTTGTCGTTGATGGCGTTGAGCTCCATGATGCAGGGCTTACATGTCGTAGACCAGAATGAGATAATCATAGGCGTGCCATCCACAAGGTCGCGCGTAGAGATAACCTTACCCTCCTGGTTCTCAACCTTCACGTCGGGCATCGACTGTGCTGATGCGCTGAAGCCCACAAAGAGGGCGAGCATCAAAAACATAATCTTTTTCATAATCCTATAAGAAGTTTTAAGTTAATAATATCCTTATCCACAATGGTTTATCATGCGCATGTCGGTCGTCGGACTCTCCATCACCGAGGCTATCATCACCCCGAAACGCCCGCCCACCTCATAATAACTAACGTCGTGACGCACCATATTCGGGTGCAAGATAGTGAATAAATCGCAAAAAATAGCAACTTCTCATAAAAATTTCCGTGAAAAGGCCTATTTTGGCGGTGAAATGAAACCCCCGAGCCTTCCCCTTTGGGGAAGAGGCGGGAGTTAGTGGCGTAGTCGCTGGTAGTGGCAGACGAGCAGGTTGCCAGCGTCGTCGTAGAGGTGCATACCGTTACCCTCGCAGAACTGCCACATCTTGCACTCGGCGCACTTGCCGCGCTTAGCCCACGCGCGGTTGCGGAACTTCTCGAAGCGGTTTTGCCACACATCCCAGAAGTTATCGCGGTAGA
Source organism: Alistipes sp. (assembly GCA_017451685.1). GTDB lineage: Bacteria > Bacteroidota > Bacteroidia > Bacteroidales > Rikenellaceae > Alistipes. The sequence goes on from JAFTNV010000031.1 coordinate 105,613, forward strand.
TGTTGCCCTGCGTGAAGTTGGCCCTCACGCTCGTGCATCCCGAGATGTCGCCATTGACGCGGATGGAGGCCACGCCCACACCCGCATAGCACTCGAAGGGGTTTGTCCTCACGCGCATCTCGTAGCCACCAAGGAAGCCCTCGCAGCCGTACGATGCCTTGATGCGCCCCTCCTTGCGCGTGGCCTCGATAAACTGCATAAGCGCAGTGAAGGCCTCGTCGTCGAGTTGTAGTGTGGGGTCGCTGGCAGCGCGACCTGCGGGGAAGATGGTAAATAGTCGCCAGCGACGCACGCCGAGCGAGTATAGGAACTCCTTGAACTCGTGTAGTTTAGGCATGAGTGCCGGTGTTACGCACGTGACCACATCCGAGGCGAGCTCCTTGTCTGCCGAGATCATGCGCACGGCCTCCACGGCACGTGCGTAGCTATCGCGGTTCTGGCGTATGTGGAAGTGCTCCTGCTCGAAGCCGTCGAGCGATACGGTTATGGAGTGCAGCCCCGAGCGTATGAGCGAGTCGAGCCTCGCGCGTGTGAGGCCGAGGCCGTTAGTCACCATGCCCCACGGGTAGCCACGGCGGTAGAGGTTGAGGCCTATCTCTTCGAGGTCTTTGCGCACGAGCACCTCGCCACCCGAGAGGATGACGAGCACCTTGTTGGGATTCACGTTGGGCGTTATCTCGTTATCCAAAACGCGAAAGAAATCCTTCGCCGGCATATCCTTCATCGCGGGGTCTACGGTGCAGTCGCTACCGCAGTGGCGGCATTTGAGGTTGCAGCGCAGCGTACACTCCCAAAAGAGGGTGTTGAGCACGTGCTCCTCGCGGCGAATATCACGTAACTTCTTGAATAACTTGAGCGCAATCCACTGGCGCACACCTAATCGCTTGCCCATATTTTACCTCTTATTCATCCTTTAGCTTCATCGTAACATCGCCAAGCTCGGCCTTGTAGCCGCCCTCGTACCAGTTGCCTTCGCCCGACTCCACTTGCTCTATCTTGTCGCTGATGTCGAGCTTCAGTGTCGCGAACTCTCCGCCATTCTCCGCGCCATCGGGGTCGACGAACTCCACCTCATACTGCGCTCCAGGCCATACGTAAGCGTCAACGATATGGATGTTGCCCTCGGCATCCGAGGCGTTGTTGTCGTAACTCAGGGGCGCACCCTCGCAGTATACTTCGATGCCCTTGATGGGCGTGCCAGCCTCGTCGACAACACGTGCAGAGAGCTGGAACGTAACGTGCGGACAGCCATACTCGGCAACCACATCGTCATCACCGAAGGGGTTGTTTGTCGTGGATGCACACCCCGATGCTCCAAAGCCGAGGAGCGCCATCAAGAAGTAAATCAGTCGTTTCATGGCCGTAATATGTTAGTTGTTAGCGTGTTATTCTTTGCGTGTCATCGTCACATCGCCGAGCTTCGCATCGTAGCCTCCCATGCACCACTCGTCGTCGCACCCCTCGGATTCCGTCACCTTGTCGGTGATGTCGAGTTGTAGCGTATGAAACTCTCCGCCATTAGCCTCGCCGTCGGTGTCTACAAACTCCACGACACACTCCCTGTCGAACCATCGCCATGGTGCCTTGATGCTTATATTACCCTCGCTGTCAGTGCCATTGGCGTAGTATTCGAGGGGTTCTCCGTCGCTGTATACCTTGATGCCCTTGATTGGTGCGCCCTCCTCGTCGATGACACGTGCCGAGAGGTGAAACTCTATATATAGAGCGCCATACATCGGCACCTCGTCGCCACCCGGGTTGAAGGGCGAGCCCTCGTCGCCGTTGCACGACACACCGAAGCCAAGTAGTGCCATTAAAAAGTATAACAGTCGTTTCATAACTCAAGATGTTAATATGTTGGTAGTAAGCCTCTTATTTGCAGACCTCATTCACGTAGGCTCGTCTTTCGTGATTGCGGCCGCGAAATCTCCCAAACTCTCAACTACAAAGATATATAATTTTTATCTTATTAGAGTATATGTGTGACTGCTATTTCGTAAAAAAGCGTTAACTTTGCATTAATAAAATATAGTATCTATGGGAACGATGTTGAAATATAGTCGCAGGCATACGCGCGAGGTGTCGTTTGGAGGTGTGACGATTGGTGGCAACCTCCCAATTGCTGTGCAGTCGATGACAAACACGCCGACGGCGGATGTGGAGCGTAGCGTGGCGCAAACCGAGAGCATTGCCGCTGCGGGGGCGGAGATTGTGCGCCTCACAGCACAGGGGCGCAAGGAGGGCGAGGCCCTTGCTCCGATTGTTGAGCGCCTAAGGGCGGATGGCTGCCGTGCTGCCATCGTTGCCGACATACACTTCACGCCCGAGATAGCGATGATAGCGGCCGAGGCGGTGGATAAGGTACGCATCAACCCGGGTAACTTCCGCACATCGAACGGTGAGCTTGAGCGCCTTATAGCGATTTGTCGTCGTCGCGGTGTGGCGTTGCGCATAGGTGTAAACCATGGCTCGCTCGCCAAGCGTATATTCGACGAGTATGGCGATACGCCCGAGGGTATGGTAGCCTCGGCAATAGAGTTTCTGCGCATGTGCCGAAGGGCTGATTTCCACGATGTTGTAGTGTCGATGAAGTCGAGCAACACGCGCGTGATGGTACACGCCTACCGTCTGCTTGTCGAGGCTATGGATGCCGAGGGTATGGACTACCCGCTGCACCTTGGCGTTACGGAGGCGGGCGATGGCATCGAGGGTCGCATAAAGAGTGCCGTAGGCATAGGTGCGCTCCTTGCGGATGGTATTGGCGACACGCTGCGCGTATCACTTACGGAGGCCCCCGAGAACGAGGTGCCCGTAGGTCGCCTTCTGGCGGAGTATTACGCAGGTCGCACGGCACAGTTCGAGGTGCGTGACGATGCTGAGTACAGCCCCACTAAGTTTGCTCCACGCACGAATGCTAAGCCCGTGACACATACGGAGATAAGTGCGGAGTACGATGTCGTTGATGCCGTGTCGGATAACCCTACGCACGAGTGGCGTGCAGCGATACTCAACCGCACCGACCAGCGCCCCGTGGTGCTACGTCGTAGGTATATGGAGAGCGACCCCACGCTTGTTGCCATCTATGCCGCGGCGGATATGGGTCAGCTCCTTATTGATGGCCTTGCCGATGGCGTGTGGATTGATGCCCCCGAGGTTGATGCAGCAACGCTTCACGACATGGAGCTTATGTTGTTGCAGGCTGCGCGCCTACGCTTCACGCGCACAGAGTATATCGCCTGCCCGAGTTGTGGCCGTACGCTCTACGACATACAGGCGACACTTGCCGAGATTAAGGCACGCACATCGCACCTCAAGGACTTGAAAATAGGCGTTATGGGCTGCATCGTGAATGGCCCGGGCGAGATGGCCGATGCCGACTACGGATATGTGGGCTCGTCGCCCGAGCATATCACGCTCTACCGTGGCCGCGAGGTTGTCGAGCGTAATATCCACCAGCGCGATGCCCTCGACCACCTTATAGATATAATACGTGCCGATGGTCGCTGGCACGAACCAAATAATTAATTAAGCAGTCTGATCATGTCGATGAAGAGCTATAAGGCGCGAGGCATCGTTCTCGGTACACTTAAGTATGGAGAGAAGGGGCTTATCGTGCACATGCTCACCGACGTGTGTGGCCGTCAGAGCTATATGGTGCAGGGCGTGCGACCTACGGCCAAGGGGTCGAAGATGGCTCTACTGCAACCCATGTTTGCTGTTGAGTTCGAGGGGCTTACCTCGTCGAAGATGTCGATGCACAGGATGAAGGACTTAGTGCCCGGCATCGTGCTACAGACGACACCCTTCGATGTGCGTAAGTCGACGATGGCGCTCTTTATGGCGGAGGTGTTGTACCGCCTTGTGCGCGAGAGCGAGCCCGCAGAGGGGCTCTTCGACTTTGTGTGGGGCTCGGTGGCGGCGCTCGATGCCATGGAGGAGGGCGTTGCCAACTTCCACCTATGGTTTCTGGCCAACCTCAGCCGCCCCCTCGGTTTCTCGCCCGACAACGAGTACCACGAGGGTGCATGGCTCGATATTCGCGATGGTCACTTCACACCCTACGCCCTTATGCCGAGTGCGGCGCTCACGCCCGAGAATGCCCGCATCCTTCACGATATGCTCGAGTGCGATGTCCGCTACCTTGGCGAGATAGGCCTTAACCGCGCGGAGCGCGTGGAGTTCCTCGCAGCGATGCTCAAGTACTACGCCTACCACCTCGAATCGATAAAGACGGTCGAGTCGCTGCGTATTCTTCAAGAGGTATTTTAATAGTTAGGGCTGCTCCCGCGAGGAAGCAGCCCTAACTATTAAAATATCTGAGCCTTAGTTAAATGCCTTGCCGATGGCGAGGAAGTCCTCGGCCTTGAGGGCAGCACCACCGATAAGGCCACCATCGACATTCTCCTTCGAGAATATCTCGCCAGCGTTCGAGGGCTTGCACGAGCCACCGTAGAGGATTGAGCACTCCTCGGCAGCAGCGCCAAACTTCGAGCGCAACACCTCGCGGATGTAGGCGTGAATCTCCTCAGCCTGCTCTGCCGTAGCCGTCTTACCCGTGCCGATAGCCCACACGGGCTCGTAGGCGATGACAAGCTGTGCAAACTGCTCCTCGCTGAGGTTGAAGACTACCTCCTCGATCTGCTGCTTAACGACGTCGAAGTGACGACCCGCCTCGCGCTCGTCGAGGTTCTCGCCCACGCAGTAGATGGGAACGAGGCCATTCTCATAGGCGCGTGCCATCTTCTTGTTTAGCGTCTTCGAGGTCTCGCCATAGTACTGGCGACGCTCCGAGTGACCGAGGATTACATACTTACAACCGAGGGCAGCAATCATCTGCGCTGCAACCTCACCCGTATAAGCACCCTTTACCTCCGTGGCGCAGTCCTGAGCACCCACGGCAATGTCGGTACCCTTGAGGCTCTCTATAACGCTATGCAGGTGTGTGAAGGGGGGACATACGATAAAGTTTACCTTCTCGCATACCTCACCACGACCGGCAGCTACGCCCTTGGCGAGCTCTACGCCCTCAGCAGGGAGGGTGTTCATCTTCCAGTTACCTGCTACAATCTTCTTTCTCATAATCGTATAATATTTAATTTAGTTGTTATGGTTGATAAGGTTGACAACAACCTTTGTCATAATATCCTTCTCTTCGACCTTGCTCTGGGCAATCATAAGGGTCAGGGCTACCAGCGTGTTATTATCAAGGAGGCGTGTGCCGTTATCCCTATATAGGATGTTATTTCGTTCCAAGAACCATAGGAATAGGAAGGCGGCGATACGCTTGTTTCCATCGCTGAACGAGTGGTTCTTAACCGTTAAGTACAATAGGTTTGCAGCCTTCTCCTCGATGCTTGGGTATAGCTCCTTGCCATCGAAGGTTTGGTATATCGCGCCCATAGTACTTTTGAACGAGTCATCTTTCTCGTGAGCAAAGAGGTCGCTACCGCCAAACTTATCTTTCAATATCGTAAGAGCCTCAATAGCACTATCGTAGGTCGCTCTAAATGCCTCCTCCTTGGTGGTTTGAGCAATCTCCAAGGATTGATAGTCGTATCGGTCTAAGGTTTCAAGTCCGTAGGTGTAGTCGGCAATAACCTTTAGAAGTCCTACCGCCTCCTCCTGTGTAACATCCTTGTGGGTCAGCACATTGCTCATAATGGTGATGGTCTGCTTCAGCTCCTCCAGTTGTTCAATGTGAGCCCTCTGGTTTATGGCATATCCTCGAATAATATAATCCTTGAGGATACGATTTGCCCAAATGCGGAACTGCGTAGCATATTTTGAGTTTACCCTATATCCGATTGATATAATCATATCGAGATTATATGTAGATATAGTACGCTCAATCCGACGTGTGCCCTCAAATCGAACTTGTGTAATTTTTGCACAAGTTGCCGATTCATCCAACTCCTCGCTATTATAGATGTTGCGTATATGACGACTTATTGATGATCGGTCGGTGTTATAGAGAAGAGCAATTTCGGCTTGTGATAGCCACACAGTATCACCCTCGAGGCGGACGTCTATGACCGTCTCGCCATCGGGGGTTTGATATATTACAATGTTGCTATCTCCCTGCATCGGAGTACTATTTAAGCCTCCTTGTTGCTCTCGATCCACGCCTTAATCTCGGCGGTGGCAAGACCGAGCTTGTTCTTCTTGTTGAAGCCGCAGAGGTCGTTGAAGAGCTTCATGCCGCCCGTTGCTGCCGTATTTTTGAACGACTCAAGGGTGATGTAACCCATCTTCTGTATCGTGGCAACCCACTCTGCGGGGATGCCCGCAGCGGTATATACCTCCTCGTCGTCGGCTACAACCTTCTTCTCGGGGCGCATCGTGGGGAAGAACAACACATCCTGAATAGATGTCTCACCCGTCATAAACATAGTGAGGCGGTCGATGCCGATACCCATGCCCGAGCATGAGGGCATGCCATACTCCAACGCACGCACGAAGTCCATGTCGATGACCATAGCCTCGTCATCGCCCTTCTCCGAGAGGCGCATCTGCTCCTCGAAGCGCTCGAGCTGGTCGATGGGGTCGTTAAGCTCAGAGTAGGCGTTACACAACTCCTTGCCATTTACAAAGAGCTCGAAACGCTCGGTGAGATCCTCATTGTCGCGGTGGCGCTTGCAGAGGGGCGACATCTCGATGGGGTAGTCTGTGACGAAGGTGGGCTGTATAAGGTCGCCCTCGCAGTACTGGCCGAAGATAGCGTCGATAAGCTTACCCTTGCCCATCGTGTCGTCGATCTCCACGTTGAGGCGCTTGCACGCCTCGCGAAGCTGCTCCTCGGTCTGGCCGGTGATGTCGTAGCCCGTCTTCTCGCGGATGGCATCGGTCATCGTCACGCGCTTGAAGGGCGCCTTGAACGATATGGTCTTACCCTCGATGACAACATCCGTAGTGCCATTTACGGCCGTAGCCACGCGCTCCAACATCTGCTCCGTGAACTCCTGCATCCAGATGTAGTCCTTGTAGGCTACGTATATCTCCATGCACGTAAACTCGGGGTTGTGCGTGCGATCCATACCCTCGTTGCGGAAGTTCTTGCCAAACTCGTACACACCGTCGAAGCCACCGACGATAAGGCGCTTAAGGTATAGCTCCGTGGCTATTCGCATGTAGAAGTCGATGTCTAAGGCGTTGTGGTGCGTGATGAAGGGACGCGCCGCAGCACCACCCGGTATGGGCTGGAGGATGGGAGTCTCCACCTCGAGGTAGCCGCGCTCGTTGAAGAAGTCGCGCATCGTCTGCATAATCTTGGCGCGCTTGAGGAAGGTATCCTTCACGTGGGGGTTAACCACAAGGTCGAGGTAACGCTGACGATAGCGCACCTCGGGGTCTGTGAGGGCGTCGAATGTCTGGCCATCCTTCTGCTTAACGACGGGAAGGGGACGTACCGACTTCGAGAGTACCGTGAACTTGCGGCAGTGTACCGACAACTCGCCCGTGTTGGTATGGAATGCGAAGCCCTCCACGCCGATGAAGTCGCCAATGTCGAGGAGCTTCTTGAATACGGTGTTGTAGAGCGTGGGGTCGCCCTCGGGGCAGATGTCGTCGCGACGGATGTACACCTGTATGCGGCCCGTTGCATCCTGAAGCTCGAAGAACGATGCCGAGCCCATGATGCGGCGGCTCATGATACGGCCGGCGATAGCGACCTCCTGGTAGTTACCCTTCTCGGGGTCGAAGTTCTCGGCAATCTCCTTGGCACTCGCTGTCACCTCGTAGCGTGCTGCGGGGTAGGGGTTGATGCCGAGCTCGCGCAACGCCTTGAGCGACTGGCGGCGCAATACTTCCTGTTCACTGAGTTCGATGTTCATAGTATGTTGTCTTTAATTTATATATTCAATGCGGCAAAGGTACTGAAAAACCACGGAATAATCAACGGAAAAACAAATAATCGTACCATCTTAGCACCAAAATAGCACAAAGATGGTGTGCCCCTATCTGTCGAGGTGGGGTGAAAATTGAAAAAAGTAGGGTGAAAATCGCAAAAAGTAGGGAGAAAAGTTCTATCTTTGCATAAAAAGTAGGGAGAAAACAAAAGATTGCGCTATGATAGATAAATTAGAACAGCTTGTAACACGATACCGAGAGTTGGGTATTGACAACCAGATAGACTACGACAAGTTCTATCTGTACTCTTTGATTACCCATTCAACGGCCATTGAGGGCTCAACAATTACCGAGTTAGAAAATCAAATAATGTTCGACCACGGTGTTAGTCTTAAAGGCAAAAGCATTGAGGAGCAGAGCATGAACCTTGATTTGAAGGTTGCATACGAGAAGGCTATTGAACTTGCTGAGCAACACGAGTCCATCACGGTAGATATGCTCATTTCGCTCTCGGCACTTGTGATGAAGAACACCGGTAAGGAGTATAAAACCGCCCTTGGTGACTTCTCCTCGGCTCGTGGTGAATTGCGCCTGCTTAATGTTACAGCAGGTGTTGGAGGACGGTCGTATATGAATTATAGCAAGGTGCCTACGAAGTTGGCCGAATTTTGCGAACAACTGAATGCTGAGCGAGCAAGAGCGGCTGCAATGTCGGTTGATGAGCTATATCGAGTGACCTTCGATGCCCATTACAATTTGGTAACTATTCACCCTTGGGCTGATGGTAATGGTAGAATGGCTCGCTTGGTGATGAATATGCTGCAATTTGAGTTTGGACTGATACCTACGAAAATTCTCGAAGAGGACAAAGAGGAGTATATCAAGGCGTTGGTGGCAACACGCGAGGATGATAATCTCGATGTTTTCAGGGCCTTTATGACCTCTATGATGGAACACAACCTGCGGAATGAGATGGCTGTCTATATGGAGTCTATAGGCGAAAAGGATGAGAAAGTAAAGCCGCAAAAAAGTAGAGATAAGATCGTTGCATTTCTATCCAAGGATGATAGGTTGAGTGCTGTGGCTCTTGCCCAGATGATTGGCATTTCATCGAAAGCCGTTGAGAAGCACCTCGCCAGCCTTAAGGCCGATGGCATCATTGAGCGTATCGGTTCGGCTAAGGGTGGTTATTGGCGCGTGAAGTAAACTTCTCCTTAAGTTGTAAAAATCATAGCCTATATGCTTGTTTTCTTAGAAAAAATGACTACTTTTGTGACTAAGTAAAACATATTTGTGAATATAAAAAGATTAGGCCTATGTTTTTTTACTACTTAATGCCCGTGATTTTTATCCTCGGAATCTTGGCTATCGCCTTCGAGGATGTGATTAAGATTAACAAGGCGGCCACGGCTGTGGGTATGTCCATCCTGCTGTGGGTCATATTCTTGCTCAATGCCGAGCAGTTCTTTGAGCTCGCCCCGCACGCCAACCTCGACATCCTTCGCGCTACCTTCCCCGCGCTGGGCGATGTTCCGTCGAGCGAGTTGGCCTTTGAGTTTATCGAGTTTAAGCTTATGCACGGCCTCGGCGATGTGGCTACGACGCTCTTCTTCGTCCTTGGCTCTATGGCCATCATCGACATTGTCGACACACACGGTGGCTTTGGTATTATCTCGCAGTCGATACGCGCGGGACGTCTGCGCAAGCTCCTCTGGACACTCTGCGCCCTGACCTTTGTGATGTCGATACTTCTGGGCAACCTCGCCACCGTTATCGTTATGATCGCCATTGCCCGCAAGCTCGTTCCCGAGCGCGATAAGCGACTGTTGTTCAGCTCGATGATTATTGTTGCTGCGAATGCCGGTGGTAGCTGCTCGCCTATTGGCGATGTCACCTCGCTGCTGCTTTGGACGGGCGGTAACCTTACTGCCGCGCACCAGATAAGCTCACTTATTCTCCCCTCTATGACGATGCTCCTTGTGCCGCTTGTGTGCGCTACGTTTATGCTCCCGAAGGAGGCTGTGGCTACGCCCGTTGTGGCTGACGATGCGGCGCAGCCTAACGTGAGCCCCACGATGCGTAAGAGGGTGCTATATGTGGGCCTCGGCTCGTTGGCATTAGTGCCTGTGTTGCAGACGCTTATCCAGTTGCCTCCGTTTATGGGCGTGCTGCTCGGCCTCGTGGCTCTCTGGGCTATTACCGACCGTAAGTATGCCGACGCGGAGGATGAGGCAACGCAGAATCTGCGCGTACACCGCTCGTTTGCGCGTGTCGATGTTAGTACGGTATTCTTCTTCCTCGGCATTCTTATGTCCGTGCAGGCGCTTATTGTCACTGGCGAGCTCGCCATCCTTGCTAACTTCCTCAGCGATACCTTCGCCAATCCCGATATGATTGCCATCGCGCTGGGTGTGCTGTCGTCGTTCCTCGACAATGTGGCATTGGTGTCGGCGACGATGGGTATGTATCCGCTTGCCGAGGTTGGTGTCTTTGCTGCCGATAGCTCGTTCTGGACACTTATGGCCTATAGTGCCGTGTGTGGCGGTAGCATCCTTATCATCGGCTCGGCTGCGGGCGTTACGGTTATGGGTATGGAGAAGATATCGTTTGGCTACTACCTCAAGCGCTTCACCCCCATCGTGCTCCTGGGCTTCTTTGCCGGTGTGTTGGTATATTCGCTACTGTTCTAATGGCGTTAGATACAAGCAAAATAGGCTGCCTATGGGCAGCCTATTTTGCTTGTATAGCTGTGCGTTACGCCGCCTTGTCGATTTTCGACTTGGCATAGGCGAGCGTTACGCGGAACTCCTTAGCATCGCCCTCGGGCATATCGAACATAACATCCATCATTATCGCCTCGCAGATGGAGCGCAAGCCTCGTGCTCCGAGCTTGAACTCGATAGCCTTATCGACGATATAGTCGAGGACATCGTCGTCGAACGTGAGCTTTATATCGTCCAAGGCCATAAGGGTCTCATACTGACGTATGATTGAGTTCTTAGGCTCGGTGAGTATCGAGCGCAGTGCCGCACGCTCCAAGGGCTCCATATAGGTGAGCACCGGAAGGCGGCCTATAAGCTCGGGGATAAGGCCGAAGGAGCGCAAATCCTGAGGCTGGATATAGCTCATTATGTTACTCTCGTCGATACGCTTGCGTGTCTGTGTGCCATAGCCTATGGCATTGGTATTTAGGCGCATAGCAATCTTCTTCTCGATGCCGTCGAAGGCGCCACCGCAGATGAACAATATGTTCGACGTGTCGACCTGAATATACTTCTGGTCGGGGTGCTTACGGCCACCCTGCGGCGGTACGTTTACCACCGTGCCCTCGAGAATCTTGAGCAGGGCCTGCTGCACACCCTCGCCCGAGACATCGCGCGTGATCGAGGGGTTGTCGCCCTTGCGCGCAATCTTATCTATCTCGTCGATGAAGATGATGCCGCGCTCGGCAGCCTCCACGTCGTAGTCGGCAGCCTGCAGGAGGCGCGAGAGTATGCTCTCGACATCCTCGCCCACATATCCTGCCTGTGTTAGTGCCGTGGCATCGACGATAGAGAAGGGCACGTGCAGAAGGCGTGCTATGGTGCGCGCCATAAGCGTCTTACCCGTACCCGTGGGGCCCACAAGCACGATGTTCGACTTGTCGAGCTCCACATCCTCGGTCTTACCCTTGGCAAGCAATCTCTTATAGTGGTTGTACACTGCCACCGACATATAGCGCTTTGCGGCATCCTGACCTATGACATAGTCGTCGAGGAACCTCTTAATACTATCGGGGCGCATAAGGTCGGCCTTCGTCAGCGGCTTAAACTTAGATGCCGCCTTGCCACCCTTAGCCTTGGCATTCGCCGCCCCCGCCACGATGCCGTGCTCGACGAGGAGCTCGTAGCCGTGCTCCACGCACGACGAGCATATCGACGAGCCATCGGCGCCGTTGAACATCAAGGGAACCTCCTCGGCCGAGGCGCCGCAGAACGAGCAGTGAGCACCCTTATGGTCTGTTGTCTTTCGTGATTTCTGTGTCATCTGTAACCCTGTCGTTTGATGTTACTCTCTCTTTGTGAGCACGTTGTCGATAAGGCCATACTCCTTGGCCTCGGCTGCCGTGAGCCAGTAGTCACGGTCGGCATCGGCCTCGATCTTGGCGATGTCTACGCCCGAGTGGTGGGCGAGAATCTCGTACAACTCACGCTTGGTCTTGGCTATCTCGCGTGCCGTAATCTCGATGTCTGAGGCCTGACCCTGAGCGCCACCCAGAGGCTGGTGTATCATCACGCGCGAGTGGGGCAGTGCCGCACGCTTGCCCGCAGCACCGGCCGTGAGGAGCACAGCACCCATAGAGGCCGCCATGCCCGCGCATGTCGTCGCCACATCGGGTCGTATGAGCTGCATGGTGTCGTAGATGCCCAAGCCCGCAGATACCGAGCCGCCCGGAGAGTTGATATATAGCTGAATATCCTTGTCGGCAGCCACCGACTCGAGGAATAGGAGCTGTGCCTGTATGATGTTGGCAGCATCGTCGTAGATGGGTGCACCGAGGAAGATGATGCGATCCATCATCAGGCGCGAGAATACATCCATCGCCGCGACGTTCAGCTGGCGCTCCTCGATGATTGTGGGCGACACGTAGTTTGTGATGTCGCGACGGTAGTCGTGCATCGTCATCGAGTTGATGCCGCAGTGCAGGCGTGCAAATCTATCAAATTCGTTCATTGCTAACAATTTATATGTACGCGCGCGTGTGTGCGCGTGGTGTTTATACGACGATTCCCGGGCGCGAGGCTCGGGAATCGCTCATATCGTGGGGTCGTCGGTATGCATGCCAATAGCTGAGCCTGCCCTTAATCACCCCTCTCTTGTCGTCATGCTAACTCCTCGGCGAGCTTCGCGAAGTCGGCAGCCGATACGGCCTTCTCCGTAACCTTCACCTTGCCGCGGAGGTACTCGACAACCTTCTCCTCGTAGAGCTTCTCGTAGATCTTCTGGAGCTGCTCCTTGTTGTCCATGATCTGCTTAGCGAAGTTCTCGAGCATATCCTCGGGTGCTGAGGGCATGCCGTACTGTGCGAACTGCATCTGTGCGAACGACATAGCCTCGGCCTTAGCCTCCTCGGCTGTCACCTTGAGGTCGCCCTCGGTGATGAAGTGCTTCTGGAGGTAGTTCCATGTGAACATCTTGATGAATGCGGGGAAGTCCTTCTCTATCTCCTCGCGTGAGAACTTACCCTCGTTGATGACATACAACCAACGCTTCAAGAACTCCTCGGGCATCTGAAGGCCAGCCTTCTCGATGATGAAGTTACGCATCTGGTTTGCGAACATGAAGTCGCACTCGCGCTTAAGCTCGCGCTCGATCTCCTCGTCGATGAACTTGTCGAGCTCCTCCTCATTTGTCACGTTACCTGCGGGGAATGCCATCTTGAAGAACTCCTCGTTGAGCTCGGGGTCAGCAAAGCGGCGAATCTTCGTAATCTCCAACTCGAACTCGGGCTTGATGCTGTCGAGCTCCTCCTGCTTAACAGAGAGGACAGCAGCGCGCTGCTCGGGCTTCTTGTAGAGCTCGTTGATGTTTACGGTGGTCTTGTATCCCACCTTCTTGCCCTTGAATGCCTTGCGCTCCTCGTCGCTCATAGAGATGAGGCCTACGTAAGCCTCCTCGATGCGCATGTCGCCATTGTCGAGCGTCACGTTGAGGGCCTCGTCGTTGGCTACCTTGTCAACCTCTACAAGGCGACCGTAGCGGCGGAGGTAGTTCGAGCGATACTCGGTGTGCATCTTCTTGTCTACCTTAATCTTGCTGTACGTAACCTTATCCTTGGCACTGAGCTCGAGCTCAATCTTGGGAGCCTCGCCAATCTCGAATATAAACTCGAACTCGGTGTTGTTCTCGAAGTCGAAGGCGCCCTGCTCCTCTGAGGGGATAACGTCGCCTACGTAGTCGATGTTCTCCTTCTGGAGGTACTCGAATACCGAGTTTGAAGCCACGTGGTATGACTGCTCGGCAACAGCACCCTTACCAAACATCTTCTTTACGATACCCATGGGCACCATACCGGGACGGAAGCCGGGGATGTTAGCCTTGCGCTTGTACTCGCGCAACTGCTTCTCTACGGCAGCACCATAGTCCGCCTCATTGACAACGACCTTCAATACCGAAATGCCGCCATCGCGCTGTTCTCTTGTAATCTTCATAGTCTTATATTTTTGTCTATTTGTATATCCTGCACCTATATAGATATAAAATCGCGCAAAGATATATAAAAAAGTCGTAACCCGCAAATTTCGCTAAAATAATTCTGCCGAGGAGAGTTTTTATGGGAGAGTGTGAGGTTTAGAGATTAATGAGATTAGGGAATTTAGAGAGATTAAGGACGGTTTCTATTTTCCCTAAGCTCACTAAACTCCCTAATTTCTCTAATTTCCCTAATTCCCTAATCATTACCACCATTGGATAGTGATGTTTTTCTTAGAGAGAAGAGGTGAGATGTGGTGCATCCCAAAAGATACCACCATGGGATAGTACACACGTACAGCCCACGGTGGTTATACTTTTGGGATGTGCCGCAGATTGCCTCTTATCTCTAAGAAAAAAGATTGGGGAGTAGCGTCTTCACAGATAGCCCTCCCCCAAGTTAGTTAGGTTAATGAGAATTTTTCGAGAACAATGGGCTAATTGGTGTGTCCATGAGAATTATTCGAGATGTGCACCCATTGTCTCCTGTTTGCAGTGCAAAGGTAAAGATAATTTTTATATGCGCCAAATAATTTTTCAATAAATTTTCATTTTTTTATTGCGCTATGCGGTAAAATATACCATATATGTAATATCTATGCACTTGTGTTGCAATATTATGTAATCCATGGATTTGTCCTAAAAGGGGCATGGCTATAGTAGAGCAACTATTGCGGTGAGTATGAAGAGGATGTACGTTGCGACCGATAACAGGGGGGTGATGCATACGAACAGCATCGGCAGCATGGGGACTATGACGATGCTCATCACGATGATGATGCTCGGCGAGATGTAGCCTAAGAGCATTGATGCTGTGAGCGTTACTATCGACATGAGGAGCACAAACCATACGTTACGTGCGCCACTGCCAAGCGATACACGGTTGGTGAAGTAGAGTATTATGCTTAGGAGCGCTAACGCTATCAGCGTGCCGAGGAATATCAGTCGCGGGAGCGTTATGTAACCTATTATTGAGGTGTACGATGCTGCGAGCAACGTGCCCTTGATGCCCTCGAGTGGAGCTCCGAAGTCGCCCATCATCAGCCACTCGATGTAGCAACATATAAACAGCGGAGCGAAGACTCCCACGAGCGTTATTATCGCCTCGCGCAGCGTGCCGCGCAGCAGTATTGTGAGGAGCGCCACGACCGCGACTATGGGCACGAGAACGCCGTCAACGAGGGGTAGTGTGCCTAATGCCAACATCGCGGTGAAGAGGTGATGTGCCCGTATGTTGGGCCCGAAGCAGTATAGCAGACGACCTACGGCCTCGCACGCAAGCAGTGCTACGATGGATAGCATGGCATACTCGGCCGAGGGTATCAGTGCCATGAGCACTATGGCACCGAGGGATATCGCTGCGAGGGTGCCCTGGGGATAGAGCGAGGCACGTGCTGTCGCGCGCGCAAGGCGTAGTACGGCATAGACAAAGATGGGCGCTAACGCTATGATCGAGAGCACGCTGTGACGTGCCGCGAAGTGCCTGATGAGCGCACCGAGTGGTGCAGCGTTTGTTGCGACATCTGTCTCGATGGGGATATGCGATATGCCCGTTGCTATGGTTGTTACGATAGCAAAGAGCAGGAGCGTTGCAAACCCCTCGAAAAACTTGTGTCGCGTAATGTCGAGTATCATACCACGGCAAAGATAGTAAAGAATTGGCGTAATGCAAAAATGACCTCAGTTGTGGCCACGCTCACTAATGCGTCATATAGGCAATATTTGTTCTAAATGCGAAATTTGCGATTTTTGAAGTTCGTGCCTAACCTCGAAAAATGGGTCAAAAATCGTAATGCGCACAAATACAATGAGATAACTATTTTGTCATAAACGCGGTATTATAATTTTGAAAATAGAATAAGAAAATTCTATCGCAAAATCGTAAGTTTTCAACAATTCAGCACGAAAAAAGTCCCTATATATATTGTAAGTCAGAAAAAATGCGTATCTTTGCGGGCAATTTCTCGCAAAAGGGAATTGAAACAGTTAACAAAAATTTAAAGGACAAAAAGTTTTAGAAATGCCAACTATTCAACAGTTAGTAAGAAACGGTCGAGTAAGCGCGGTAGACAAGAGTAAGTCACCCGCCCTCGCAGCGTGTCCTCAGCGCCGTGGAGTATGTACTCGTGTGTACACCACTACTCCCAAGAAGCCTAACTCGGCTATGCGTAAGGTTGCACGTGTAAGATTGACTAATGGCAAGGAGGTCAACGCCTACATCCCCGGCGAGGGCCACAACTTGCAGGAGCACTCAATCGTGCTCGTTCGTGGTGGTCGTGTTAAGGACCTCCCCGGTGTACGTTACCACTTGGTACGTGGTGCCCTCGATTCAGCAGGTGTTGACGGTCGTCGTCAGCGTCGCTCGAAGTATGGTGCTAAGCGTCCTAAGGCAGGTAAGAAGTAATCAGATTAAGAAATTGTATTTATTAAATTAGCAAGCAACAATGAGAAAAGCTAAGCCAAGAAAGCGAATTCTACTTCCGGATCCGAAGTTCAACGACGTGGAGGTTACACGTTTCGTGAACAATCTTATGCTGGATGGTAAGAAGAGTATTGCTTACACTATCTTCTATGATTCATTGGAGTTGGTAGGCAAGAAGATGAAGGATGCTGATAAATCTCCTCTGGAGGTCTGGAAACAGGCTCTTGAGAATATCACACCTCAGGTCGAAGTAAAGTCAAAGCGTATCGGTGGTGCGACATTCCAGGTTCCCACGGAGGTTCGTCCCGAGCGCAAAGTTTCGATTTCAATGAAAAACCTTGTCCTTTATTCACGTAAGCGTTCGGGCAAGTCAATGGCAGAGAAACTCTCAGCAGAGATAGTAGATGCCTACAACCAGCAGGGTGCCGCCTTCAAGCGTAAGGAGGAGATGCACCGTATGGCTGAGGCTAACAAGGCATTTGCACACTTCAGATTCTAAAACAGGTAGACCAAGATGGCAAGAGATCTTAAATATACGCGTAATATCGGTATCATGGCTCACATCGATGCCGGTAAGACCACTACCTCGGAGCGTATCCTTTTCTACACGGGTAAGACCCACAAGATTGGTGAGACACACGAGGGTGCAGCCACTATGGACTGGATGGTTCAGGAGCAGGAGCGTGGTATCACCATCACCTCAGCTGCAACCACCGCGTTTTGGAACTACAAGGACAATCAGTATCAGATCAACTTGATCGATACCCCGGGACACGTTGACTTCACCGTTGAGGTTGAGCGTTCACTCCGCGTGTTGGATGGTGCTGTTGCAACATTCTGCGCCGTGGGTGGTGTTGAGCCCCAGTCTGAGACCGTATGGCGCCAGGCTGATAAGTACAACGTACCCCGTATCGGTTATGTAAACAAGATGGACCGTACAGGCGCGGACTTCCTCGCTGTATGTGCCCAGATTAAGGAGCACTTCGGTGCTACGGCTCTCCCCGTAGTATTGCCCATCGGCTCGGAGGATAAGTTCGAGGGCTTGGTAGACCTTATATATAATAATGCTATCTACTACTACGACGATAAGACCGTGCGCGACAACTTCGAGCTCAAGGAGATTCCTGCTTCGATGAAGGAGGAGGCTGCCGAGTGGCGTGCAAAGCTTATCGAGGAGGTAGCAGCTACCGACGACGCTCTTATGGAGAAGTTCTTCGAGGATCCCGACTCTATCACTCCCGACGAGCTTATCGCAGCCATCCGTACGGCTACCATCAACATGACGTTGGTGCCCATGATGTGCGGTTCGTCGTTCCACAACAAGGGTGTTCAGAAGCTCCTCGATTACATCATGGCATTCCTTCCCTCACCGCTGGATGTTCCCGCTGTTGAGGGTATAAACCCCAAGACCGAGGAGACCGAGAAGCGTGAGTCATCGGTTAACGACCCCTTCTGCGGTTTGGCGTTTAAGATTGCTACCGACCCCTTCGTAGGTCGTTTGGCTTTCGTGCGCGTTTACTCGGGCGTTTTGGATGCCGGTTCTTACGTATACAACGCACGTAGCGGCAAGCGTGAGCGTATCTCACGTCTTTACCAGATGCACGCCAACAAGCAGAATCCTATGGAGCGCGTAGAGGCAGGTGATATCTGCGCAGCTATCGGCTTCAAGGAGATTCGCACCGGTGATACCCTCACCGCTGAGAATGCACCGTTGGTACTCGAGCAGATGACCTTCCCCGAGCCCGTTATCGGCTTGGCTGTTGAGCCTAAGACTCAGAAGGATCTCGATAAGCTCGGCATCGCTCTTGCGAAGCTCGCAGAGGAGGATCCTACCTTCACCGTACGTACCGACGAGGAGAGTGGTCAGACCATCATCTCGGGTATGGGTGAGCTTCACCTCGACATCATCGTTGACCGTCTTCGTCGTGAGTTCGGCGTGGAGATTAACCAGGGTGCTCCCCAGGTTAACTACAAGGAGGCTCTTACGGCTACGGTTCAGCACCGCGAGGTATTCAAGAAGCAGACCGGTGGTCGTGGTAAGTTCGCCGACATCATCTTCGAGATAGGCCCCGCAGATGAGGGTGTTACGGGTCTTCAGTTTGTTGATGAGGTTAAGGGTGGTAATGTGCCTAAGGAGTACATCCCCGCTGTTCAGAAGGGCTTCGAGTCAGCAATGGCAAACGGTGCTTTGGCAGGCTACACCATCGACTCAATGAAGGTTACGTTGAAGGATGGTTCGTTCCACCCCGTCGATTCAGACCAGCTCTCATTCGAGATTTGCGCACGCAACGGTTTCCGCGTAGCAGCTCCCAAGGCCGGCTCGGTTATCATGGAGCCTGTTATGAGCGTTGAGGTTGTTACTCCCGAGGAGAACATGGGTGACATCATCGGCGACTTGAACAAGCGTCGTGGTCAGATCCAGGGTATGGAGTCGAAGGGTACAGCACGTGTCATCAAGGCTCGTGTGCCCCTGTCGGAGATGTTCGGTTACGTTACCGTGCTTCGTACCATCTCTTCTGGTCGTGCAACATCATCAATGGAGTTCTCTCACTTCGAGGAGGTTCCTGCAAACCTTGCAAAGGAGATCATCGAGAAGTCGAGCGGCAAGCGTAAGGATTTAGAGTAATAATAGAGATTAGATATGAATCAGAAAATTAGAATCAAGTTGAAGTCTTTCGATCACAACCTCGTTGACAAGTCAGCAGAGAAGATCGTTAAGACGGTGAAGGCTACCGATGCTATGGTAAGCGGTCCGGTGCCCCTTCCCACGCGCAAGCAGATTTTCACTGTAAACCGTTCAACCTTCGTAAACAAGAAGGCACGCGAGCAGTTCCAGTTCTGCACTTACAAGCGCATTATCGACATCTATTCATCAACGACGAAGACTATCGATGCTTTGATGAAGCTCGAGTTGCCTTCAGGTGTTGAGGTTGAGATTAAGGTTTGATAACGACTCGCTCGGGTATGGACAGCTCCGCGAGGAGTTGTCCCGATGCCCGGCAAAGCCTATATAATATATAGGTATATATAATTCACTATTTAACAAACAAACGTAATTAGACAGTACAATGTCAGGACTAATTGGAAAGAAAATCGGAATGACTTCCGTTTACAGTGCCGAGGGTAAGAACATACCATGCACTGTTATCGAGGCTGGTCCGTGTGTGGTTACGCAAATCAAGACCGTTGAGAAGGATACCTACGAGGCGGTTCAGATTGCCTATGACGACAAGAGCGAGAAGCACACCAGCAAGAGTTTGTTAGGACACTTCAAGAAGGCCGGCGTTACCCCCAAGCGTAAGCTTGTAGAGTTCAAGGGTATGCCTGAAGTGAACCTTGGTGATAGCCTTACGGTTGAGATGTTCTCTGAGGAGGACTGGGTAGACGTAACAGGCATCTCTAAGGGTAAGGGCTTCCAGGGTGTAGTTAAGCGTCACGGTTTCGGTGGTGTAGGTGGTCAGACTCACGGTCAGCACAACCGCCAGCGTAAGCCCGGTTCGCTTGGTGCATCATCTTATCCGTCACGTGTCTTCCCCGGTAAGCGTCTTCCCGGCCAGATGGGTGGCGAGACAGTTAAGGTTCTGAACCTTAAGGTCGTAAAGGTAATTCCCGAGAGCAACCTCATCTTGGTGAAGGGTTCAGTTCCGGGAGCAAAGGGTTCTTATTTAACAATTGAGAAGTAGTATGGAATTAGCTGTATTGAACACATTAGGACAGGAGACAGGTCGTAAGGTAGTCCTTTCAGACGCAGTCTTCGGCGTGGAGGCTAATGACCACGCTATCTACCTCGACGTTAAGCAGTATTTGGCTGATCAGCGTCAGGGTACTCACAAGGCAAAGCAGCGTAACGAGGTAGCCGGCTCAACACGTAAGTTGAAGCGTCAGAAGGGTACCGGTGGTGCACGTTGTGGTAGCATCAAGTCGCCCTTGTTCCCCGGTGGTGGCCGTGTATTCGGTCCCGTGCCCCGCGACTACAGCTTCAAGCTCAACAAGAAGCTTAAGCAGCTTGCACGTCGTAGCGCGCTTACCTACAAGGCCCAGGCCGGCGCAATCTGCGTTTTGGAGAATCCCGCAATGGAGGCACCCAAGACAAAGGCCGTTGTTGCAATGGCAAAGGCTCTGAACGTAGAGAACAAGAAGGTGTTGGTCGTTCTGCCGGAGACGAACGTCAACTTCCAGCTCTCATGCCGCAACATTCCGTCGGTGAAGCCTATCTTGGCACAGAACCTCAATACTTACGAGGTGATGAATGCATCGGCAGTAGTGTTGGTTGAGGGCGCAGAGAATGTAATCAATGTAATGTTAGCTTAAAAAGACTCAAAGAAATGGAAGTAATTATTAAGCCTATTTTGACCGAGAAGATGACGATTCAGGGCGAGAAACTGAACCGCTACGGTTTTATTGTTGACGTTAGAGCTAACAAGTTGCAGGTACGTAATGCTGTAGAGAAGATGTACAATGTTACGGTTACCGATGTCAACACTATCAATTACATGGGTAAGCAGAAGAGCCGCTACACCAAGGCAGGTCTGCTTCAGGGTCGCACCAACAACTTCAAGAAGGCTATTGTCACATTGAAGGCCGGTGATCAGATTGATTTTTACAGTAACATCTAAACTTTTGAGAAAAGATGGCAGTAAGAAAATTTAAGCCGGTAACTCCCGGTCAGAGACATAAGATTATCGGCACGTTCGATGAGATCACCGCAACAACCCCTGAGAAGTCTCTCTTGAGCCCCAAGAAGAGCACAGGTGGTCGTAACAATAGCGGTAAGATGACGGTACGTTACATCGGTGGTGGTCACAAGCAGATGTATCGTAACGTAGACTTCAAGCGTCAGAAGGATGGCATGGAGGCCGTAGTAAAGACTATCGAGTACGATCCTAATCGTACGGCACGTATCGCTTTGGTGGTATATGCTGATGGTCAGAAGAGCTACATCCTTGCACCTAACGGCTTGGAGGTTGGTCAGCGAGTAATCAGCGGTACAGGCGTAGCTCCTGAGGTAGGTAACACATTGTTCCTCTCGGAGATTCCGCTCGGTACGTTGGTTCACAATATTGAACTCTACCCCGGTCAGGGTGCTGCAATGGCACGTTCTGCCGGTTCGTATGCTCAGCTTTTGGCACGCGAGGGTAAATTCGCTATTATCAAGTTGCCTTCAGGTGAGACTCGTATGGTACTCGTAA